>NZ_FNSO01000002.1:300000-600000 GCF_900105945.1 Amycolatopsis tolypomycina | reverse complement strand
CGCGAAGGGCTTGGCGAGCTTGTCGACGATGCTCTCGACGGCGCGGGTCAGCGCGGCGATCGCGGTGTCCTGGGCCTCGAGGCGGGACATCGTCTCGTCGAGGCGCTCGGCCAGGACGCTGACCTCGGTGCGGTCGGGCATTTCGGACAGCCGCTTGCGGACCGCGCCCAGCGAGTCCACCGGCGCGAGGCGGGCGTAGATGTCGTCGAGCGCGTCGAAGATCTGCTGCTGCTCGCTCTCACGCACTTCGGCCGCGCGCACCAGCATGTTGCGCATCCGGTCGAAGGACGGGGCGGCAATGTGGTTGTCAGTGGTCACTGCTGTGTGTCCTTCGTCGGCGGGGAAATGGAGGGACGTGCCACGAAGCTTATCGATTGCAAAAATTGCTGTCTGTATGGCCCCCGTGAAGAGGCTATTGCGGAGGCTGCCCCCGGATGGCCGATTCGGGACATGATCCTCAACGCTGAGGGTTAGCCCGAGCCTGAGAGTTACGGCCATGTAGGGGAATGACAACGAGGTTACCGTTGGGGGATGCCTGACGAAAGCCCTGTTCTGCCCACCGAGACACTCCGCCGCGCACCCAAGGTGCTGCTGCACGACCACCTCGACGGCGGCCTGCGCCCGGCGACCGTCGCCGAGCTCGCCGACGCGACCGGTTATGCCGGTTTGCCCACCACCGACCCGGCCGAGCTGGGCAACTGGTTCCGCCGAGCGGCCGACTCCGGCTCACTCGTTTCCTACCTCGAGACCTTCGCGCACACCTGCGGGGTGATGCAGACGGAGGAAGCGCTGGTCAGGGTCGCCGCGGAGGCGGTCGAGGACCTGGCCGCCGACGGCGTCGTCTACGCCGAGGTGCGCTACGCCCCGGAGTTGTTCGTCGAACGCGGTCTGTCACTCGATGCGGTGGTTGAGGCTGTCCAGGCGGGGTTCACGGAGGGCGCACGGCGGGTAGCCGCGAACGGCGGCACGATCCGCGTCGGGACGTTGCTCTGCGCGATGCGCCAGCACGCCCGCGCGCTCGAGATCGCGAACCTGGCCGTCCGCTACCGCGACGCCGGCGTGGCCGGGTTCGACATCGCCGGCCCCGAGGACGGATTCCCGCCGACCCGCAATCTGGACGCGTTCGAATACCTGCGTCAGAACAATGCGCACTTCACCATTCATGCGGGGGAAGCTTTCGGTTTGCCGTCCATTTGGGAAGCGATTCAGCACTGCGGCGCCGAGCGGCTCGGGCACGGCGTGCGCATCGCCGAGGACATCAAGACCGACGCGGACGGCACGGTCCACCTTGGACGGTTGGCCGCCTACGTCCGGGACCGCCGCATCCCCCTGGAGATCTGCCCGACGTCGAACGTCCAAACAGGCACGGTCCGCTCGATCGCCGAGCATCCCATCGGCCTGCTCGCCAAGCTGCGCTTCCGGGTGACGGTGAACACGGACAACCGGCTGATGAGCGGATGCACGATGACCAGCGAATTCGCCGCGCTGCACGAGACGTTCGGCTATGGTATCGACGACTTCCGCTGGTTCACGATCAACGCGATGAAATCCGCGTTCATCGATTTCGACGCCCGGCTCGCGCTCATCGACGACGTCATCAAGCCCGGGTACGCCGCCCTCGCCTGACCCTCCCCGCTTCGGACCGCAACTCGCTTGCGGTCCTTAGTCATGCCAACTATCGTTCACCATGTAGGAACAACTTCTCATAATTTGAGACGGTGCGAAGATGGCGCAGGTCGCGAGCGGTGCGGGGGAGCAGGTTTCGTCGAGCCGGCGGAGGTGGCTCATCCTCGCGCTCGGGCTCGCCGCGCAGACCGCGAGCTGCTCGTTCCTCTACGGCATCCCGTTCCTGGTCCCGGCGATGCGTGCGGCCGAGGGGCTGACGCTGGCCGAGGCGGGCACGGTCGTCGCGGCGCCGAGCATCGGGTTGTTGTTCACCCTGATCGTGTGGGGCGCGGCTGCGGACCGTTACGGAGAGCGCCTCATCATGGCCCTTGGCCTGGGCGTCTCGGGGTTACTCCTGGTGTACGCCGGGATAGGAAATCACCCGGTCGGGCTCCTCTTTGGGGTGTTCTTGGCGGCCGGCGCCTGTACGGCTTCGGTGAACGCGGCGAGCGGTCGCGTCGTGATGGGCTGGTTCGCGAAGTCCGAGCGGGGCGTGGCGATGGGGATCCGCCAGACGGCCCAGCCCCTCGGCGTCGGCGTCGCGGCGCTGGGGCTGCCGCCGCTGGCCGCGCACCACGGCTTCCGGGCGGCGGTCCTGCTGCCGGCCGGGCTGGCGATCGCGGTGGCGCTGCTGGTGGCGTGGCTGGTGACGGACCCGCCGCGCCCGCCTCGCGTGGCTCACTCGGCGGGCGCGTCTCCGTACCGGCACGCGGCGCTGTGGCGGGTGCACGGGGCGAGCGCGCTGCTGGTGGTTCCGCAGTTCGCGGTGTCGGCGTTCGCGCCGGTGTACCTGGTGGCGGTGCAGCACTGGAGCGCCTTGTCGGCGGGCTGGTACCTGGCGGTGGTCCAGGTACTGGGCGCCCTGGGGCGGCTCGGGTCGGGGTGGTGGTCCGACCGTGTCGGCAGCCGGCTGCGCCCGATGCGGGTACTGGCGGTCTTGAGCTGCCTGGTCATGCTCCTGGTCGCGTTGGGCGACGCGTCCTGGCCGTGGCTGGTGCTGCTGGCGCTGGCACTGGCGGGGGTGATCACGGTGGCGGACAACGGCCTGGGCTTCACGGCCTCGGCCGAGCTGGCGGGCTTGGCGTGGTCGGGCCGCGCGATGGGCACGCAGAACACGGGCCAGAACATCGCGGCCTCCCTGACCCCGCCCCTGCTGGGCCTGGTGATCGGCGACAGCAGGTACGCACTCGCCTTCTGCGTGGCGGCGGTCTTCCCGGCCCTGGCGGTGCTGGTGGTCCCGGTCCGCGCCGAGCACCAACGAGACTGACCGCCCGCGGGGGCGCCCCCCGAGTCCAGCGTATCGGCCGCCTACGACGGAAACCGGTCGCCGAAGCCGCGGCCGGCCGACTTGTCCACAACCGGCCGGGACTGTGGAGCGGTCCGGCCGAGCGAGGATGTCATGAACGACCCGTTCACGGCGTCAGATGTCATGAACGACTCTTTCATGACATCGCGGGACCCCGGACACGGCGAAGGCCGCCTCCCAACCCGCGGGAGGCGGCCTTCGGAAGAAAACTCAAGCCACCGTCAGGCGGTTCTCGAAAGTTTCGACCAGCTTGCGCCACGCGCCCTGCTCGGCGTCGAACGGGGCCGACGGCTCCAGGCGCGTCGGGTCCGGGCGCAGGACGAACGACACCAGCCAGCCCAGGCTTTCGTTGCTCGCCAGTGCCGTCTCGGCCGATTCGTCGCCTGCCCACTCCGCCGCGTCCGTGATCAGCTCGACCGCCAGCTCCAGCTGGGTCGGGTCGATCGACTCCGGGCCCTCCGCGATGTCCGCGTCCAGGCCCGTCAGGACGTACGTGTTCTCCGGGTCGACCTCGATCTCGAGCTCGCCCGCCGTCGCCTTGGCCAGGACCTCGTCCCACGTGGACACGTCCGCGAGGTCCGTGTCGGCCAGGTCCTTGCCGTCGGCCAGGGCCCTGGCGAGCGCGCTCGGAGACGTGAACACGTCGATCTCGCCCTCGCTGCCCAGGAACACCGGGGCGTCGTCGAGGTAGCAGCGCAGCGTGTAGTACTCCGCGCCCGACGTGATGATCTTGATCGGGTCGATGCCGACCTCGGCCCAGAAGCCGACCGGGCCCTCTTCTTCCTCCGAAGCGGAGTCGTCCGAGAGCGCCTCGAGGTCCTCTTCGCCCTCGGCGCCGGCCTCGGCCTCCGCGGACTCCTCGTGGAACGCGGCCAGCTCCTCGGCCGTCTGCTCCAGCACCTTCTCGTCGACCTCCGGCTGGGTCACCAGGCCGTCGATCGCGTCGAGCACGGTGTCCCACTTCTGCGACACCGTCTCGGACAGGTCGTTCCACACCTGGATGCCGACGCTCCCGGTGAACGGCAGCGTGCCCTGGTCGAGCAGCGAGAAGCCCTCGGTCGAGTCGAGGATCTCGTGGACCTCCTCGAGGTCGCACACGTCGGCGAGCGACCGCACGATGCCGACGATCTCCGCCAGCTCCGCGATGTGCCAGACGTCCGGCTCCTCGGCGACCAGCTCCGGCACGCCGACGAGGTCGTACGTGTGGTCCTCGTCCGGGATCAGCTCGGGCACGTTCAGCGACGGCACCGCGTCCCAGGCCGGGTGGTCGAGCAGGTCGTGCCGCTCGGACGTGCGCACGAACGCGGCCAGGTGGGCGGCATCGGCGAAGGCGTACAGGTCGTCCTCGTCGCCGAGGAACGCTTCCCACTCCTCGCCGTCTTCCCGCCAGCGCGGCGCCCACAGGGTGACGACGTCGCCCTGCGGCAGGCCGAGTTCGATCGGGATGATGTCCTGTGCCATTCCTAAGCCCTCCGGAGTACCGCCCGTGTGCGCGCGGGACCGGAAGGATCACCCAGTCGACGCGCGGTACCGCGAAGCCTACGGGTTTCCCACTCGCGATGCGATCGCCCCTGCCGACTTTGCGACGAGCGGATGGCACGATGGACGCCTGATGACTCTCACAGACCTCCTGCCTGCGGATCCCGACCCCGACGCCCTCTTCGAAGCCTTCACCACCTGGACGGCCGAACGGGGCATCGAGCTGTACCCGGCGCAGGAGGAGGCGGTGATGGAGGTCGTCTCCGGATCGAACGTCATCCTTTCGACGCCGACCGGCTCCGGGAAGAGCCTCGTCGCCGTCGGCGCGCACTTCACCGCGCTCGCCCAGGGCCGCCGCAGCTACTACACCGCGCCCATCAAGGCCCTCGTCTCGGAGAAGTTCTTCCAGCTCATCGACATCTTCGGCGCCGACAACGTCGGGATGATGACCGGCGACTCCAGCGTCAACCCGGACGCGCCGATCATCTGCTGCACGGCCGAAATCCTGGCGAACATCGCGTTGCGGTTCGGTGCCGACGCCCCGGTCGGGCAGGTCGTGGCCGACGAGTTCCACTTCTACTCCGAGCCCGACCGCGGCTGGGCCTGGCAGGTGCCGCTGCTGGAGCTGCCGAACGCCCAGTTCGTCCTGATGTCGGCGACCCTCGGCGACGTCTCCTTCTTCGAGAAGGACCTCACCCGCCGCACCGGCCGCCCGACCGCGGTGGTCACGTCGGCGCAGCGCCCGGTCCCGCTCACCTTCCGCTACGCGCTGACGCCGCTGCACGAGACCATGTCCGAGCTGCTCAACGGCGGTCAGGCGCCCGTCTACGTCGTGCACTTCTCGCAGGCCGCGGCCATCGAGCGGGCGCAGACGCTGATGAGCATCAACGTCACGTCGAAGGCCGAGAAGGAGGCCATCGCCGAGCTGATCGGCGACTTCCGGTTCGCCGCCGGCTTCGGCAAGACGCTCTCGCGGCTGGTCCGCCACGGCATCGGCGTCCACCACGCCGGGATGCTGCCCAAGTACCGTCGATTGGTCGAGACCCTCGCCCAGTCCGGGCTGCTCAAGGTGATCTGCGGGACCGACACCCTCGGCGTCGGCATCAACGTCCCCATCCGGACGGTGGTCTTCTCCGCGCTCACGAAGTACGACGGCGTCCGCCAGCGCCACCTCAAGGCGCGCGAGTTCCACCAGATCGCCGGCCGGGCCGGGCGCGCCGGCTACGACACCGACGGCTACGTCGTCGTCCAGGCGCCCGACCACGTCGTCGAGAACGCCAAGGCCCTCGAGAAGGCCGGCGACGACCCGAAGAAGAAAAAGAAGATCGTCCGGAAGAAAGCCCCGGAAGGGTTCGTCAACTGGACCGAGAGCACGTTCGACCGGCTCATCGCGGCCGACCCCGAGCCGCTGACGTCCAGCTTCAAGGTCTCGCACTCGATGCTGCTCAACGTGATCTCGCGGCCGGGCAACGCCTTCGACTCGATGCGCCACCTCCTCGAGGACAACCACGAGGACCGCGCGTCCCAGCGCAAGCTCATCCTGCGCGCCATCGCGATCTACCGCGCGCTGCTCGCCGCCGGCGTCGTCGAACGACTGTCCGAACCGGACGAACAAGGCCGGATCATCCGGCTCACCGTCGACCTCCAGTTCGACTTCGCGCTCAACCAGCCCCTTTCGCCGTTCGCGCTCGCCGCGATCGAGCTCCTGGACATGGAATCGCCGTCCTACCCGCTCGACGTCGTGTCTATTGTGGAATCCACTGTGGACAACCCGCGGCCGGTCCTGTCGCAGCAGCAGTTCAAGGCCCGCGGCGAGGCCGTCCAGGCCATGAAGGCCGAAGGCATCGAATACGACGAACGCATGGAGCTCCTCGAGAACATCAGCTACCCGAAGCCCCTGGAAGAGCTGCTGCAGGGCGCGTTCCACAGCTACCGGCAAGGCCACCCGTGGGTCGCCGACTACGAGCTGTCGCCGAAGTCGGTCGTGCGGGACATGTACGAGCGCGCGATGAACTTCGTCGAGTACATCGGCTTCTACCAGCTGGCCCGCTCCGAAGGCCTGGTGCTGCGCTACCTCGCCGACGTCTACGACGCCCTGCGCCACACCGTCCCGGACGAAGCCAAGACCGAGCCGCTGCAGGACCTCATCGAGTGGCTCGGCGAGCTCGTCCGCCAGGTCGACTCGAGCCTGCTCGACGAGTGGGAAGCGCTGCGGCACCCCACCGAGGAGGGGCCGGTCTCGACGCGGCCGCCGTCCGAACCGCCGGCCGTCACCCGCAACGAGCGCGCGTTCCGCGTCCTGGTCCGCAACGAGCTGTTCCGCCGGGTCGAGCTGTTCGCGCGCCGGGCGTGGTTCCCGCTCGGCGAGCTGGACGCGGCTTCGGGCTGGGACGCCGACGCGTGGCAGGAAGCGATCGAGGACTACTTCGAGGAGTACGAGACGCTCGGCACCGGCCCGGACGCCCGCGGCCCGCAGCTGCTGATGATCGAGCAGCAGCCGGACGTCTGGAAGGTGCGCCAGATCTTCGACGACCCGGCCGGCGACCACGACTGGGGCATCAGCGCCGAGGTCGACCTGGCCGCGTCGGACGAGGCCGGGATGGCGGTCGTCCGGGTGACCGAGGTGGGCGCGCACTGACCGAGTTGCGCCGATGAGCGCAACCCGGCGGCGTGGTTTCGCGTTAGCGTGGACGCTTCGCGACCCAGGAGGGGACCATGGTGGAATACATCATCATCTTGTAGGGGCGATCGGGGTCAGGATCGCCTGGGCGTCTTCGCCGGCGAACCAGAGCCCGATGGCGAACGCCGCCGTGGCCTCCAGCAGGGCCGCGCGGTCGAGGCCGCCCGCGTGGACCGGCTTGGCGCCGATGTCGCGCACCAGCGTGCTGACGGCCTCGAGGGCCGCCGGGTCGTCGCCGCACAACGGGACCGACAGCGGGCGGCCGTCGAACGCCGGCGGCGTCATTCGCCAGACATCGACGTGGGCGAGGTTGAACGCCTTCACCACGTGAGCGTCCGTGGCGATCCGCGACGCCACCGGGGCGCCCGTCAGTCCGGGGTCGTTGGTGCAGTCCACCAGCACCTTCCCGGCGAGCGGGCCCGCCTCGGCGAGCACCTCGCCGATCGCGACGGCGGGGACGGCCAGCAGCAGCACGTCGGCGAAGGCGGCCGTCTCGCGCCACGTTCCGGTCGCCGCGCCGAGCCGCTCGGCCAGCGGGGCGGGGTCGGACCGGCCGCTCACCATGAGGTCGTGGCGTGCCCACTGCGTGCCCAGCGCGTCCGCCATCCCGCCCGTGCCGAAGATCCCGATCCGCATGCGTCCTCCTTGTGCTTGGCTGGTACCAGCACGACGGTAGGAACCCGGGAAGGAACCGAACGGTAACCATGGACTTCCTCGCGGACTGCCGCACGCGGCTCGCCTTCGACCTGGTCGCCAACACGTGGAACCCGGTGGTGCTGTGGGCGTTGCGCGACGGCCCGCGGCGGCACGCCGACCTGCGGCGCACGATCGGCGGCATCAGCGCCAAGGTGCTCACGGAAACCGTGCGGCGCCTGGAGTCCGACGGTCTCGTCGAGCGCCGCGAAGGCGCGTACGCGCTCACACCGTTGGGCGAGACGCTGCTGGAGCCGATCGAGGGGTTCGGCCGCTGGGCTGCTGAGCACGGCGACGCCGTCGTCGCCGCTCAAACCCGAGCAGAACGATCAGCATGATCAGCTCCAGGGCCGGCAGCGGGTAGCCGAGGGTGATCCCGGCGGCGACGTCGACGACCGGGGCGGCGATGCCCGCCACGAACACCCAGGTAGGAGCGGCCGGCGGCTTCGCGGACGGCGACCACGGCGTCTTCTTCCCCGGTTTCGCGACCGAAAGCCACGCCTGGAACGCGAGCGCACTCGCCATCAGGGAGGCCCCGGCGACCTGCTGCCAGGCGACCACCGAGGTGTCCGCCGATGCCCGCAGGGCCCGGGACAGCAGGAAAATCCCGGCGTAGAGCTGCGCCAGCGTCAGCGCGAACTTCGTGAGCACCCACCAGTGCCGGAAGTAGCCCCACGCCGTCGCGCCGGCGAGCAGCAGGCCGGTGAAGGCGGACACGTTCGCCATCGGCGCGAGCAGGACGGAGTCGAGCCGTTCGGCCATCGCGGGCGCACCCGACGACATGAGCACGACGAGAGCCAGGGCCTGGCTCATCCACGCCACCGAGGAAACGACGTGGAGCCAGACGACGGCCTGGCGCCAGCGGGGAGAAGTCTTCATGGGTTCCAGGTTCGCCAAGACGACCCACGCGCACATCGGGCGCGACCCGGGCTTCGCCCCGGACCCGCACGACGCCGGAGTGCGCCCGGCGAAGTACGGAGGCAGGGGCGAGGTACTCCCGGAGGAGTATCAGCGCGGTGGGTTCTTCGCCGCCAGCGCCAGCAACGGGACTGCCGCGGCCGCGTCCGTGATGAGCGTCGAAACCATCCCGGACCGCAACACGGCGTCCACCGCCGCCGCTTTCGGACGGCTGTAGCCCAGGGCGATCACCTCCGGCACGGCCATCAGCTCCTCGTGGCTGATCGCCAGGACGTGGTGGGCCAAGCCGGTCGAGAGAGCGTTTCCCGAGACGTCGAACAGCCGCGCCGCGACCTCCGCCGTCGCTCCGCGGGCCGCGATCGCCGCGCGCTCGGCCTCGTCCAGCGCGTCGTACACCGTGGACTCGCCCGGCTGCCACGCGCCGATGCTGACGACCGCCTTCGTCAACAGACGGAACTGGCCGAAGGTCTCCGCGATCCCCGGCTGACGGCGCAACGTCTCCGTCGTCCGGCGGTCCGGCAGCACCAGCGGCCCGAAGATCGGGTACGCGTCGCCGCCGGACACCGACGTCACGCGGCTGACCGTCTCCACCGAACGGCCGCGCATGTCCATCCCGGCCTGCACCCCGCACAGCTGGACGATCGGGCAGCGCGGCAGCGACCGGACCGCCTCCGTCATCGCGTTCACCGACCGCGCCCACGACAGCCCGATGACGTCGGACGGGACCGCGATCTCCTCCAGCAACCGGGCCGCCAGTGCGCCGATCTTCGCCCGGACGACCTCCTTCGGCTCGCGCTCGGTTGAGCGTTCGAGCACCAGGGCCCGCTTCAGGCCATACGCCGAGCGCACCTCGTCCGACAGCGCCAGGTCGACCGGCGCAGGCAGCGAGAACTCCACCCTGACCAGGCCGGACTCCATGGCCGTGTCGAGCATCCGCGCCACCTTGAACCGGCTGACGCCGAACTCGTCGGCGATCTCCAGCTTGGAGCGTCCCTGCACGTAGAAGCGCCGGGCGACGGTGGCGAGCAGCATCGCTTCAGTGAGCGAAGCGCCCTTGCGAGAAGCGCTCATATGAGCATTCTAGCGCGAAATCCAGCCGAAAGGTTGACGTAACGCCGACGTCAGACCTGTAATGCCTTCACATGTTCTCGACGCGATAGGTCAAAGTTGCTCGTTTGAGCGCGAGAAAGGGGCAAGGCATGCGTGCCGCCATCGTCGACCGGCCCGGTGAGATCAGGGTCGGCGAGGTGCCCGATCCGAAACCCGGGGAACACGAGGTCGTCGTCAAGGTCGGAGCGTGCGGCATCTGCGGCACCGACCTGCACATCGCGGACGGGCACTTCCCGCCCACGCCGTACCCGATCGTCCCCGGGCACGAGTTCGCCGGGGAGATCGTCGAGCTCGGCGCCGACGTGCCGGGCGAGTGGAAGGTCGGCGACCGGGTGGCCGTCGACCCGTCCCTGTTCTGCGGCTACTGCGGCCCGTGCCGCGCCGGCCACGGCAACCTCTGCGCGAACTGGGGCGCCACCGGCGACACCGTCAACGGCGCCTTCGCCGAGTACGTCGCCGTCCCGTCGTCCACCTGCTACCGCATGCCGGACGCGATGACGTGGGAACAGGGCGCGCTCGTCGAGCCGGTTTCCTGTGCGGTGCACGGGGTTCGCCGCGTCGGCGTCGAAGCCGGCGAACGCTTCCTCGTCGTCGGCGCCGGGACCATGGGCCTGATCATGCAGCAGCTGCTGCAGCGCTCGGGCGCCCACGTCACCGTGGTCGACCGCAACGAAGCCCGGCTGCCCCGCGCGAAGACCCTCGGTGCGGTCGGCACCGCAAAAGACGTAGGCGATCTCAACGGCGAGAAGTTCGACGTCGCCGTCGACTGCACCGGCGCCGCACCCGCCATCGAAGCCGCCTTCGACTCGATCCGGCGCGGGGGACGGCTGCTCGTCTTCGGCGTCGCGCCGGCCGAAGCCCGCGTCGCGCTTTCGCCGTTCCGCATCTACAACGACGAGATCACCGTCGTCGGCTCGATGGCCGTGCTGCACAGCTTCGGCGCTGCCCTCGACCTGGTGGCGAGCGGCGCGATCGACACCGACGCCCTGCTCACCGACACCCTGCCGCTGGAGCAGTACCCCGAGGCGCTGGCCAAGATGCGCAGCGGTTCGGGCCTCAAGGTGCAAGTCCTCCCCGGAGGTGGCCGTGCGTAAGCTCCTCACCCTCCTCGCGGCGACGTCGTTGCTGGCCACGGGCTGCGCGGGCGCGGGCTCGCTCGGCACCGGCAACAGCACGCTCGTCATCGCCATCGTGTCCAACCCGCAGATGAAGGACGCCATCGCGCTCGCGCCGGAGTTCGAGAAGGCCACCGGCATCGGCCTGAAGTTCGTGTCCCTGCCGGAGAACCAGGCCCGCGCGAAGATCACCGCGTCGACCGCCACCGAGGGCGGCGAGTTCGACGTCGTCATGATCAGCAACTACGAGGCGCCGCAGTGGGCGGCCAACGGCTGGCTCGAGAACCTCGAACCGCACATGGCGGCCACCCCCGGCTACGACGAAGGCGACTTCATCCCCAGCATCAAGCAGTCGCTGTCGTACCAGAACCAGATGTACGCGGTGCCGTTCTACGGCGAGTCGTCGTTCCTGGCCTACCGCAAGGACCTCTTCGACAAGGCCGGGCTGACCATGCCGGCCAAGCCGACCTGGCAGCAGATCGCGGACTTCGCCGCGAAGCTCGACGACAAGGCGGCCGGGATCGCCGGGATCTGCCTGCGCGGCAAACCCGGCTGGGGCGAGAGCCTCGCGCCCTTCACCACGGTGGCCAACACCTTCGGTGCGCAGTGGTTCGACCAGGGCTGGAACGCCAAGCTGACGTCGCCGGAGTTCACCGAGGCCGCGAAGTTCTACGTCAACCTCATCCGCGAGCACGGCGAAGTCGGTGCCTCCAGCGCCGGGTTCTCCGAGTGTGGCACGCGCTACACCCAAGGCAACGCGGCGATGTGGTACGACGCGACGGTCATGGCGGGCACCAACGAGGACCCGTCGAGCAGCAAGATCGTCGGCAAGTCCGGCTACGCGCCCGCGCCGGTCGTCAAGACGCAGGCGAGTGGCTGGCTCTACACCTGGGCGCTCGGGATCCCGAAGGTGGCCAAGGACAAGGACGCGGCCTGGAAGTTCATGGCCTGGATGACCGACAAGGCGTACGTGCAGAAGGTCGGCCAGACCTACGGCTGGAACCGCGTCCCGCCGGGCGTCCGCCAGTCGACGTACGCGATCCCCGAGTACGCCGACGCGGCTAAGGCCTACGCGAAGCCCACTTTGGACGGCATCGCGGAAGCGAACCAGCAGAAAGTCATGGCGAACCCGGTGCCCTACCCCGGCATCCAGTTCGTCGGCATCCCCGAGTTCCAGGACCTGGGCACCCGGGTGAGCCAGCAGCTGTCGGCGGCGATCGCCGGCCGCGAATCCGTCGAAGACGCGCTGAAGCAGTCCCAGGACTACGCGCAAACCGTGGGCGACTCGTACAAGGCGGTGCAGTGATGTCCACGCTCTCCGTATCCACCCCCACGTCCCAGGCGAAGGCGAAGGTCGCGGAGAAACGCGGCCTGAGCACCGCGGCCAAGCGGCGGCTGCCGCTGCTGCCCGCGCTGATCTTCGTCATCGCGGTGACGCAGCTGCCGTTCGTGCTCACCGTGTTCTACTCGTTCCAGTCGTGGAACCTGGTCCGGCCCGGCTCACGGCAGTTCGTCGGCCTGCAGAACTACGTCGACGTCTTCAGCGACACGACGTTCCTGGTCGCGCTGCTCAACACGGTGCTGCTGACCGTGGTGTGCGTGTTCGTCGCGTTGCTGCTCGGCCTCGGCCTGGCCATCCTGCTCGACCGCAAGTTCCTCGGCCGCGGCGTCGTCCGGACGCTGCTGATCACGCCGTTCCTGATCCTGCCGGCGGCCGGCGCGCTGCTGTGGAAGACGACGATGTTCGACCCGACCTACGGGCTGCTGCACTTCGTCTTCGGCACCGACGTCGACTGGCTGTCCGAGTTCCCGCTGGCGTCGGTGATGGCGCAGATCGTGTGGCAGTGGACGCCGTTCATGATGCTGCTGATCCTCGCGGGCCTGCAGAGCCAGGCCAAGGACGTCCTCGAAGCGGCCAATGTGGACGGTGCGGGCCGGTGGCGGACGTTCGTCTCCATCACGCTGCCGCACCTGTCCCGGTTCCTGCAGCTGGCCACCCTGCTGGGCGCGATCTACATCGTGAACAGCTTCGACGCCATCTTCCTGATGACACAGGGCGGCCCGGGCACGGCGAGCACCAACCTGCCGTACTACATCTACCAGCGCGCGTTCGAGGGCTTCGACGTCGGCCAGTCTTCGGCGATGGGCGTGGTCGTGGTCATCCTGACGATGATCGTCGCGACCTTCGCGCTGCGCCTGATGTTCCGGACCTTCTCGGTGAGCGGAGGGATCAAATGACCACCGTGGCGCCCCGCAAGAGGCAGTACGGCAAGGGGTCGCTGACCGTCGCGACCTGGGTGATCGCGATCCTGTTCGTCTTCCCGCTGCTGTGGATGATCCTCACGGCGTTCAAGCAGGAGGCGGACGCCTACACCGACCCGCCGAAGCTGTTCTTCACCCCGACGTTCGAACAGCTCGGCAACGTCCTGGGCGGCGGCTTCCTGCCGTACTTGTCGAACTCGGCGTTCGTCACGATCCTCTCCACGCTGCTGGTGCTGTTGCTGGGCGTCCCGGCGGCGTACGCGCTGTCGCTGGCGCCGGTCAAGGGCACGTCGAACGCGCTCGGGTTCTTCCTGTCGACGAAGATGCTGCCGATCGTGGCGGCGATCATCCCGCTGTACGTGATCTCGCAGAACACCGAGCTGCTCGACACGGTGTGGGCGCTGGTCATCCTGTACACGTCGATGAACCTGCCGCTGGCCATCTGGATGATGCGGTCGTTCTTCCTGGAAGTGCCGCACGAGATGATCGAGGCGGGCCGCATCGACGGCGCCAACCTGCCGACGCTGCTGCGCAAGATCATCATGCCGGTGGTGGCGCCCGGGATCGCGGCGACGGCGCTGATCTGCGTGATCTTCTCCTGGACGGAGTTCTTCTACGCGGTCAACCTGACGGCGGCCCGGGCCGGCACGGTCCCGGTGTTCCTGGTCGGCTTCATCACCAGCGAGGGCCTGTACTGGGCACAGCTGTCGGCGGCGGCGCTGCTGGCGTCGCTGCCGGTGATGATCGTGGGCTGGATCGCGCAGAACCACCTGGTCCGCGGCCTGTCCATGGGCGCGGTCAAGTAACGCGTGAGGGCCACCGCGAGGTGGCCCTCACGGCGTGTCACTCCTCCAGGGAGAGGGCCTGGCTCGGGCAGACGTGCACCGCTTCACGGGCCTTCTCGACCAGCTCGCCCTGCGGCTGGTCGTCGAGCACGATGACCGTGCCGTCCTCCTCGCTCTGGTCGAACAGCGAGGGCTCGGTGAGTACGCACTGACCGGCGCCGACGCACTTGCCGGTGTCCGCGATGATCTTCATGGTCCTCTTCTCCTGTGGTGGTTTGGCAGTTCGTCTCTACCAGGTCACCGGCAGCCGGTACAGGCCGTAGATGTTCGCGTCGTCCTTGAACGGCAGGTCGTCGACCGGCGCGGCCAGCCGCAAGCCGGGAATCCGGCGGAAGAGCGTGTCGAAGACGATCTGCAGCTCCATCCGGGCGAGGTTCTGGCCGAGGCACTGGTGCGGGCCGAACCCGAAGGCGACGTGGTGGCGCGCGCCGCGCTCGATGTCCAGCTCGTCGGGAGCGGCGAACGCCCCGGGATCGCGGTTGGCCGCGTAGCCCAGCGCCAGCACGCCCTCGCCCGCCCGGATCAGCTGCCCGCCGACCTCGACGTCCTCGACGCAGAGCCGCGCGGTGGCGGCGTCGACGATGGTGAAGTACCGCAGCAGCTCCTCGACGGCGTCGAGCGTCTTGCCCGGGTCGTCCCTGATCAGCGCCAGCTGGTCCGGGTTCTCCAGCAGCCCGACCGTGCCCAGCGAAATCATGTTCGCCGTCGTCTCGTGCCCGGCGACCAGCAGCAGGAACCCGGTCGCGGCCAGCGACGCCCGCCGGTAGGTGCCCTCTTCGCGCAGCTTGACGATCTGCCTGCCGAGCAGGTCGTCCGGCGGGTTGTCCTCCTTGCCGGCGATGAGGTCGCTCATGTACTCGCGCACGGCCTCCACCGCGGCCCGCCGCTCCTGCGGGGGCGTGTCGCGGTTGATCAGCTTCGCCGTGTGGGTCTGGAAGAAGTCGTGGTCGGCGTACGGCACGCCGAGCATCTCGCAGATGACCAGCGACGGCACCGGCAGCGACAGCGTCTCGACCAGGTCGCCGGGCTTCGGGCCGGCCAGCAGCGCGTCGATCTGCGCGTCGACGATCTCCTGGATCCGCGGCCGCAGCGCCTCCATCCGGCGCACGGTGAACTCGCCGAGCACGGCCTTGCGGGCCGGCCCGTGCTCGGGCGCGTCCATGGTGATCATGGTGCGCTCGTCGTCCGGCCGCCGGAAGCCCGGCACCAGCTGCGGGAAGTCCGGGTGCTGCCGGTCGGCGCTGAACCGCCGGTCGTTCAGCACGGTCCGGACGTCCTCGTGCCTGCTGACCACCCAGGCCTGCTTGCCCTCGGGCAGCCGCACCCGCGTGACCGGCTCTTCCGTGCGGATCTCGGCGTACGCCGGTGGCGGGGCGAACGGGCACGTCCGCGTCATCGGGAATTCGTGGACCGCGGTCATGACGTCTCCCTCACCAGGTCACGGGCAGGCAGTAGAGGCCGAAGATCGAGGAGTCGTGCTTGAACGGCAGCTGGTCCACCGGGGCGGCCAGCTTGAGCTCCGGGATGCGGCGGAAGAGGGTGTCGAAGACGATCTGCAGTTCCATCCGGGCGAGGTTCTGGCCGAGGCACTGGTGCGGGCCGAACCCGAAGGCGACGTGGTGGCGGGCGCCGCGTTCGATGTCCAGTTCGTCCGGGTTTTCGAACGCGGCCGCGTCGCGGTTGCCGGAGTAGCTCAGGCCGAGCACGCCTTCGCCCGCGCGGATCAGCTGCCCGCCGATCTCGACGTCCTCGGTGGCGACGCGCGAGGTCGCGAACTCGGCGATGGTGAAGTACCGCAGCAGCTCCTCGACGGCGTCGAGCGTCTTGCCCGGGTCGTTCTTGATGATTTCGAGCTGATCCGGGTTCTCCAGCAGGGCCAGGGTGCCGAGCGAGATCATGTTGGCCGTCGTCTCGTGCCCGGCGAGGAGCAGCAGGAAGGCGAGCGAGACCAGCGAGTCGTGGTCGGCGTCGCCGTGCTCCTCGCGCTGCTTGAGGACCTGGCGGCCGAGCAGGTCGTCGGTCGGGTCGGCCTCCTTCGCCGCGACCAGCCCGTCGAGGTAGTTCTGCAGTTCCTCGACGGCCTGCACCCGCACTTCCTGCGTCACCTCCCGGTTCAGCAGGGTGGAGCTGCGCGACTGGAAGAAGTCGTGGTCGGCGTACGGGACGCCGAGCTGCTCGCAGATGACCAGCGACGGCACCGGCAGGGACAGCGCCGAGACCAGGTCGGCGGGCTTCGGGCCGGCCAGCATCGCGTCGATGTGCTCGTCGACGATCTGCTGGATCCGCGGCTGCAGGGCCTTCATCCGCTTGACGGTGAACTCGCCGACGACCTCCCGCCGGGCCGCGCCGTGTTCCGGCGGGTCCATGTTGATCAGCGAGGCGGTGAAGCGGCGGCGCTGCGGGCGCCCGTCCTTCGTGAGGATCGGGAAGCCCGGGTTGAACCGGTCGGAGCTGAACCGCGGGTCGGTCAGCATCTGCCGGACTTCCTCCAGGCGGGTGATGGCCCAGGCCGCCGAGCCGTCGGGCAGCCCGACGCGCTGGACGGGACCCGCTTCGCGGAGTTCCTCGTAGGCCGGCGGCGGCGAGAACGGGCACGTGCGGGCCAGCGGGAAGGTCTCGTCCCGGGTCGCAGGCTCGGCCAATTCAGTCATTTCGAACCCCCTAAATCGGACGGAAAGTATGCGGAGGATTACATTCCGGTTCTCTGGTCCAAGGTACCGAAGCGGAAGGAAGTCGTCCACTAGGTGCCGGCTACCCGTTCGAGGAGGCAGTGCGTGGCCGGTCGGCCGTGCGAGAATCACCCCGCGCGATTCAGCGGAAGGCGAACGGCATGACGGCAGACCCCGAGACCACCCTGCGGGCGGACGCGCGGCGCAACCGCGACCAGATCCTGGCCGCCGCGAAGAGCATCTTCGCCGTTTCCGGTCCCGAGGTGCCGATGGAGGAGATCGCGCGCGCGGCCGGCGTCGGCGTCGGCACGCTGTACCGCCGCTTCCCGGACCGCGACGCGCTGGTCCGCGCGGTCGCCATGGACAACTTCGAGCGGGTGCTGGTCGACGCGCGCGTGATCGCGGCCGAGGAGACGTCGTCGTGGCACGCGCTGGAGCGGCTGCTGCGGCAGTCGGTGGAGCTGCAGCTGAGTGTCCAGCTGGCGATGGTGTCGCACCGGGCGCTGGTGATCCTCAAGAACGACCCGGAGGTCCGCCGGCTGCGCGACGACATCCTGGCCGTCCTCGACGGGTTCGTCGAGGGGGCGCAGGCCGAGGGCAAGCTCCGCGAGGACGTCGGCGCCGGGGACATCGCGATCCTGTTCGCGACGCTGCTGCGCCAGGCGCGCGCGAAGACGCCGGAGGTGGCCGAGATGGCGGCCCGCCGCTGCGTCGGCATCATGATCGACGGGCTGAGCGCACGGCCGGGTTCGCCCCTGCCGGGCCGGCCGATCACGTCCCAGGACCTCGACCCCGACTGATTCGGCGCATTTCCGTGTTAGGGTTCCGCCTCGTTCTGCCGGAATTGCAGCTGCGGGCGGGAAAATGCGACGAAGAACGCTGGCCGTGTTGTTGGCGATTTCCTTTCCGGCGCTGGCCGGGTGCGGCGGCACGCCCGTCGACGGCGCGGCGGTGGCCGCCACCCCGGCATCACTGACGGCTCCGGTGCCGTCAGTGGCGCCGGGGTCGGCTGCCGCTTCTTCTGCCGCACCGGCCACTTCGGCGTCGCCAACGTCCCGACCTGCGGTTCCGTCGACCCCGCCGGCGCCGTCGACCAGCCCGGTGCGCAACTGCCGCAGCCCGGAGTTCACGACCAGCGACCCCGACGGCGGCTGGTCGGACGGCGGCTACTACGTCCACAACAACATGTGGAACGCCGGCGAAGCGGGCCCGGAAACGCTGCGGGCGTGCGCGTACGACAACTGGTACGTCGATTCCACCCAACCCGATTCGTCGTCGGTGAAAACCTATCCGAACGTGCACAAGGACATCAACAACCTGAACGGCAAACCGTTCAACGACTATTCGGTGATCAAATCCACGTTCGCCGGCCGCGGCCCGGGCACGGGCGTCTACGACGTGGCGTACGACCTGTGGCTGAACGGCGTGGGCAACGGCCGGGGCGTCACCGAGGTGATGGTCTGGACGGAGAACCACAAGCAGGTCCCGGCGGGCGAGAAGCTGACGACGTACACGGCAGGCGGTTTCACGTACGACGTCTGGGCGGACGACGAGGGATACGTGGCGTTCGTGTCCCGCTCGACGCAGTATTCGGGAGCGGTGGACCTGAAGGCGATGATCGCCTGGGCGATCGGCAAGGGCCTGGTCCCCCCGAACCCGACGATCAACCAGATCGGCTACGGCATCGAGTTCTGCTCCACCGGCGGCGGCAAGGCACGGTTCACGCTGTCGGACTTCTCGGTGACGATGAGCTAGCGGAGGCCGCCACCCGAGTGGCGGCCTCCGCTCAAAGTCTCAGACGCCCAGCGGGTGCCAGACCGTCTTCGCCTCCAGGTACCGCCGCAGCCGGGTGAGGTCCGGGGCTGCCGTCCAGTCCGGCTCCGCCTCCGGGACCGTCAGCACCCGCTTCACCGTGTTCGCCGCTTCGCGGGCCAGGCCCGGGCGGTCCGCCGGGGCCGCTCCTGTCGGGTCCAGGGCGTTGACGTCTCCGTGCGAAGCCAGCCACGAGCCCAGCTCCGAGGCTCGTCCGGTGAGGATGTTCGCCACCCCGCCCGGGACGTCGGACGTGGCCAGGACCTCCGACAGCGTGATCGCCGGCAGCGGCCGCTCCGCGCTCGAGACCACCACCGCCGTCGAGCCCGTGGCCAGGACCGGGGCCAGGACCTCGACCAGGCCCAGCAACGACGACCCCTGCGGGGCCAGGATGCCCACCACGCCCGTCGGCTCCGGGACCGTGAACGAGAAGTACGGGCCCGCCACCGGGTTCGCCGCGCCGAGGACCGTGGCGATCTTGTCCGTCCAGCCCGCGTACCAGACCCAGCGGTCGATGGCCGCGTCCACAATGGACTCGGCTTTCCTGCCGCCGAGGCCTTCCGAGGCCGAGACCTCGGCCGCGAACTGGTCGCGGCGGCCCTCCAGGACCTCGGCCACCCGGTAGAGCACCTGGCCGCGGTTGTACGCCGTGGCCGCCGACCAGCCGGGGAACGCCTTGCGCGCGGCCACCACCGCGTCGCGGACGTCCTTGCGCGACGCGTGGGCCGCGTTCGCCAGGAACTTGCCCTTCGCGTCGGTCACCGGGTACACCCGGCCCGACTCCGAACGCGGGAACTTGCCGCCGATGTACAGCTTGTACGTCTTGGCGACGGAGATGCGGTCAGACATTCAGGTACGCCTCCAGCCCGGTGCGGCCGCCTTCGCGCCCGAAGCCGGATTCCTGGTAGCCGCCGAACGGGGCGGCGGGGTCGAAGCGGTTGAAGGTGTTGGCCCAGACCACGCCGGCGCGCAGCTGGTTCGCCATCCACAGGATCCGGGAGCCCTTTTCGGTCCAGATGCCCGCCGAAAGCCCGTACGGCGTGTTGTTCGCCTTCGCGACGGCCTCGTCCGGCGTGCGGAACGTCAGCACCGACAGCACCGGGCCGAAGATCTCCTCGCGCGCGATCCGCATCGACTGGTGGACGTTCGCGAACACCGTGGGCGCGAAGAAGAACCCGCGGTCCGGCACCGGGCACGGGCTGGTCCAGCGCTGCGCGCCTTCGGCGTCGCCCGATTCGACGAGCCCGCGGATCTTCGCCAGCTGCTCGGCCGAGTTGATCGCGCCGATGTCGGTGTTCTTGTCGAGCGGGTCGCCGATGCGCAGCGTCGAGACGCGGTGGTGCAGCTTCTCCAGGACCTCTTCGGCGATGGACTCCTGGACCAGCAGGCGCGAGCCCGCGCAGCAGACGTGGCCCTGGTTGAAGAAGATGCCGTTGACGATGCCCTCGACGGCCTGGTCGAGCGGCGCGTCTTCGAAGACGATGTTCGCCGCCTTGCCGCCCAGTTCGAGGGTCAGCTTCTTCGGCGTGCCCGCGACCTGGCGCTGGATCGCCTTGCCGACCTCGGTCGAGCCGGTGAAGGCGATCTTGTCGATGTCGGCGTGGTCCACAATGGACGCACCGATGTCGCCGGCGCCCGGCAGGATGTTGACCACGCCCGGCGGCAGCTCGGCCTGCTGGCAGATCTCCGCGAAGACCAGCGCGGTCAGCGGCGTCGTCTCGGCCGGCTTGAGGACGACGGTGTTGCCGGTGGCCAGCGCCGGGGCGATCTTCCAGGCCAGCATCAGCAGCGGGAAGTTCCACGGGATGATCTGGCCGGCCACGCCCAGTGGCTGCGGGTTCGGGCCGTAGCCCGCGTACTCGAGCTTGTCGGCCCAGCCCGCGTGGTAGAAGAAGTGCGCGGCGGCCGTCGGGACGTCGGAGTCGCGCGACTCCTTGATCGGCTTGCCGTTGTCCAGGCTCTCCAGCACGGCCAGCTCGCGCGAACGCTCCTGGATCAGCCGCGCGAGGCGGAAGAGGTACTTCGCGCGCTCGGTGCCCGGCATCTTCGACCAGACACTCGTGTACGCCTTGCGCGCGGCCTTGACCGCGATGTCCACATCGGACTTCGATGCGGTGCCGACCTCGGCCAGGACCTCTTCGGTGGCCGGGTTGATCGTCTTGAGCGGCTCACCCGAGCCGTCGACGAACTCGCCGTTGACGAACGGCTTGTAGGAGTCCTTCAGGTTGGCGATGGCACGCGACTCGGGCGCCGGTGCGTACTCGAAAACAGGCATCAGTCCACCGTCACGTAGTCGGGGCCGCTGTAGTGGCCGTCCACCTGGGCGCGGCGCTGCAGCAGCAGGTCGTTGAGCAGGCTGGACGCGCCGAAGCGGAACAGGTCGGGAGTCAGCCACGGCTCGCCGGCGACCTCGTGCACGGCGACCAGGTACTTGATGGCGTCCTTCGTCGTGCGGATGCCGCCCGCGGGCTTGACGCCGCGCAGCTCGCCGGTCTGCCGGTGCCAGTCGTGCACGGCCTGCAGCATGATGTGGGTGACCGGCAGCGTCGCGGCGGGGGAGACCTTGCCGGTGGAGGTCTTGATGAAGTCGCCGCCGGCCAGCAGCGCCAGCCACGACGCGCGCCGCACGTTGTCGTAGGTCGCCAGCTCGCCGGTCTCGAGGATGACCTTCAGGTGCGCGTCGCCGCAGGCCTCCTTGACGGCCTGGATCTCCTCGAAGACCGCCATGTAGCGGCCCTCGAGGAAGGCACCGCGGTCGATCACCATGTCGACCTCGTGCGCGCCCGCGTCGACGGCGATCTTGGTGTCGGCCAGCTTGATCTCGCGGCTGGTGCGCCCGGCGGGGAAGCCGGTGGCGACGCTGGCGACGTGCACCCCGCTGCCCTCGAGCGCCTCGACGGCGGTGGCGACCAGGTCGGGGTAGACGCAGACGGCGGCGACGCGCGGGGTGTCCTGGCGTTCCGGGTCGGGCCGCACGGCCTTCGCGGCGAGCGCCCGGACCTTGCCCTGGGTGTCGGCGCCCTCCAGGGTGGTCAGGTCGACCATGGAGATGGCGGTGTCGATGGCCCACCGCTTGGCGTCCTTCTTGATGCTGCGCGTGCCGAGCCCCGCCGCGCGCTGCTCGACGCCGACCTGGTCGACACCGGGCAGCCCGAGCAGGAAGCGGCGCAGGCTCGCGTCGTCGCGAGTCGCGTCCACCAGCGGTGCCGGGGTGGCCGGCGCCGCTGACGTGCTGGTCGTGGCTGTCATGCGCCTGAGTCTAGGCGGCACCCCCGACAGTGCGGTCCCGACAGCGCGGCGCCCGGAGGCGGATCACCCGGTGTGACGCTCACGGCCTCGCGCGTCACCTGCACCAAGCGCCCCAATGTGGCGTTGGTTGCGTTGGACGCACCGAACGCCACATTGGGTGCGTTGGACGCACCGAACGCCACATTGGGGCGGTCTCAGGACTCGATCTGCGGCGGCTCGGCCCGCGTCGCCGGCTTCCGGTGCACGACCACCCCGCCCCAGAAGGCCAGCCCGTTGATCTTCACCGTGGGCGCCGTCGGCGGGGCGGGTGGTGCTCCCGACTTGTCCTCCAGCACGAAGCCGCCCATCAGGCCGATCCCGGTCACGTCCACGTTGATGTCGTCCGGGACCGTGATCTGGATGCCGCCCATGATGGCGACCGCGGTGATCGTGCAGTGGCGGTCCGCGAAGCGGGCCTGGCGCAGGTCGATCTCCGTGCCGCCCCAGAAGGCGAAGCTGTTGTGCTGCGGGGGCAGGACCCAGCTGCCCTTGCGGACCGCTCCCGACAGCACGCCGATCGACACCGGGCTGCCCGGGTGGCCGCCGATGCGCTGGTCGGGGAAGCCGAGCGCGCGCGTCGTGGCCGGCTCGACGGCCGCCGACGAGGACGGCAGGTCGGCCGTCACCGGCTTCAGCTCGCCCAGGGTTTTCGCCGCGTAGACCGTCGTGAGCCGCTCTTCCAGCTCGTTGACCGTGATGCGGCCCTCGGCGAGGGCGTTGTGCAGCACCTGGGCGACGCGTTCGCGGTCCGCGTCGGAAGCCCGCATCTGGTCGGGCGTCAGTTCGCTCACCCGGCGCAGCTTATCGGCGAAAACCACCCTGTGTGTCCATCTTCTGGAGGACACTGGGCCGATGGTCGAGTTTCCGGACGGCACCCGCGTGCACGGACGCGGGCTGCGGCGCCCCCGCCCCGACGGACCCGAGCCCGATTTCGGGCTCTACCTGGGCACGAGCCGGCTGCGGCGCAAGCACGGCGGCGGCATCGACTGGCCGCACGAGTGGGTCACCTGGCCCGACTTCCTGCTGCCTGCCCAGCCCGCGGAAGCCCGCCGGCAGATCAAGGCGCTCCACGAACGGGCGAAGACCGAGACCGTCGAAGTCGCCTGCTACGGCGGCGCGGGGCGGACAGGCACGGTCATGGCCTGCCTGGCGACGCTTTCGGGCGTCCCGGCCGAGGAAGCCGTTGCCTGGGTGCGGGCGAACTACCACGAACGAGCCGTCGAAACGCCCTGGCAGCGCGGCTGGGTGAAGAGCTTCGCCAAACAGCTAGATTGACCCGCATGGATGTGCACGTCGTCGACCACCCCCTCGCGAAGGCCCGGCTCTCCACGATGCGCGACGCGCGCACCGACAGCGCCGCGTTCCGGGCCGCGCTGCACGAGCTGACCGTCATGCTGGTCTACGAAGCCACGCGGGACGTCCCGGTGAAGATCGAGAAGATCCACACGCCGGTCGCCCGCACCGACGGCTACAAGCTCGCCAAGCCGCCGCTGCTGGTCCCGGTGCTGCGCGCCGGGCTGGGCATGGCCGACCAGGCCCACAAGCTGATCCCGGACGCGCAGATGGGCTTCGTCGGCCTGGCGCGCGACGAGGAGACGCTCAAGCCGACGCCGTACCTGGAGTCGCTGCCGGAATCGCTCGCCGACCGGCCGGTGCTGGTGCTCGACCCGATGCTCGCCACCGGCGGCTCGATGGAGTACACGATCCGCCTGCTCACCGACCGCGGCGCCGACGACGTCACGGCGATCTGCGCGCTGGCGGCCCCGGAGGGCCTGGCGCACCTGGAGAAGACCGGCCTGCCGGTCCGGGTGGTCACCGCGAGCATCGACGAGCGCCTCAACGACTCGGGCTTCATCGTCCCGGGCCTCGGCGACGCGGGCGACCGGCAGTACGGCGCCGTCTGAGCCGTGCCGGTGCTGAAGTGGCGGTGGATCGCCGTGACCGCCGTCGTGGTCGCGGCCGTCACCGGAGCACTGCTCTGGCTGTTCCTGGCCTGGTCGGGACGGCCGGACGCGCCGGTCCGGATCGACGCGGTCAAGACGGCGTTCGGCGCGGGCGCGGGCGCGGGCGGCGTGTTCGCGCTGTGGCTCGCGACGCGCCGCCAGCGCACGCTGGAACTGCAGCTGGCCGAGACGACCCGGGTCGCGTCCGTGACCGAACGGGACCTGGAGGAGCGGCGGGTCACCGAGCTGTACACGAAGGCGGTCGAACAGCTCGGCAACGACAAGGCGCCGGTGCGGCTCGGCGGCCTGTACGCGCTCGAGCGGCTCGGCCAGGACAACCCGAGACAGCGCCAGACGATCGTCAACGTGCTGTGCGCCTACCTGCGGATGCCGTTCAAGGAACCGAAAGAAGGTCTCCGCGGCGCCGACGCGGTCCAGCGGCCGCAGAACAACGACGACTACGACGCCCCCGAGCTGCAGGTCCGCCTCGCCGCGCAGGAGCTGCTCAAGATCCACCTCCAGCGCGAGCACCCGGCGTTCTGGCCGGGCATGTCGATCGACCTGCAGCGCGCCACGCTGGTCGACTTCCGGCTCAGCGGCTGTGAGGTGGTGGTGGCGGACTTCAGCCACGCCCGGTTCGTCGGCTCGGTGCACATGCGGGGGACCACTTTCGCCGAGAAGACCGGCTTCTACGGCACCGTGTTCACCTCGCTCGCGAACTTCGACCGGTCGGTCTTCACCGAAGGCGCGTACTTCTCCTGGGCACGCTTCGAAGGCGTCGCCCGCTTCGCGCGGACGCGGTCGGAGGGCGGCATGCGGTTCCACCACACGAACTTCGCCGCCGAAGCCGTGTTCGAACGCAGCACGCACGAGTTCGACTTCGAAGGGGCGACGTTCGCGGTCGAGCCGGACCTTCCTCACCCCGGTACCAGGTAGAGCTCCTGCTTCCCCAACGTCGGCGCGTCGAGCGTCCAGTGCGCGAGCGCGTCCGGCGGCGGGCTCGGCAATCGCCGAAGCACGAGGTCGGGGTGGCGCGGGCGGACGTCGAAGTCGAAGAACGCGTAGTCCACCCGCAGCGCCGCGCGGATCCACCTGCTTCCCGCGCCCCGGGCTTCGATGGCCGCCGGGAGCAGGCCGCGGTCGGCGAAGACGTCGACGATCGGACACTCGCACGTGTACGCCAGCACGCCGATCTCGCCCGCGCTGCCGACCACCCGCGACCCGGCCAGCGCGCGCAGGTCGCGGCCGATCTCGGCGTACTTCGCCGTCGACGCGTAGTTGGACGTCAGCGGCGCGAATTCCCGTGACGAACCCGCGTACGTGACGACTGAAGCGGCCACCACCGCGAGGACGAACCCGGTCGCGACGCGGTGAGCAGCCGCCCAGGCGCAGGCGCACACCGTCGCCACGGTGATCCCCGGCCCGTAGTACCAGTGGTAGGGCGGAACGTTCAGGAGCACGTAGCCGCCGTGGTAGAGCACGGCGCCCAGGGCGAGCAGCCCGAACGGCCGAAGCCGGAACGCGAAGGGCAACGCCGCGAGCGGCAGGAACGACAGCACGGTCGGCCACGGCGCGGTCCGGAAGTAGAACAGCGGCCCGTTGCCGAAATCCCAGTCACCCCACGCGCGTTGCGCGCCCTGCAGCGTCTTGATGACGACCGTGTCGGGCAGTGCCGCGCCGAGCACCACCCAGCTGCACGCGAACCACGGGAGCGCCACCAGCGCGGCACCCAGCACCGCCCGGCCGGAGCGCACCGAGAAGCCGAGGACGAACGCGAAGATCAGCAGGTCGAGCCGCACGAGCGCGAGGACGCCCGCCGCGTGGCCGAAGGCCAGTGGCCGGCGCGCGACGGCGAACACCGCCAGCCACCCGAGCACCGCCGCGCCCAGCGCGACCTCCAGCCCGATCGACGACAGCAGCAGCGGGTTCGCCGTCACCGCCGCGAACGCCAGCGCCGGGAACCAGCGCGGCAGCGCGGTGCCGAGGCGCCGCAGGGCCAGCACGAACGCGACCTGGCACAGCACGTACAGCACGCCCGCCGCGACGACCGCGTCACGCAGCACGAACGTCAGCGCCGCCAGCGCGAGGACGTTCGCCGGTGACGTCGCCGAGTTCGACGTCGCGTCGGCCAGCAGCCCCCAGTGCCCGTGGAACGCCAGGTTCCGCGCGTAGGACAGCGTGATGAACGTGTCGTCGACGAGGTGGGGGCGGGCCAGCAGGAACACCACGGCCGACACGGCCGCCGTGGCCGCGGGCAACCGCAGGCGAAGGTTGTCCGTCGTCCGGACCTGCTCCATGATCACGACCGGAAGTGGCCGTCCGGTGCGCCGGAGTTGCGCGCAACGTTCTCGCCGGTGCCGGCCACTGAGGGGTGTGACCAGCCATGCGACGGGGGCGCCGGTGGGTGACCGGACACTGGGTGATCGAGCGCTGTGGGACCGGGCGTCCGGAGGCGACGAAGCGGCCTTCGGCGAGCTCTTCGAACGCCATGCGGAAGCCGTGTGGAACCACGCCTACCGGCTGACCGGGTCGTGGAGCGCCGCCGAGGACCTGACCTCGAACACCTTCCTGACGGCCTGGCGCCGCCGCGCCGACGTCACGCTGGTGCGGGACAGCGCCCTGCCGTGGCTCTACACGGTCGCCGGCAACGCGGCCCGCGACGAGTTCCGCGGCGCGAGCCGACGGCTGCGGCTGCTGCGGAAGATCCCGGATCCGCCGGTGGTGTCCGACCACGCCGACGCGGTGGCCGAGCGGCTCGACGGCGAGCGGCGGCTGCGCGAGATCGTCGAGGCCGTGCGGACGCTGCCGAAGTCGCAGCGAGAGGTCGTCGAGCTGTGCCTGCTCGGTGAAGTGAGCGTCGCCGACGCGGCCGCGTTGCTGGCGATCGCCGAGGTCACCGTCCGCGCCCACCTGTCCCGGGCCCGCGCCCGGCTGCGCACGTTGCTGGAGGAGAAATGAGCGACCTGGGTCTGCCGCCCCGGCGCGAGCTGCCCGACGACGTCCGGGCGCGGTTGCGGGCCGAGCTGCGCCAGGGCATGGCGAAGCGCCGTCCGGCGCGGATCTGGTACGCCGCGGCCGCCTCGGTGCTCGTCCTGGCCGGCGGCGCGGCCGTCGTGGCGCGGCAGCTGCGCCAGCCCGCCGAGGTACCGCCCGCGGCGCCCAGCGGGTTGACGCTCGACGGCAAGCTCGCGAAGGAGATGCTGGACCGCTGCTGGGCCGCGGTCCAGGCCGCGGGTAAGGCCGCCCAAGTGCCGCCGCGCGAGGACTGGGTCCCGTTGTTCACCAAGGTCCTGCGGGCGGACGCGGTGGTCGCGGCGACCGCCGCCGGCAAGCCGATGTTCTGCGAGACCACCGACACGACCGTGACGCTGTCGGATCCGGGAGCCGCGCCCGCCTACGCCCCGGGCACGCGCACGGGGCTGCTGCTGCACAGCGCGACCGGGGCGGTCGGCGGGGTCCTCGCCCCGGGCGGGGACGGCAGCTTCCTCCAGACGGAAACCGAGGGCGGGAGCAGCGGCCTGACGGAGGTGTTTTCCTCCCAGGTCACCCGCCAGTTCGTCGTGCTGACCCAGACCGCCCCGGCGGCGACGAGGATCGCCATCGGCAAGTCGGGCCAACCGAGCGTGCCGCTGCCCGCGGCACCGCCGCCGCTGCTCGCGGTCGTCGACCGGCCGGTGGCCGCCGACCGGACGTCTCCCGCGGGCCGGGCACTGGGCGACTGCCTGGCGGCGGCGGACTTCGAGGCGCTTCCCGATGCCGCGGCGTACGCGCCGGGGCCGCTGCTCGAAGCGGACGGCTACCGGGTGGCCACCGGTCGCCACGGCGCCCGGACCGTGGTGTGCACGACCGAGCCGGACTACCAGCGGCCGGGCCGGACGAAGTCCCGTGCCGCCCTGGACGAACCCCCACCGGAGGCAACCCCGGCGTACTCCTTGATGGTGGGCACCCTGGGTGCGGTCGAGGCGGGCGGCGAGCGGGGCAAGTCGCGGACGCCGTTCGCGGCGGCGCTGCCCGCCACGGCGACCATTGCGACCGTCGACTTCGGCGCCGGGTCGAGCGTCGACGCCCCGGTCGCCGAGGGGTTGCTCGCCGTCTGGGTCCCGAAGGGCCAGTACGAGCCGGGCCGGCTGGTGAGGGTGGTGGCGCGGGACGCCCGCGGCGCGGTCGTCTACGACGGGACGTTGGCGCTGCGCTGAGGCCGCAGCCAGCCGGCGGCGTTCGCGCGCAGGGCCGCCTCGTACGAGGTCGTGACGTCGAACTCCTCCGGCAGGTTGCCGGTCAGCTCCAGGGACACCAGGCCGTGCACGATGGCCCAGCAGCCGACCGCGACGGTCTCCGGCGGGACGTCGAGGAAGACGCCGTCGGCGATGGCCTTGCGGATGATGCGCTCGAGGGGCTTGAGCGTTTCGCGGGCGAGCTTCTCGGCGTCCTCGTTGGGCTCGAAACCCGGGATCGACCTGGTGAACATGATCCCGTACAGGTGCGGGTCGGCCAGCGCGCTCGTGCGGTAGGCGCTGCCGAGCGCGACGAGGTCCTCGACGGCGTCGCCGGTCAGCGGCGTCCCGGCCATCCGGGCGCCGAAGCGGCGGAAGCCCTCGGTGTAGAGGGCGTTCACCAGGTCGGGTTTGCTGCCGAACAGCGAGTACACGGCGGTGGTCGACGTCCCGGCGTCGGCGGCCAGCTTGCGCAGCGAAAGCGCCTTCGGCCCGTCGGCGGCGATGAGCTCGCCGGCCCGGTCGAGCAGCTTGAGCCGGAGCGCTTCGTCGTGCGTGCGGGGTCGCGCCATGCACCGAGCGTATCGGAACGGTGTTATGGATGACCAGCGCGCGGATTTGACCTGGAGTGCACTCCAGGTCGTACTGTCGGGCGCATGAGCTACTCGATAGCGGAAGCCGCGCGACGTAGCGGACTGTCCATCGACACCCTCCGGTACTACGAGCGCATCAAACTGCTCGACCCGCCCGCGCGGGACGCCGCGGGCCGCCGGGCCTATTCCGACGACGACCTCAACTGGCTGGGCTTCCTGACCAAGCTGCGCACCACCGGGATGCCCATCAAGAGCATGCGCGAGTACGCGTCGCTGCGCCGGCACGGCGTCGCGAGCGCGGGCCGCCGCAAGGCCCTGCTGGTGGAGCAGCGCCGGTCGGTCGCCGAGCGGATCGCCGAGCTGCAGGGCTGTCTGGACATCCTCGACTACAAGATCGAGAACTACGCACAGGTCGAGCGCAAGGTGCTCGGCGTCGAACCCGGTGTGGAGGAGATTTCCGCGTGAAGAACAGGAAACTGGGCGGCCTGGAGGTCGGCGCCCAGGGGCTCGGCTGCATGGGGATGAGCCAGGCCTACGGCGTCCGCGACAACGACGACGAATCGATCGCGACCATCCACCGCGCGCTCGAGCTCGGCGTGACGCTGCTGGACACCGCGAACGTCTACGCGAATGGCGTCAACGAAGAGCTCGTGGGCCGCGCGATCGCCGGCCGCCGCGACGACGTCGTGCTCGCGACGAAGTTCGGTATCGTGTGGACCGACGGGGCGATGGGCGCCCGCGGTGACGCCGCGTACGTCAAGCAGTCCTGCGACGAGTCGCTGCGCCGCCTCGGCGTCGACCACATCGACCTGTACTACCAGCACCGCGTCGACCCGGACACACCGATCGAGGAGACCTGGGGCGCGCTCGCGGAGCTGGTGGAAGCCGGAAAGATCCGGTACGCCGGGATTTCCGAGGCGAGCGCGGCGACGATCCGGGCCGCCCACGCGGTGCACCCGGTGACGGCGCTGCAGAGCGAGTGGTCGCTGTGGACCCGCGGCATCGAGGGCGAGATCCTTTCCACGTGCCGGGAACTCGGCATCGGGATCGTCCCGTTCTCCCCGCTGGGCCGCGGGTTCCTGACGGGCGCGGTGACGTCGGTCGCCGACCTGCCCGAGGACGACATGCGCCGCGGCCTGCCGCGGTTCGCCGAGGGCAACTTCGAGCGCAACCTGGCGATCGTCGAGGCCCTGCGCAAGCTGGCCTCGGACAAGGGCGTGACGGCGGGCCAGCTCGCGCTGGCGTGGGTCCAGTCCCAGGGCGAGGACGTCGTCCCGATCCCGGGCACCAAGCGCCGCAAGTACCTCGAGGAGAACGTGGCGGCGGCTTCCCTGGAGCTCACCGCGGACGACCTGGCCGCGATCGAGGCGGCCGCGCCGGCCGACGCGATCGCGGGAGAGCGCTATCCGGAACGGCTCGCCCGCGCGGCCGGCCGCTGAGTGGGCACTTTCACGTGAAAGTGCCCACCAGGGGGCGGCACTTTCACGTGAAAGTGCCGCTCTGAGGCTTTTCTGAGATCTCCGGAGCAGGCTCGGCGCCGATCATGCGGTCGGTGCCGAGCTCCAGGAGGTCGTCGTGGCGGAGGAAGTGCTCGATTATCTGGTCGTCGGGGCCGGGCCGGCCGGGCTGCAGCTCGCGCAGTTCCTCGGCCACGCCGGGCGCCGGTACCTCGTGCTGGAGGCCGGTTCGGCGCCCGGGCACTTCTTCGAGACCTTCCCGCGGCACCGGACCCTCATCTCCATCAACAAGAAGCACACCGGCTACACCGACCCGGAGCTCAACCTCCGGATGGACTGGAACTCGATCCTCGCCGACGGCGACGACGACCCGGTCCTCTTCACCGACTACAGCGAGAAGCTCTTCCCCGACGCCGAAGACCTCCTCCGCTACCTCGCCGACTACACGGCGAAGCACCGGCTCGACGTCCGCTACGACACCCGGGTGACGCGCATCCGCCGTGCGCAGGACGTCTTCGTCCTCGCCGCCGGCGAAGAAGAATTCCGGGCGAAGCGGCTGATCATGGCCACCGGCGTCACCAAGCCGTACATCCCGGACTTTCCCGGCGCCGACCTGATCGACCAGTACGTGGACGTCGACGTCGACCCGCGGAACTTCACCGACCAGCGCGTGCTCGTGCTCGGCAAGGGCAACTCCGCCTTCGAGACCGCCGACAACCTCATCGAGCGGGCCGCCGTCGTGCACGTCGGCGGGCCGCGGCCGGTGAAGCTGGCCTGGCGCACGCACTTCGTCGGCCACCTGCGGGCCTACAACGCGGGCATCCTCGACATGTACCAGCTCAAGCTCCAGCACGCGATCCTCGACGGCGACGTCCGCGAAGTCCGCAAGGACGCCGACGGCTACCACGTCAAGTTCGCCTTCGCCCGCGCCGACGAGGTGATCAAGGAGATCCGCTACGACCGGGTGATCGGCTGCACCGGCTTCCGGTTCGACGCGTCGCTGTTCGACGAGGACTGCCGCCCGGAACTCACCATCAACGACCGCTTCCCCGCCCAGACTCCCGACTGGGAGTCGGTCAACGTGCCCGGCCTCCACTTCGCCGGCACGATCACGCAGGTCCGCGACTTCAAGAAGGCCACCAGCGCCTTCATCCACGGCTTCCGCTACGGCGCCCGCGCGCTGGCGAAGGTGCTGAACGAGCGCTACCACGACGTTCCGTGGCCGCACACCGAGCTGCCCGCCAAACCGGACGCGCTCACCGACGCCGTCATCACCCGGATCAACCGGACTTCCGCGCTGTACCAGCAGTTCGGCTTCCTCGCCGACGTCGTGGTCGTGGACGGCGACACCGCCCGCTACCTCGAAGAGGTGCCGGTCGACCGGGTCCTGGCGAACCCGCCGGACGACGCCTACGTCGTCACCCTCGACTACGGCCCGGACCACGACAAGGTCGACCCGTTCGACTTCGTCGCCCGCGCCGCCCAGGACAAGGCCAACGACCACGGCGAAGGCCACTACCTGCACCCGATCGTCCGGCACTACCGCCGCGGCGAGCTGGTCGCGACCCACCACGTCACCGAGAACCTCGAAAACGAGTGGGACAAAGAGGTGCACGTCGAGCCGCTGACCGCGTTCTTCACGCGGGAGCTCTGATGCCGGCGGTCGCGGAGTTCGAGGCCACCGCCCGCGAGCGGCTCGATCCGGCGCACTACGACTACTTCGCGGGCGGCGCGCAGGAGGAGATCACCCTGCGCGAGAACGAAGAAGCCTACAAGCGCCTGCGGCTGATCCCGCGCGTGCTGCGCGGCAGCGACAAACGAGACCTGAGCGTCGAGCTGCTCGGGACGCCGTCGTCGATGCCGATCCTCGTCGCGCCCACGGCGTTCCACCGGCTCGCGCACCCCGACGGCGAGCTCGCCACCGCGCGGGCGGCCGCGCGGGCGGGCACGATCATGATCGTCAGCATGGCCTCGACCACGGCGATCGAGGACATCGCCGCGGCGGCCCGGGAGGTCACACCGGACCCGGGCCTGTGGTTCCAGCTCTACCTGCAGCCGGACCTGGAGTTCACCGAGGCGATCGTGCGGCGCGCCGAGAACGCCGGGGTCAAGGCGTTCGTCGTCACCGTCGACTCGCCCGTGCTCGGCCGCCGCGAACGCGACGACCGCAACGCCTTCCACGACCTGCCGGCCGGGCTGTTCGTCGAAAACCTCCGCAACATCGGCGAAAACCGCAGCGGCGGGAACACCAGCCATGTCCGCGAGATCGTCATGTCCGCGGGGCTGAACTGGGACCACATCGCGTGGCTGCGGTCGAAGACCAAGCTGCCCGTGCTGATCAAGGGCGTGCTCCACGCCGAGGACGCGCGGCTGGCCGTGCACCACGGCGTCGCCGGCGTCGTCGTCTCCAACCACGGCGGCCGCCAGCTCGACACCGTGCCCGCCACCATCGACGTGCTCCCGGAGATCGCGGCGGCCGTCGGGGGAGCGGTGCCGGTGCTGCTCGACGGCGGCATCCGCCGCGGCACCGACGTCGTCAAGGCGCTCGCCCTCGGCGCGGACGCGGTCGGTGTCGGCCGCCCGGTCGTGTGGGGGCTGGCCGCGGGCGGCCGCGAGGGCGTCTCGGCGGTGCTCGACCTGCTGCGGGCCGACTTCGACCAGGCCCTCGCGCTGTGCGGCGGGCGGCACCCGGCCGACCTCACCCCGGACCAGGTGCGGCGGTGACCGGCTGGCTGCCCCAGCGCGTCGTCGCGCTGCGGATGCGGATCTTCGCGCTGGTCAACGGCCAGGACGTGGTGACGATCCCGGGTCCGCAGGTCGGCGCCGGCGACTTCAAGCGCGTCTACGCCGACCCGGCGGCGAACGGCCGCAGCCGCGGCGCCGCGCTGTCCGACCTGTTCTGGTACTGGCTCTCGCCGGGGCCGCAGGTGCACCAGGAACACCTCGAAGCCGGGCCGCGCTACGACGAGGTCGCCAAGTGCACCCGCCACATCCTCGTCAAGTCCAAAAAGGACACCGAAGAGCTGACCCGGCGGGTGGCCGCGCACGTGCTCGACGGCGTCCGCCCGGGGCTGGTCCGGCTGCGCGACGAGATGATGCCGATCTGGGCCGAGCTGTACTACGAGCTGGTGTTCGACGAGCCGTGCCCGCCGGAGGCACGGGACCTCATCGTGGCGCACGCGGACGACGTCGCTTCGGCCCTGAAGTGCGTGCGTCCGCGGAACATGCGCCGCCGGGCGCGGCTGACGCGGTACCTGCGCCGCCGCCTCGCCGACGTCCCGCACCCGCTCCCGGAGTCGCTGACGCCGGAGGAGCAGGCCTACTACCTGCAGGGCACGTTCTTCACCACCGCCGTCGTGCAGATGTCGGAGGCGATGGCGCACCTGCTAATGATCATCGCGCAGGACGACGACCTCCAGCGGCGGCTGGCCGAGCACCCGGAGGACATCGACGGCGTCATCGAAGACGGGCTGCGCGCGTACCCGCTGTTCGGCATCGCCCACCGCATCTCCACGGCGGACATCGAGCTGGATCACCTCACCATCCCCGCCGGGACGGTGCTGTGCTTCAGCTACCCGGACTTCGCCGAGCAGTCCACGAAGGACGAGTTCGTCCCGTTCGGCGTCGCGCAGAACCGCGCCTGCCCGGCCCGGGGGCTCGCGCCGCCGACCATGCGGGTGGTGGCGCAGGAGGTGCTGCGCCGGTTCGGCCTCGCCTCGACGGCCGCCCACACGCGCTCGATCCCGAACCGCGGCCCGGCGCTGCTCACGCCCCGCGGGGTCCGCCCCCGGCGCGCGCCGCTGGGGTGGCTCGCGGTCCGCGACCGCTGGGAAGACGTCTGGCGCAGCTTCGCCCAGCTCGTGTTCGGCACGTACATGGTCCTCGACGCCCGTCGCCAGGCCCTCTGCTCCACCTACTTCGCCGGAGGCAACCGATGAGCCCGTCCGAAGCGGCGCCCGTGTTCTTCCTCGCCGTCGTGGTGATCCTCGTGGTGGTCCGGCTGGTCTGCCTGGCCGCGGTCAAGCTCGGCCAGCCACCGGTGGTCGGGGAGATGATCGCCGGCGTCCTGCTCGGCCCGTCGCTGTTCGGGCTCCTGCTGCCCGGCGTGCAGGCGGCGCTGTTCCCCGACGACATCCGCTCGCTGCTCTACGTCGGCGGCCAGATCGGCCTGGTCATCTACATGTTCGGCGCCGGCTACGAGTTCAACCTGAAAAGCGTGGTGAAATCGCGGAAATCGGTCGCCGCGATCTCCTCGGCGGGAACGCTGGTGCCGCTGGCGCTCGGCGTCGGCGTCGCGGTGCTCGGCACGTCGTGGGCCGACATCGGCAAGGCCGGTGTTTCCCCGGTGACGTCGGCGGCGTTCGTCGGCGTGGCACTGGCGATCACGGCGTTCCCGATGCTGGCGCGGATCATCACCGAACGCGGCATCGCGGCCACGAGGTTCGGGTCGCTGGCACTGGCCTGCGGCGCGCTCGACGACGTCCTGGCGTGGCTGCTGCTGGCGGTCGTGCTGGGCATGCACGCCGGATCGGCCGGGCCCGTGGCGCTCGCGCTGGGCGGCGGTGTCCTGTTCGCCGGGCTGGTGTTCGTCGTCGGGCGGCGGTTGCTGGCGAAGGCGATGGCCAGCGAGCGCATGGGCGTCGACCAGCGGGTGCTCGTCACCGCGATGACGTTGTTCGCCGCCGCCTGGTTCACCGACGTGATCGGCCTGTACGCGGTGTTCGGCGCGTTCTGCGTGGGGATCGCGTTCCCCCGCACCCCCGCCGCCGACGCCGTACTCGCGAAGATCATGCCCATCGGCCGGATCGTGTTCCTGCCGCTGTTCTTCACCTACTCCGGCCTGAACACGCGGTTCGCACTGCTGGCCGACCCGACGCTGCTGGCGTTCGCGGTGCTGTGCGTGGTGGTCGCGATCGCCGGGAAACTGGGCGCCTCCTGGGGCGCGGCCCGGCTGGCGGGGGAGCCGCCGTCGATCGCGACGCGCGTCGGCGTGCTCGTCAACGCTCGTGGCCTGATGCAGCTGATCGCGCTCAACATCGGACTGGCCGCCGGGATCGTCTCGCCGGCGCTGTTCACGGTGCTGGTGCTGGTCGCGCTGGTCACCACGATCATGACCGCGCCCGTCCTCGCCTGGCTCGACCGGCGCGATGCCCGCAAGGGGAGCACCGACGTACTCCTGACGGCCGAACCCGTACCGGTGACCGGGAAAAGTTGATTCTTCAAGCTCGGAAATAACTGTCAAGATGGACTCGTGCGCGATGCGGTGGCGAAACCGAGAGTGCTGCTGGTCGAAGACGACCGGGAACTGGCGGGCATGCTGGGGGAGCTGCTCGCGGACGAGGGCTACGAAACGGAGGCGGCGCACGACGGCCAGCGCGGCCTGCACCTCGGGCTCACCGGGCGCTACGACGTGCTGGTGATCGACCGGCGCCTCCCGGTGCTCGACGGGCTCGAGCTGCTCCGGCGGCTGCGGGCCCGCGCGGTGACCACGCGGGTACTGGTGCTCTCGGCGCTGGGCGAGGTGGCCGACCGCGTGGCGGGCCTCGACGCCGGCGCGGACGACTACCTCGTCAAGCCGTTCGAGGCCGAGGAACTGCTGGCCCGGCTGCGCGCGCTGGGCCGCCGTGACCTCGAAGGCGCCGAGTGCCTGCCGCTCGGCACGGCGGCGCTCGACCTGCAGCGCCACGAGGTCGTGCTGCCGCGCGGCGAGCGGATCACGCTGTCCGGGCGGGAGTTCGAGCTGCTGCGGACACTGGCGCAGCGGCCCAAGGCGATCCACCCGCGGGCGGCGTTGCGCACGCGGGTGTTCGCCGACTCGACCGGTGAGTCCATAGTGGACACGTATGTGTACTACCTGCGGCGCAAGCTCGGCCGGGACGTGGTGCGGACCGTGCACGGCCTGGGGTACCAGATCGGCGCGGTATGAGCCCCGACCCCGAGGAACGGGCCCTGCGGCGGGCGCGGTGGGTGATCACCGCGCAGATCTCCGTCGTGGTGTCGCTGCTCGTGGCCGTCGCGGGCGCGATCGCGTACGGGATCATGCTGTCCGGCCAGCACGCGGACGCCGACCGGCTGCTGGCCAGGACGATCCAGCTCGGCCCCGGCGCGACCCCGCCCGGCTGCGTCTGGCTGTTCACGCCGGCCGCGCACGCGCCCGCGGGACCACCGCCGGCGGGGATGCCGATCCCGGGGCTGGATGCGCTCGTGCCGTCGCCCGGCGACGTCCACACCGAACGGCGGGCGATCGACGGGATGACGTACACGTTCCGGGTGGAGAACCGCGGCGGCGTGGTCTCGCAGGCGTTCTTCGAGGAGCGGTACCAGATCCAGGACCGCGCGTCGCTGGTGTTCGGGCTCGGCGTCGCGGAGGTGCTCGCGTTGCTGGCGGCGCTGGGGAGCGGGCGGGTGCTGGCCCGCCGCGCGATCCGGCCACTGGAGGACGCCCTGCGGCGGCAGCGGACGTTCGTCGCCGACGCGTCCCACGAGCTGCGCGCGCCGCTGACCCGGCTGCACACGCGCGCGCAGCTGCTGGCCCGGCGGGCGTCCGGCCGCGACGCGGCGGAACTCGGCCACCTGGTCCGCGGCACGCGCGAGCTCGGCGAGGTCGTCGAGGACCTGCTGCTGTCGGCGCAGGCGTGCGGCGAACGGCCGTCGCTGGAGCTGGTCGAGCTGGGCGTGCTGGCCGAGGAGGCGGTGGCGGCGGAAGCGGTGCGCGCGTCGGCGGGCCAGGTCAGCATGGCGGTGACCCGGGAGCGACGGCCGTACGTCGTCCAGGGCGTTCCGACGGCGTTGCGCCGGGTGCTGTCGGCGTTGCTGGACAACGCACTCGGCCACACGCCACCCGGCGGGTCGATCGAGGTCTGGCTCGGCGTCCCGGACGAGCGGCACGTGGAGCTCCGGGTCCGCGACACGGGAGTCGGCTTCCCGGCCGCCGACGCGGACCGCATCTTCGAGCGTTTCGCCCGCGGCTCCGAAGGCGACGGCCGCCGCTTCGGCCTCGGCCTGGCACTGGTCCGCGAAGTGGTGACAGGCCACGGCGGAACGATCGCGGCCGCGGCCCGCCCCGGAGCCGGCGCCACGTTCACCCTCCGCCTCCTCCGCGCCGACCCCTCGTGATCCGGCCCGGAACTCGCGTGACTGGGCCCGTAACTCGCGTGATTGAAGCCGGAACTCACGAGTTCCGGCTTCGATCACGCGAGTCACGGCCTCAATCACGCGAGTTCCGGCTCTGATCACGTGGGTTTCGGGAGGGCGAAGCGGATTCGGCGGGCCAGGTCCGGGTCGAGGGCCGTGGTGAGCGTGGTGATTTCGGCCGCCAGGGCCGGGGGCGGGGTGGTGTAGGTGGCAGCCGAGTGGTGGAGCCAGGTGTGGAGGTCCTGGTGGGCGTCGGCGGCCAGGTCGGGGTCGGGCAGGAGGGTGAGGTCCGTGTGCAGGCGCAGCCAGGTGTCGCGGTCGCGCAGGAGGGCCGCGGCCGCGCGTCGCGTGTGGACCGGGTGGCCGGGGGACAGCAACGCTCGCAGGGTGGGGACGTCGGTCAGGGCGGGCTTGCCGCGCAGGAACGTCACCACCTGGCGGGTCACCGCCGGCGACGGGTCCGTCAGCAACGGCGGCACCGAAGGAGACTCCGGCGCGACCCGCCGCAGGCCGCGGACGGCCGCCCGGCGGATCCGGGGCCGGTCGTCCGCGAGGTGACGCTCCAGGAGCGCGGCGTCGGCGGCCGTGCCCGTCTCGCCGAGCCCGGCGAGCGTGCCGAACGACACCGGCAGCGCGCGGTAGTGCGCCGCCGGGTCCGGGACGAGTACCTGGGCCATCGCGCGCACGGCCGCCGACCGGTCCGCCAGGTGGGCCACGGCGGCGTCGGGGCCGAGCAGCGTCAACGCCCGCACCCGGACCTTCGGTGCCCCCGCGGCCAGCAGCTCCGAGACGCACTCGCCGCGGTCGAGCAGGGCGTCGCCGCAGATCGCGCGCACCACGAAGTCGGGGTGCGTGGCAGCGATCTCCAGCAGCCGCTCGCGCGACAGCAGCCCGAGCGCCTCGCGGTGCGCCCAGCGGCGGCTTTCCCGGTCCTCCAGTGCCAACGCGGCGTCGAGCACGCTCGGCAGTGCGTCGCGCAGCAGCGTGGTCATCCAGTCGTCGACCTCGCGCCGCCGGAGGATGCCGATCAGCGGCAGCATCGCCCGCAGCGCGGAGTTGTCCAGTTTGGACACCACCGCCGCCCGGGCCGCCTCCCGGACCTGCCGGACCCAGTCGACGCAGCGGATCAGCAGCAGCGGGAGCGCTTCGGGATCGGTGCTGTGCGCCAGCCGTTCGACGGCGGCCTCGCGCAGGTACCCGTCACCGGCGCAGGCGGCTTCGGCCAGCTCTTCGCGCGAAAGCCGGCGCGCGAGCCGCCGGCCGCGGCGGTACCACGACGCTCGCCGCACGGCCGCATCGAACTCGACCCACTGCCGCACGTCTTCGAACTCGTTCATCGGCTTCCCCTCCGGCGCCCAGGATGCCCGGACGCCGAAGGAGAGCGGAACCGATTTACGCCAGCAGGGCCCGCACCGCCGCCGGGGCGTCGGCGATCGCGACCGGGTTCTGCTCCCGCGTCGCCAGGCTGCGGACCGTCACGTTCCCCGCCGCCCAGTCCTCCTGGCCGACGATCACCACCGCGACCGCGCCCGCCTTGTCCGCGCGGGTCAGCTCCTTGCCGAGCTTGCGGTGCTCGATCGGCGTCGACGTCCGCAGCCCGGCCGCGCGCAGCGACGCCGCCACCGAACGAGCCTCGCCCGAGAGGTCCTCGGTCACCGGGATCACCATGACGTCGACCTCGCTGCGCGGGGCCGGCGTCAGGCCGTGCGTGTCGAGGAAGTCGATCAGCGTGACGTCGCCCATGCCGAACCCGATGCCCGGGATCTGCTGCGGCGTGAACATCGACGCCAGGTCGCTGTAGCGGCCGCCGCCGAAGAGGGCGCGCCGGTTCTCCGGCGAGGTGTCGAAGACCTCGAACACCGTCGACGTGTAGTACGCCAGCCCGCGCACGATCATCGGCTCGTACTTCACCAGCGAGCCCGCGCTGCTCCGCAGCACCCGCACCAGGTTCGACTGCTCCAGCACCGCCGCCGGCAGCTCGTCGAGCAGCGCCTCGCCCGCGTCGAGCGTCTCGGCCAGCTTCGCGAACTGCTTGTCCGAGAGCCCGATCTCCCGGGCGCTCTCGGCCAGCTTCTCGCGCGGGTACTTCTCCCAGCGGTCGACCAGCGCGAACACCTGGCTCAGGTGGTCCTGCGACACCCCGGCGACGTCGGTGAGCGCCGACGTCAGCAGGTTGCGGTCGTTGACGCGCAGCACGAACATGTCCGGCGTCGCGCCCAGCGCGGCCATCATGTCGTGCACCAGCTCGAAGATCTCGATCTCGCAGTTGGCGCTGTCCGAACCGAAGATGTCCGCGTTGATCTGCCAGTGCTCGCGCACGCGGCCGCGCTGCGGCGCCTCGTAGCGGTGGCAGTTCGGGTGGCTGTACCAGCGGACCGGGAACGACAGCGACTTCGCGCTCCCGGCGATCATCCGCGCCACCGACGGCGTCATCTCCGGCCGCAGCGCCAGCCGCCGCCCGCCCTTGTCGGTCAGCGTGTACAGCTGCTTGTCCGCGAGCTCCTGGCCGGACTTCCGCTCGTAGATCTCGGCCGACTCGAGGATCGGGCCGTCGTAGCGGAGGAAGCCGCGGCGCTCGAGGACGTCGTAGAGATGACCGAACACCTGGGTACGCACGGACATTTCGGCGGGCAGGAAGTCCCGGGTCCCCTTGTAGGGCGCGGTCGGCAGGTATTCAGGCACGTCACCAGCTTAACGACCGGCGCTCAGGCGAAAGCGACCCCGTACGCCGTGAGCAGCGTCGCCGCCGCCAGGAGCACCGCGCCCACGGACGTCACTCGCCCGCCGAGCTTGCTCCGGTTCGGGATCAGGTGGAGGAAGAAGCCACCCGATTGGGCCAGGATGCCGAACAGCAGCAGGAAGCAGGCGATCCACAACGTCGTGTCCGGCAGCTTCGTGCGGCTCAGGATCTGCAGCGCGACCAGGGCGAGGATCAGCAGGACGCCGGCGTGCGCGTGGCCGGCGCGGAACATCGCGCGCTGGTGTTCGGTGAGCTTGCGGTCGCGCAGGACGCCCATCAGCGCGTAGCCGCCGTACATCACGGTCGGCAGGGACACCAGCGCGATCACCGTGAACAGCTGGGTGGGTCCGTGCATCGGGGAGCTCCTTCGAGGTGGGGTGACGTAACAGTAACACTGTTTTAAAACGCTGTCACCAAACTGGCGTTCCCCGATCGGGACTCAGGCGGGACGGCCCTGGGCCAGCACCAGCAGGGGATTGCGAAGCGCGGCCAGTGACGCGAGCGGGTCACCTTCGACGACCAGGACGTCCGCCGCGAGCCCGGCTTCGAGCCGTCCGGCGACCTCACCCAGCCCCAGCCCGGCCGCGCTGTCCTCGGTCGCGATCTCCAGGATCCGGCGCCGCGGGAAGCCGAGCCACTCGTACAGCTCCAGCGCGCCGACCGGGTCGTCGAACACCGAGCCGGGCAGGCCCGCGTCGGTCCCGGCCAGCAGCCGGACGCCGTGCTCCTCCAGCCACGGCAGCCGCCCGTACATCGCCTGCGCGACGTCGTCGCCGAGCTTCTCGACGATGGTCCGCCAGTTGCGGCTGCTCGTCGAGCACGCCGAGATGCCGTCGGCGGCCATCCGCTTGGCCACGTGCTCCCGGCGGTCGAACGAGCGCGGGCCGGTCAGGAAGCTGCAGTGCTCGACCGTCGACACCCCGGCTTCGACGGCCGCTTCGATCGCGTCGGCGCCGTGGGCGTGGGCCGCCACCGGCAACCCGTGCGACGCCGCGTGCGCGACGATCAGCGACAGCTGCCGCGTGTCGAACTGCGACTCCCACATGTCGGCGCCGCCTTCGGTGATCTGGCCGCCGCTGGCCATCACCTTGATGACATCCGCGCCCGCGGCCGCGTTTTCGTCGATCAGAGCGCGGATTTCGCCGTCGGAGGCCGTTTCACCACCGAAAAAGTGGCAGTGCCCGCCCGGCACGGTGATCGGTGGTCCGGACACGAGCAGCCGCGGCGCGACCGAACCCGCGAACGAGCGCCGGACGGCCGCGCCGAGGTGCCCGCGGTCGCCGAGGTCCCGCACGGTCGTGACGCCGCTGCGCAGCATCGCCGTGAGCCGCGAGCGGGCGCCCTCCAGCGGAGCGTCGGACAGGTGCGCCGGCATCTCGCGGGACGCGTCGAAGGCGAGGTGCACGTGGACGTTGAACAGCCCGGCCAGCGCGGTCCCGGTGGGGAAGTCGTGCCGGACGGCGTCCGGTGCGGCCTGCGCGACGACGTCCGCGCGCGGGCCCGCCGCGACGATCACGCCGTCGCGCACCAGCACGGCACCGTCGTGCACCGGCTCCGAAGGCCGCGGCAGCACCCGGCCGGCGGTGATCAGGGTGTCCACGTCACTTCCCGTTCGCCAGCGCGGCCGACAGCGCGAGCAGCGGCCGGACGTCGGATTCGATGTCGTCCGCCCCGGCGGGCAGGACCTGTTTGGCGCGGCCGTCGCTGGCCTCGCCGTCCGCGTGCCGCCGCAGCGCCGCCTTCAACGCGGCCGCCGCGGCCGCGGGATCGTCGGCGACGACCGCGCCGAAGTCCGTGTCGAGGTACGGCGACAGCTGCACCAGGCCGTCCCGGATCTCGATCACCCGGCGGTAGTGGGCGCGGTTGACGCCCCCGCGCCGTCGCGGCGGCGTCCGCAGCACGATGCTGGGGAACGCCTCGACCAGGACCGTCCACAAGGGAGCGAGGGCCGCGTGCTCGCGCCGGTGCTGGCGACGGCGCCGCAGGGCCGAAACCCGCGCCCGCACCCCCGGGTAGGTGACGCCGGCGAGGAACAGCATCCCGCCGGCGATCACGAACGGCACGCCGAGCAGCAGCAGGATCTTCACGACCGGCCCGAACACCCACGCCACCACGATGTACAGCGCGCGGCAGATGCTGCCGGCCGCCGCGCTGGCCATGCCGATCGCGCCCAGCCGCAACCCGATCCGCAGGTTCCGGTCCGCCACCCGCAGATACCGCATGATCCAGGCCGCGCAGGCGATGAGACCGTAGATCAGGTACAGGCCGGCCCCGAGGTAGAACACCGCGACGCCGCTGTCGTGGATCGTCGACGGCCCCAGCGGCAGCCCGCGCAGCTCCGGCCGCGTCAGGCCCATCGCGACGACCATCAGCGTGATCGCCGCGGCCAGCGGGATCAGCTCGATGACGACCCGGCGGTACCGGCGCGGCCCGAGCGCCGAGCCGAGGAAGAAGATCACCAGCGCGCAGAGGCCGCACGCCAGCAGCGCGTTGTTCGCCACCCGCGCGGCACCCCGGCCCAGCAGCGCGTCGACTTCGTCGGAGACCACCGGCTGCTGCAGCAGGAACGCCGCCGCGAACCCGGCCACGCACGCGGTGACGGCCCAGTTCGGCACGGTCGGCGCGCGCGTCACCTGGTAGATCCGCCACGCCAAAGCGGCGGAGAACAGCACGATCGCGATCAGGTTGACGGGACTGAAAAGCGTGCTCACAACCACCCTTGGTGATCGCCGAGCGCCCCCTGGATCCGGCGGAGATCCCGGTCCGCGGCGCGCCGGGGGATCGTGTAGTTCAGGACCGACGCCCATTCGAGGATGATCGTCGCGACCGTTTCGGCTTCCCACTCGTGCGCGTCATCGTAGGACGAGCGGCGCAGGGCGCGGTGTACGGCATCCGGGTCAAGATCGGGAGCCGGGCCGCGCAGGAAGTCGGTGGGCTCGGCGTCGCCGTGCGGGTGGTGGTCGGCCAGCATGTGCCCGAGCTCGTGCAGGATGATGTGGTCCTGGTGCGATTTCGTGGTTTCGGCCTGGTAGAAGATGTAGTCCGCGGACGACGTCGCGATCCAGCAGCCGAACGGCCCCGGCACTTCGAGCGGGTACGCCAGCAGCCGGATCGGCTTCCCGCGCCGCTCGCCCAGCCGCGCGCACAGCACCTCGACGTCCAGCGGCGGCCCGATGTCCAGTTCCTTGAGCAGCTTCCGGCAGCGGCGGCGCAGCTCGCGCTCCTTCATCGCCCGGGTGCCTCCGGGCTCCGGCCTTCGCGTTCGGCCCGCTCGTAGCGTTCGACGAGCTCCAGCAGGTCCATCACCTGCCGGCGGCCCTGCGGGGACAGCTCCTGCGCCCGCATCGCCATCAGCTGGGCCTCGCCCGCCGGTGCCGCCGCCGCCTCTTCGTCGAAGAAGTACGTCACCGGCACGCCGAACAGCCGCGCCAGCGCCTCGACGTAGTGGATCTTCGGGTTGACGCGCTTGCCGGTGGCGAGCTGCTGCAGGTAGGCGGGCGACATCGCCGGCCCGCCCGCCCGCTCGACGGCCGCCGAGATCTCGCGGTAGCTGTGCGGCGCCCGGCCGTCCACGCGGGCAGCCTCGATCAGGGCGCTCAGGCGCTCCGCAAAGGTGCGTTCCCGTGCCATTTCCACCCCCTGGGAATCCAGCCGCGGAAATTCTAGCCGGACACCACTGTACGCACATGTTGACAGGTCTCGTATGCAGTGGTTTACAGTTGGCTCGCCTCTCGCCTGGCTCTCCGTGCCCTGGGGGTGCACGGAAGGGCTCAGGCGAGAGGTTGTCGCGCCTTCGACTCGTCATGATCGGCCGTCTGTAGTACGCTTCACACGTCAAGGTCGATCGCCCTCGGGCGAACCCTTGACCACGGCCTGTTGCCGGAGGTCGACCCCCAGGGCTTCCGGTGACAGGCCCCTTTACGTTTCAGCCCATTACCGTCGCGGCCAGTGTGCCGCCCAATTCGGTGCACGCCTCGAAAGTCTTTTTGTCCGGTTCGCCTGTTGTGAGGACGGGTTCCGCCGCTTTGGCCCACGCCAGCCCCGTCGTGATGGCCAGCAACTGCCGTTCCGTGCCCGAAATGTCGCTGTTCCCGTGGATCCAGTACCCGAACGGGCGGCCGCGCGTCTCGTCCAGGCACGGGTAGTAGATCGTGTCGAAGAAGTGCTTGAGCGCGCCGCTCATGCTGCCCAGGTTCGCCGGCGTGCCCAGCAGGTAGCCGTCGGCGGCGAGCACGTCGGACACGGTGGCCGCCAGCGCCGCGCGACGGACCACGTCCACTCCTTCGATCTCCGGGTGCGTCGCGCCCGCCACGACCGCTTCGAACAGCGCCTGCGTCGACGGCGACGGCGTGTGGTGGACGATCAGCAACCGCGGCATCAGGCCAGCAACTCCTCGACGTCCGCCCGCAACGCCGTCAGCCGCTCCTGTGCGTCGGCGCGGGCGCTCGCCACCACCTGCAGGTACGCCTTCAGCTTCGGTTCGGTCCCGGACGGCCGCACGACCACGCGCACGCCGTCACCGGTCAGGCGTACCACGTCGGCGTCCGGCAGCAGGTCTTCGAGCGTGACCTCGACGCCGCCGAGCCGGGCCGGCGGGGTGGCCCGCACCTTCGCCATCAGCTGCCCGCGGACGGCGAGATCGGTGACCCGCAGCGAAACCTGGTCGGTCAGGTGGACGCCGTGCCGCCGCGCCAGCTCGTCGAGGACGTCCAGCGGCGTGCGGCCCTGGGCCTTGAGCTGCGCGGCGAGTCCCGCGGCCAGCGTCGCGGCGGCGATGCCGTCCTTGTCGCGCACGAAGCCCGGGTTCACGCACAGCCCGAGCGCCTCTTCGTAGGCGAACACCAGTCCTTCGCCGGCCCGCACCAGCCACTTGAAGCCGGTCAGCGTCTCGGCGTACCGGGCGCCCTCGGCCTTGGCGATCTCGCCGAGCATCGACGACGAAACGATCGTGGTGGCCACCAGCGGGTCCGGCAGCGTTGTGCGGTCCACAGTGGACAGGACGTACGAGCCGAGCAGCACACCGGTCTCGTCGCCGCGCAGCATGCGCCACTCGCCGTTGCGCTCGCGGACGCCGAGCGCGCACCGGTCGGCGTCCGGGTCGAGCGCGATGGCCAGGTCGGCGTCCACATCGGACGCCAGCGCGAGCAGCAGGTCGGTCGCGCCCGGCTCTTCGGGGTTGGGGAAGGACACGGTCGGGAAGTCGGGATCCGGCGCGGACTGGGCGCCGACCAGGTGCAGGTCGGTGAACCCGGCCCGCTCGAACGCCGCGCGCAGCGTGTCCGCGCCGACGCCGTGCAACGCCGTCGCGGCCACCCGCACCGCGCGCTCGTGGCCCAGCGGCAGTGTCGCGACCTCGTCGAGGTAGCGGTCCAGCAGGTCGACGACCTCGGCACCGGGCGCCCGCGGCACGTCCGTCGCCGGCGGCGCGGCCTCGATGGCGCGCTCGATCTCGCCGTCCGACGGCGGGACGATCTGGCCGCCGGTCGCGTCGTAGAGCTTGTACCCGTTGTCCGCCGGGGGGTTGTGGGACGCGGTGACCTGGATCCCGGCCACCGCGCCGAGCCGTCCGACGGCGAACGCGAGCACCGGCGTCGGCAGCGGGCGCGCGAACACCTTGACGTCGAAGCCGGCCGCGGTCAGCACCTCGGCGGCGGCCTGCGCGAAGGCTTCCGAGCCGTGCCGCGCGTCGCGGCCGACGACGACCAGCGCACCGGCGTGCCCGTGCGCCTTCAGCCACTGGGCGACCCCGGCCGTCGTGCGGGTGACGACGGCGACGTTCATCCCGTTCGGGCCGGCGCGCACCGGGCCGCGCAGGCCGGCCGTGCCGAATTCGAGGGGCCCGGCCAGCCGGTCGGCCAGGTCCGCCGCGGCTGCGGGGTCGCTCTCCGCCCGGGCCAGGACCGTTTCCAGTTCGGCACGGGTGGCGGGGTCCGGATCGGCGGCGATCCAGCGGGAAGCGGCGTCACGCAGGGTGGAAATCGATGTCACCGCGTCAGCCTACGGGCTATGGTCGGGTAGGTGCGCTTACTCTTCACCTCTCTGGGGTCCTTCGGCCACACCTTCCCGCTCGTCCCGCTGGCGGTCGCCGCGCGCGAGGCGGGCCACGACGTCGTCTTCGCCACTTCGGAAGACTTCTCGCCACAGCTGACGAAAGCCGGGCTCGAATCGGCGGTCGCCGGGCTCGCCATCAAGGACGCGTTCGGCCAGGCGTTCGGCGAGACGTTCGGTGCGGCGGGTCCGCCCGGCCCGCCGGGTGACATCCCGCGCGAGCAGCTCTTCCCGGTCGTCGCGAAGGTGTTCGGCGAGCTGATGCCGAAGCGGTTCGTTGCCGACCTGCTGCCGCTGTTCGAGCACGTCCGGCCCGACCTGGTGGTCAGCGAAGCGGGCAATTCGGGCGGCGCGTTCGCCGCGATGAAGGCCGGGATCCCGGTGGTGGCGCACGGGTTCGGCCGCGTGTCGACCGGTGACCCGATGACCGAGAAGATCCGGGACGCGATCCGCTCGCACGCCGCCGAGCTGGGCATCGAGATGGGCGAGGACCTGGCGTTCGGCGGCCCGTTCGTCGACATCTGCCCGGAATCGGTGCAGGACACGGACTTCCTGGCCCGCACCCGCCGGGTGCCGCTGCGCCCGGTCGGCTGGAGCGAGCCGGGCGAGCTGCCGCCGGGCGTGCTCGGCAAGCGGCGTCCGCTGGTCTACCTGACGCTGGGCACGGCGATGGGCCACGCGGGCGTGCTCACCGAGGCGATCGCCGGACTGTCCGGTTTGGACGTCGACGTCCTGGTCGCCACCGGCCCGTCGCTGCCCGAGGGCGCGCTGGGCGAGGTCCCGGCGAACGTCCGGCTCGAGGCGTGGGTCCCGCAGGCGGCGCTGCTCCCGCACGTCGACCTGGTGGTCCACCACGGCGGCAGCGGCACGACCCTCGGCGCGTTCGGCGCGGCCCTCCCGCAGCTGCTGCTCCCGCAGGGCGCGGACCAGTTCACCAACGCGGACGCGGTCCTCGCGGCCGGCGTCGGCGACCGCCTGCTCGGCGCCGAGGTCACCGCCGAGGCCGTCGCCACCAAGGCCCGCCACCTCCTCACGGACACGTCGGTCCGCGACGCGGCCCAGGCACTGGCCGCCGAGGTCGCGGCCATGCCCTCCCCGGCCGACGTCGCCGCGGAACTCCCCACCCTGGCCTGACCAAAAAGCGGCACTTTCACGTGAAAGTGACGTGGAGTGAGGACCTCCGGGTCACTTTCACGTGAAAGTGCCGTCCTTGGCGTCAGGCGCGGGTGACCAGCTCGCGCAGCAGGGAGCCCATCTTCGTGGCCGCCGCGCGGCCGGCTTCCAGGACTTCTTCGTGGTTGAGCGGCTCGCCGGTCATGCCCGCGGCCAGGTTCGTCACCAGGGACAGGCCGAAGACCTCGACGCCGGCTGCGCGGGCGGCGATCGCCTCCAGGACCGTCGACATGCCGACCAGGTCCGCGCCCAGCGTGCGCAGCATCCGGATCTCCGCCGGCGTCTCGAAGTGCGGCCCGGTCAGGCCCGCGTAGACGCCCTCCTCGAGCGACGGGTCGATCTCGCGGGCGATGCCCCGCAGCCGCTTCGAGTACAGGTCCGTCAGGTCGACGAAGTTCGCGCCGACGATCGGCGAGCGCGCGGTCAGGTTCAGGTGGTCGGCGATCAGCACCGGCTGCCCCACTCCGAAGCCCTCGCGCAGGCCGCCCGCCGCGTTCGTCAGCAGCACCGTGCGGACGCCGGCCGCGGCCGCGGTGCGCACGTTGTGCACCACCGGGTCGATGCCCTTGCCCTCGTAGAAGTGCGTCCGCCCGAGCATGACCAGGACGTTCTTGTCGCCGATCTTCAGCGAGCGGATGGTGCCGCCGTGCCCCACCGCGCCGGGCGTGGTGAAGCCGGGCAGCTCGGCGAACGGGATCTCCGTCTCGCACTCCCCGATGACGTCCGCCGCCGGGCGCCAGCCCGACCCCAGGACCACCGCGATGTCGTGCGCGTCAACGCCGGTGCGCTTGGCGATGGCGCTCGCGGCTTCGTGTTCACTCATGCGAGGGAGCGTAACCGGGCACTGCGCACCACCAGGAACACCACCAGCCCGAGCGGCGAGAGGAAGATCGTCAGCAGCAGGATCGGGCTGACGATCCACGGCGAGATCTCCCGCGCGCGCCCCTCGAAGTACATCCACCGCGCGATGAACAGGTCGAACGCGATGAGGTGCGCCCAGACGAGCCCGGCGCCCCACGGCGTGGCCAGCAGCGCCTGCAGGACGCCGAGGTCGGGCCGCAGCATCGCCCGGCCCCACTCGCCGAAGTGCGGCAGCACGAGCGCGAACCAGCACGCCAGCGGCAGCAGCGGCACCCACGGCGACTTCATGATCCGCGCGGTCCACCGCCACTTCGGCGCCAGGATCAGCAAGGCCCAGAACGGCGCCGCGAGCGGGAACGCCAGGTCGAAGAGGCTCATCGGACGCGCACCGTAGCCCACGAACCGAGCCCGACGGCCGCGACCAGCAGCGCGAACGCCCCGAGCGTCGTCGCGTCCGGGTGCACGATCGACTGTGCCCGCAGCGCCTGCCACGTCACCAGCGCGAGCAGGCCCGCGTATCCGGCCGCGCCGACCAGGACGAGCCGTGCGCGGACGACGTCGTCGCGCAGCCGGGCGAACCGCGGGGCGAGCGCCGCCAGCGCGATGGCCAGCAGCGGCAGGGCCTGCAGCGCGTGCATCCCGACGAAGTGCGGGATCCGCAGGTCGCCGCCGACCGTGCTCCAGCCGAGGATCGGCAGGCCGGGGCCGCCGTCTTCGAGGCCGACCGTGTGCCCGCCGACCAGGTCCGGCCGGCCGCCGGTCCGCCACTGCGCGAGCTGCCGCGCCGTCGGCGACGTCATCAGCTGGCCGAGCGAGATCCCCACCAGGGAGAGCGCGGCCCCGGCCCGCACGGCCCAGGACGACGCGCGGTCGGGCAGCTTCGTGAACTGCACCAGCACGGTGAGCACCAGAGTGGCGACCCAGAGCACGGCGATCATCACGGCCATCGCGCCGAAGATCGCGGCGTCCTGCGGGGTCGCGACGTTGAAGTGGCTCGCCCGGCCGCGCGCGGCCTGGAACACCAGCAGGACGTACTCGGCGGCGAAGATGGCGACCAGGAGGTTCGTGAGCCAGTTCGCCGTGCGCCGGAACTTCGGCAGCAGCGAGACGAGCCAGCTCCAGGTGGCGAAGTAGAGCGCGCCGGACACCGCGAACTTGAACGGCTTCGCCCAGATCGGCGCGCCGCCCAGGGTGCGCTGGTCGAGCTGCATGGCCGCGACGCACAGCAGTGCCACCACCCCCAGCACGACGGCCGCGAGCGCGGACGGCCGGTGCCACGTGTTCGTTCTGCTCCGGAGATCGGCAAGGCGCTTCTTTTCGGGGGTTCCGGGTGGCGGAGCCCCCGGCCCGGGGCGAAGCCCCGGAAGGCGCAAGATGGTCATGGTTCCTCCCAGAACGGATAGTCAAGCTCTCCGTTTTGGAAAGCTAAACTATCCATGCTGAGAAGTCTTCAGGGTTGTCCCCGAGACGGACCCCGGGATCGGAGCGGAAACGCATGCGGATGGCCGAGCTGAGCGCCGAGTCCGGGGTGCCGGTCGCGACCGTCAAGTTCTACCTGCGCGAGGGCCTGCTCCCGGCCGGCGAGCGCACCAGCCCGAACCAGGCGCGCTACTCCGCCGCGCACGTCCAGCGGCTGCGGCTGATCAAGGCGCTCACCGAGGTCGGCGGGCTGCCGCTGGCCTCGGTCGGTGTCGTGCTCGGCGCGATCGACGGCGCCGAGACCCCGCACCGGACGATGGGCGTCGTCCAGCAGGAGCTGGCCGGGACCCCGCCGAAGGTGTCCGAGGAGGCCGCCGAGTGGGCGTCGGGCCTGCTGGCCGACCTCATGCGCCGCCACGGCTGGAAGGAGCACCCGCCGGCGCACCGCACGATCGCGAACCTCGTCGCGGCGCTGGCCACGGCCAAGGAGCTGGGCCAGGAGAAGCTGACCGACCGGCTCGCCGAGTACGCCGACCTCGCGATGCGCGTCGCGGAACTCGACGTCGAGGTGGTGGCCGGGCTGACGTCGCTGGACAAGATCATCGAGACCGGGCTGGTCGCGACCGTGCTCGGCGACCGGATCTTCGCCGGGCTGCGCCACCTCGCCCAGGAGCAGGTGTCCCGCGAGGTCCTCCGCGGTTAGTCCGAGACGCTCAGCGTCGGGGCGACCCGGTCGAAGACGTCCTGGCGGCCCGAGCTCTCCTGCTCGGCGGGCACGGTGACCGACAGCAGCCACAGGCTCGTGCTCGCCCGGACCAGGTTCATGAACGTCACGCGGGTGCCGCCGCCTCGGCCGCCTTCGGGCAGCGCGCCGCCCTCGGTCAGGCGGTACGTCAGCGTCTGGCCCTTGCCGTCCGGCAGCGGCGTCGGCCCGTCGAGCTGGAACGCGTTGCCCGGGTACGACCCCTTCAGCCAGGAGACGTACTCGCTTTCGTCGGGGTACTGGCCGAAGTACCTCGCCAGCCGCTCCACCCGCAGCGACCGGCGGCCGTCGGGGGAGACGTACTGGACCGCCGTGCTCGCCCCGAACTTCGTGGTGTGCGGGGCGACGAACTTCTGCCAGCCTTCGGGCACCTGCAGGCCGAACTGCCCGCCGTTGCCGGTCGCGTAGCTCGCGTCGCCGGACTGCTGCACCAGCGACGGCGCCGGCACGTCGGTGACGCCGTTCGCGGGGGTGCGCGGAGCCGCGGCCGGTGGCAGCAGCGTCTGGCCGCCGACCGCCCTGGCCAGCGCGAACCCGCCGCCCGCGGCGAGCAGGAAGAGCAGGATCGCCACCACGACGAGCACCGCGGTGGCCGTGGAGCTGCGGCGGGCCGGCCGCGGCGGTGGCGGCGGGACGAACACCGTCGGCGCGCCCGACGCCGGGGCCGGTGCCGGGGTGGGCGGGCGCAGGAACGGCAGCGGGCCCGGGTCGGCGGCGAGCTCGCTGCTCGACGCCTCGGCCTTCTTCTCCGCCTTGGTGGTGTCCTTCTTCTCGTCCTTCGCCGGCAGGACGGTCTTGATCACCTGGGTGTCGGTGGCGTCCGGCTGCGCGGACGTCTTCTTGCCGTCGGGCGTGCGGAACAGCTCGGGCCCGAACAGGTCGAGCGGCGTCTTCGTCTGCAGCGGGTAGAGCCGGTGCCGGACCTCCCGCAGCGTGATCCGCCGGCCGGGCTCCTTGTTCATCAACGCGCTGATGACGTCGGCGAGCGGGCCGGCCTTCGGCTTGGGCACCTTCCCGTTGACGACCTTGCCGACGGTTTCCAGCGGATCGCCGTCGGCGTCGTACGGCGGCGCGCCCTCGACCGCGGCGAACAGCGTCGCGCCGAGGCCCCACAGGTCGGCGGCCGGCGTGACGGCGCCGCCGGAGGCGACCTCCGGCGCGATGTAGGCGGGCGAGCCGAGCATGATCCCGGTGCGGGTCATGGTCGCCTCGGAGACGTTGCGGGCGATGCCGAAGTCGGTCAGCTTGATCCGGCCGTCGCTGGCCACCAGGACGTTGCCCGGCTTGACGTCGCGGTGGGTGATGCCGGCGGCGTGCGCGGCCTCCAGCGCGGACGCCACGGCGATGCCGACGGCGGCGGCCTGCCCGACGGTGAGCGGCCCGTGGTCGCGCAGGATGTGCGCCAGGCTGCGCGAGGGCAGCAGCTCCATCACCACGAACGGCTGGTCGTCCTCGCGGGCGACGTCGTGCAGGATGATCACGTTCGGGTGGGAGAGCACGGCGATCGCGCGCGCCTCGCGCAGCGTGCGCTCCCGCAGCTCGTCCGCCTGCGACGCCGGGATGCCCGGCGGCACCTTCATCTCCTTGACGGCCACCTGCCTGTGCAGGAACTCGTCGTAGGCCGACCACACGGTGCCCATCGACCCGGAGCCGAGCACCGAACGCAGCCGGTAGCGACCGGCGACCACTCGTGTCTCTTCGCTGGAGGGGGGCACCCGCCAATTGTGGCGTACGGGACCGACAGTCCCTGCACGCTGCCCCCAACCCGGCCCGGGCCGCCCCCTAAGGCGACCAGACTCACAGGTCGGAGACGGCGAGTGCCTCTACCATCACAGGTTATGACTGATGTGGCCGGTCCGGAGTCAGTGCCGATCTCCGAACTCGACCTCGCGGCCGAGTTCCCGCAGGCGACGCGCGAGCAGTGGCAGGACCTGGTCGCGGGTGTGCTGCGCAAGAGCGGGAAGCTGCCGGAGGACTTCGCGGGTGCCCCGGAGAGCAAGCTCGTCACGCGCACCTACGACGGGATCGAGATCCAGCCGCTGTACACGGCCGAGGACGTCCCCGGCGACATCGGCTTCCCCGGCCTGCCGCCGTACGTGCGCGGGTCCCGCCCGGACGGCCAGGTCGGCACCGGCTGGGACGTCCGCGCCCGGTTCACCGGCGACGACGGCCGCGCGGTCAACAAGGCGATCCTCGCCGACCTCGAAGGCGGCGTGACGTCGATCTGGCTCTCCGTGCCGCCGTCCGCGCTGGCCGACGCGCTCAACGAGGTCTACCTCGACCTGGCGCAGGTCGTCCTGGACGCGGGGCCTGCGTACGCCGAGGCCGCCGACGCCTTGTTCGAGCTGTTCGGCGAGCGCGAGATCCCGGCGAGCGAAGCCACCGCCGTGCTGGGTGCCGACCCGATCGGGCTGGCGGCCCGGTCCGGTACCGCGGTCGAGCTGGCACCGGCGGCCGCGCTCGCCGTGCGTGTCGCCGGGAAGTACCCGAAAGTGCGGACGATCGTCGCCGACGGCCTGCCGTTCCACGAAGCGGGCGGATCGGACGCCCAGGAGCTGGGCGCGCTCGTCGCCGCCGGCGTCACCTACCTGCGTGCGCTGACGGACGCCGGGCTCGACGTCGAGACCGCGGCCGGGCAGCTCGAGTTCCGGCTCGCCGCGACCGCCGACCAGTTCTCCACCATCGCGAAGCTGCGCGCGGCGCGGCGCCTGTGGGCGCGGGTCGCCGAGGTCTGCGGTTTCACCTCGCCCATGCGCCAGCACGCCGTGACGTCGCCGGCCATGCTGACCCGGCGTGACCCCTGGGTGAACATGCTGCGCACGACCGTGGCCTGCTTCGGCGCGGGCGTCGGCGGCGCGGACGCGGTCACCGTGCTGCCGTTCGACGCGGCGATCGGCAAGCCCGACGCCTTCTCCGCGCGGATCGCCCGCAACACCCACGCGGTGCTGCTGGAGGAGTCCAGGCTGGCCGGCGTGGCCGACCCGGCGGGCGGCTCCTGGTACGTCGAGAAGCTCACGGACGACCTCGCGCACGCCGCCTGGGCCGAGTTCACCGCCATCGAAGGCGAGGGGGGCTTGGTGGCTTCGCTGGCCTCTGGCGAGCTGGCCGGGCGGCTGGCGGCGACGTGGGAGAAGCGCGCGTCGCGGATCGCGACGCGGCGTGACCCGCTCACCGGCGTCAGCGAATTCCCGAACCTCGCCGAGAAGCCGGTGGTCCGGACGCCCTTCGAGGCCACTGTGGAAGGTGGGCTGCCGCGGCACCGGTACGCCGAAGGCTTCGAAGCCCTGCGGGACGCGTCGGACGCGTACCTCGCTTCGCACGGCTCGCGGCCGAAGATCTTCCTGGCCACGCTGGGCCCGGTTGCCGCGCACACCGCGCGGGCCGGCTTCGCCGCCAACCTGTTCCAGGCGGGCGGGATCGAAGCCGTCAACCCGGGCGCGACCGACGACCTGCCGGGTGCGTTCCGTGCTTCGGGCGCCCGCATCGCCTGCCTCTGCGGCACCGACTCCGCGTATTCGGATTCCGCTTCCGAGGTCGCCGCGTCCCTCGGAGCCGAGTACGTCCTGCTGGCGGGCAAGGGCTCCTTCGACGGCGTGGACGGCAACGTCTTCGCCGGCTGCGACGCCCTCGAAGTCCTCAACGGCCTGCACGCCAAGCTGGGAGTTGCGCGATGACCATCCCGAACTTCGCCGGTCTCGACCTCGGCACGCCGGCCACGGGCGACCGCGACACCTGGGCGCGCGCGGTGGAGAACGCCACCGGCAAGGGCCCGGACGCCCTGGCCTGGGAGACGCCCGAGGGCATCGGCGTCAAGCCCGTCTACACCGCCGCCGACCTGTCCGATGTGGACTTCCTCGGCACGTACCCCGGCATCGCGCCCTTCCTGCGCGGGCCGTACCCGACGATGTACGTCAACCAGCCGTGGACCATCCGCCAGTACGCCGGGTTCTCCACCGCCGAGGAGTCCAACGCCTTCTACCGGCGCAACCTCGCCGCCGGGCAGAAAGGGCTTTCGGTCGCCTTCGACCTGGCCACCCACCGCGGCTACGACTCCGACCACCCGCGCGTCTCGGGTGACGTCGGCATGGCCGGCGTGGCCATCGACTCCATCTACGACATGCGGCAGCTCTTCGACGGGATTCCCCTCGACAAGATGTCGGTGTCGATGACGATGAACGGCGCGGTGCTGCCGGTGCTCGCGCTGTACGTCGTCGCGGCCGAAGAGCAGGGGGTGAAGCCGGAGCAGCTCGCGGGGACCATCCAGAACGACATCCTCAAGGAGTTCATGGTCCGCAACACCTACATCTACCCGCCGCAGCCGTCGATGCGGATCATCTCCGACATCTTCTCCTTCACTTCGCAGCACATGCCGAAGTACAACTCGATCTCCATCTCCGGCTACCACATGCAGGAAGCCGGCGCGACGGCCGACCTCGAGCTGGCGTACACGCTCGCCGACGGCGTCGAATACATCCGATCGGGTGTCGATGCCGGGCTCAGCGTCGACAAGTTCGCGCCGCGGCTGTCGTTCTTCTGGGCGATCGGGATGAACTTCTTCATGGAGGTCGCGAAGCTGCGCGCGGCGCGTCTCCTGTGGGCGAAGCTCGTGAAGGGCTTCAACCCGACGTCGTCGAAGTCGCTGTCGCTGCGGACGCACTCCCAGACGTCGGGCTGGTCGCTGACCGCGCAGGACGTCTACAACAACGTCGTGCGCACCTGCGTCGAGGCGATGGCCGCGACCCAGGGGCACACGCAGTCGCTGCACACGAACGCCCTCGACGAGGCCCTCGCGCTGCCGACGGACTTCTCCGCGCGGATCGCCCGCAACACCCAGCTGCTGCTGCAGCAGGAGTCCGGCACCACGCGCGTGATCGACCCGTGGGGTGGGTCCGCCTTCGTCGAGAAGCTGACCTACGACCTCGCGCGCAAGGCGTGGGGCCACATCACCGAGGTCGAGCAGGCCGGCGGCATGGCGAAGGCGATCGACGCGGGCATCCCCAAGCTGCGCATCGAGGAGGCCGCCGCGCGCACCCAGGCGCGGATCGACTCCGGGCGGCAGCCGGTCATCGGCGTCAACAAGTACCAGGTCACGGACGACGAGGAGATCGACGTCCTCAAGGTCGACAACGCGGGCGTCCGCGCCCAGCAGCTCGAGAAGCTGCGGCGGCTGCGGTCCGAACGCGACTCCGCGGCCACCGAGGACGCCCTGCGTCGGCTCACCGAGGGCGCCGGCAACGGCGGCAACCTGCTGGAACTGGCCATCGACGCGGCCCGCGCGAAGGCGACCGTCGGCGAGATCTCCGACGCGCTGGAGAAGATCTGGGGACGGCACTCCGGCCAGATCCGGACCATCTCGGGGGTGTACCGCGAGGAGGTGGGGAAGACGCAGAACGTCGAAAAGGCCCGTCAGCTGGTCGACGAGTTCGCCGCGGAGGAGGGCCGCCGCCCGCGGATCCTCGTCGCGAAGATGGGTCAGGACGGCCACGACCGCGGCCAGAAGGTGATCGCCACCGGCTTCGCCGACCTCGGCTTCGACGTCGACGTCGGCCCGCTGTTCTCCACCCCGGCCGAGGTCGCGCGGCAGGCGATCGAGGCGGACGTGCACGTCGTCGGCGTCTCGTCGCTGGCCGCCGGGCACCTGTCGCTGGTGCCCGCGCTGCGGCACGAGCTCGCCGAGCTGGGCCGCGAGGACATCATGGTCGTCGTCGGCGGCGTCATCCCGCCGCAGGACTACCCGGCGCTGCGCGAGGCCGGCGCGGCGGCGATCTTCGGGCCCGGCACGGTGCTCGCGGACGCGGCCATCGACCTGCTCGGCCAGCTGTCGGCGCAGGAGTCCTGACCCTTGCCGCGCAAGATCGACGTCACCGCCTACGCCAAGGGGGTGCTCGCGGGTGACCGCGGGACGCTGTCGAAGGCGATCACGCTGGTCGAGTCGCAGCGGGAGGACCACCGGGCGCTGGCGCAGGAGCTGCTGGTCGAGCTGCTGCCGTCGGCAGGCGGCGCGCGGCGCGTCGGCATCACCGGCGTCCCCGGTGTCGGCAAGTCGACATTCATCGACCAGCTGGGCACCGACCTGACCGCCGCCGGGCACCGCGTCGCCGTGCTGGCGGTGGACCCGTCGTCGACGCGGACGGGCGGGTCGATCCTCGGCGACAAGACCCGGATGGCGCGGCTGGCGGTGGACCCGAAAGCGTTCATCCGGCCGTCGCCGACGTCCGGGACGCTCGGCGGGGTGGCGCGGGCGACCCGCGAGACGATCGTGCTGATGGAGGCCGCGGGCTACGACGTCGTGCTGGTCGAGACGGTCGGCGTCGGGCAGTCCGAGGTGACCGTGGCGAACATGGTCGACTGCTTTCTCTTCCTGACCCTGGCCCGCACGGGTGACCAGCTCCAGGGCATCAAGAAGGGCGTGCTGGAGCTCGCCGACGTCATCGCGGTCAACAAGGCCGACGGCGACCACGAGCGGGACGCTCGTCGCGCGGCGCGGGAGCTGGCGGGCGCGCTCCGGATGATCTACGGGCCCGAGGCGTCCTGGACGCCGCCGGTGCTCACCTGCAGCGGCCTGCACAACCTGCGGCTCGACGAGGTCTGGGGCGCGATCGAGCAGCACCGCGAGACGCTCACCGCGTCCGGCGAGCTCGACGCCCGGCGGCGGCAGCAGCAGGTCGACTGGACGTGGGCGATGGTGCGCGAGCAGCTGCTCGGTCGCCTGGCGGTGCATCCGGACGTGCGAACGGTCGTTCCCGACGTCGAGCGGGCGGTGCGGGACGGTGAACTGACGGCTACCCTCGGTGCACAGCGGATCCTCGACGCGTTCGGTGGCTGACGGGCGCGCGGTCCGCGGGCAGAATGCCTGGTCGTGGCGAAAGGATGACATGGCGAAACTGCGGGGTCTGGTCCTGGTCGGACTGCTGGGCGCGGTGCTGTTCACGGCCTCGCCGGCAATGGCCGCGCCGGTGCGGCCGGTGGCTGTGACGATGAGCGTGTCTTCCGCGGCGCTGGTGCCGGCGCAGACCCAGCCACCGGGCCCGGTCCTCGACCCGGCCCAGACGGACAAGGCGAACAGCGAGAAGACCCGGAACAAGCTGGTCGCGGGCCTGATCGCGGTCGTCCTGCTCGGCATCGTGATCTGGGGGCGCAAGATCCGTTCGAAGCGGGCCAAGGGGTCCTGAGGCGTTCGGCTTTGCCGAACTAGTGCACGCCGTTCAACGCAGATCCGGTACCGGCCGTCTAGGACGGCCGTTTTCGAGGCGCGGCTTGCCGCCTGCATGGTGCACGATCGTCTGCAAATGCGTACGACAGATCGATCGGCACGACGCGTGACCCCAGCCGCTGCGCGGGTTACCCGTGTTGCGGGAGGAGGTGCGGCGTGACGGTGCTCGACTCACGGCCGGACGTTCCAGGCGACCCCCAAGGGCGCATCATCAACCCCATGGAGGGGTCCGAGGCGCTGATTTCCGAGGCCGGCGTAAGCATGGCTCCCGTGGAGGACCTTGGTGCGGGCCGCGGCCCGTTCTGGCTGGACGACTGGCTCCGCGCCAACGCGACCGACGTGCTCGCCTGGCGGCGGCACATCCACGCACACCCGGAGCTGTCGCGGCACGAGTTCGCGACCACGGAACTGGTCGTCACGCTGCTGCGCTCGGTCGGGCTCAAGCCGTGGGTGCTGCCCGGCGGCACCGGCGTCGTCTGCGACATCGGCAGTGGTGAGCGGTGCGTGGCGCTGCGCGCGGACATGGACGCGCTGCCGCTGACGGAGGCGACCGGGCTGCCGTACGCGTCGACGACCGAGGGCGCGGCGCACATGTGCGGCCACGACGCCCACACGGCGATCCTGCTCGGCGCGGCCCGCGCCCTGGCCGGGGCGCCGGAGCTGCCCGGCCGCGTGCGCCTGATCTTCCAGCCTGCCGAGGAGGTCATGCCCGGTGGCGCGCTGGACATGATCGCGGCGGGCGCGCTGGACGGCGTCGAGCGGATCTACGGCCTGCACGTCGACCCGCGCCTCGAGGTGGGCCGCGTCGGCCTGCGCGTCGGCGCCCTGACGTCGGCGGCGGACCTGATCGAGCTGCGCCTGACGTCGCCGGGCGGCCACACGTCCCGCCCGCACCTGACGGCCGACCTGGTCCACGCGCTGGGCACGGTGATCACGTCCCTGCCCGCGGTGCTCTCCCGCCGCGTCGACCCGCGTTCCGGCACGGTCCTGGTCTGGGGAGCGGTCCACGCCGGCCAGGCGGCCAACGCCGTCCCCCAGGACGGCGTCCTCCGCGGCACCCTGCGCACGGCCGACCACGAGGTCTGGACGGCCCTGGAGCCCCTGGTCGCCTCCTCGGTGGAGTCCCTGCTGGCCCCCACCGGCGTCGGCTTCTCCCTGGACTACCGCCGCGGCGTTCCGCCGGTGGTCTCCGACCCGGAGTCCACGGCCCTGATGCGCGCCGGCGTCGAAGCGGCCCTCGGCGAGGGCGCGGTCGCCCCCACCGAGCAGTCATCCGGCGGCGAGGACTTCGGCTGGTACCTCGAGCACGTCCAGGGAGCCTTCGCCCGCCTCGGCGTCTGGTCCGGCCCGCCGTCCCCCCAGTCCGACATCCACCGCCCGACCTTCGTCCTCGACGAACGTTCCCTCCTCTGCGGAGTCCGAACCCTGGTCCACACAGCCCTAACCACCCTCGCCTAACCCGTGTCGACCCTTCAATCACGCGTGTCGACCCTCTGATCACGCGTGTCGACCGTTCCCGCACGGGACGGTTGTACACAAGTTATCCACAGGCAGGCAGTTGTCCACAGATCGAGGATGAGACCCTTTCATCTCGGCCCGACGGGGCCTCATCCTCGATCTTGTGACCGACTGGGCAAGGCGACATGGCGTTCTTTCGCGCGCTGAAGCGGACAGGCTTTTAGGGCGTCGCAAAGTCCTCGAGGGGCTCGCTCGAGGGTTGCTTTCGCAGCCATGGCGAGGTGTCGTCGTGCACGCCACCGACCTGCTCAAATTGCCGACAAGAGCAGCGGCCGCGCTGCTGGCTGTCGGTCCTCCCGTCGCGTTGGCCGGCGTTACTTCCCTTGCGTTGCACGGTATTTCGGCTGCCGACGAGCGTCAGATCCACGTGATGGTGCCCTATTCGCGCCGCATCCGATCACGGCCTGGCCTGGTCGTGCATCAGGGTGGCTTCTGCGATCAGGATGTCATCGAGATCGATGGTCTCGCCACGTTCCTCCTCGACCGCGCGCTGGCCGACTTCCTCTGCGATGGCGACAAGCGAGCGGCCTTTCCAGCGGTCGACGAAGCCATGCGAGGACTGCCACCGGACCACAGCGCGAAGCTCCGCGAGAACGTGCGCGACAGGCTTTCCGAGCGTCGGGACCGGCGAGGTATCCACAGGGCCCTGATGCTCTTGGACCTGGCCACGGGCAAGGCGGAATCGCCTCCCGAGAGTGTGCTCCGGCTGATGGTCGTCGAAGCCGGCTTCCCGGTGCCCGAGCCGCAGCACGAGATCATGACCATCGAGGGCCGCAAGCTCTACGTGTTCGACATGGCGTGGCCGAGCAGGCAGATCGCGCTCGAGTACGACGGGTTCGCCGCTCATGAGGAGCGACGCGAGTACGACCTCGAACGCGACCAGAGGATGGCTGCCCGCGGTTGGATCACCGTCCGTGCCGCTGCCGCCGACCTGCGGGACCCGAGCCGTCTTCTGACCGAGTTACGGGAGGCCTTCGACCGGCGGTCCGGCCGGGCGGCGTGATCGGAGGGTCGACTCGCGTGATTGGAGGGTCGACTCGCGTGATCAGAGGGACGACACGGCTAGCCGGTGATGCCGGAGCAGGGGCGGGTTCTGAGGTCGTCGACGTAGTCGGCGGGGGCGCCGGCCGCCTCGGCGGCGTCGGCCAGCACGCCGAGGTAGCGGGCCGAAGGCAAGCCGCCTTCGTAGGCGTCCAGGACGTACAGCCAGGCCAGGACCGAGCCGTCCATCGTCTGGACGCGGAGGCGGATCTTCGAGTGGATGCCCAGCTCGCCGCCTTCCCAGCGGTCGAGGCCCGTCTCGTCCAGGGGTGTCACGTCGTACAACACGACGAACACCCGCGAGCCCGGGTCCTCCACGATCGTGGCCAGGGCACCTTCCCAGCCGAGGTCCTCGCCGCCGAAGGTCAGGCGCCACCCCTCCAGCCAGCCGGTGCCGGCCATCGGCGAGTGCGGCGCGCGCTCCAGCATCTGGGCGGGCTCCATGTTCGATCCGTACGCGGCATACAACGGCACGCCGACAGCGTAGCGACACCTCGCTCACCCGAGTGGACGCACTCGCCGTGTTCGCCCACTTCGGTGTCCCGTCACCTTCGCCGCGTACGGTGAGAGCACCGCACGGACTGCCTTTAGGAGGACCCAGGTGACCAGGATCGTGATCATGGGCGGGGGCCCGGCCGGCTACGAAGCGGCGCTGGTCGCGGCCCAGCACGGGGCCGACGTCACGATCGTCGAGCGGGACGGCCTCGGCGGCGCCTGCGTCCTCTACGACTGCGTCCCCTCGAAGACGTTCATCGCGAGCTCGGGCGCGCTGGCGAAGATGCACGACCTCGGCGAGCTCGGCGTCAACACCGACCTGGCCGACACCAGCATCGACCTCCCGACCGTCCACGGCCGGGTGAAGGGCCTCGCGCTCGCCCAGTCGGCCGACATCCGCGCCCGCGTCCAGCGCGAAGGCGTCCGCGTCATCGCCGGCGAGGCACGCTTCTGCGACGAAGAGCCCGGCCTGGCGACGCACAAGGTCGCCGTCACGACGAAGGACGGCACCGAGAAGCTGCCCGCCGACGTCGTCCTCATCGCCACCGGCGCCACCCCGCGCGTGCTGCCCGGCGCGGTGCCCGACGGCGAGCGCATCCTCGACTGGCGCCAGCTCTACGAGCTCCAGGAGCTGCCCGAGCACCTCGCCGTGATCGGCTCGGGCGTCACCGGCGCCGAGTTCGCGTCCGCCTACACCGAGATGGGCGTCAAGGTCACCGTCGTCTCCAGCCGCGACCGCGTCCTCCCGCACGAGGACGCCGACGCCGCCGCGGTGCTCGAGGAGGTCTTCTCCCAGCGCGGCACGACCGTCGCGAAGCAGGCGCGCGCCGACCGCGTCGAGCGCACCGAAAAGGGTGTCGAGATCTTCCTCGCCGACGGCCGCGTGATCGAAGCCAGCCACGCGCTGATGACCGTCGGGTCGGTCCCGAACACCCAGGACATCGGCCTCGACAAGGTCGGCATCTCGCCCGGCCCCGGCGGGTTCATCACCGTCGACCGCGTTTCACGCACTTCCGTTCCCGGGATCTACGCCGCCGGCGACTGCACCGGCGTGCTCATGCTGGCCTCGGTGGCGAGCATGCAGGGCCGCATCGCGATGTGGCACGCGCTGGGCGAAGGCGTCGCGCCGATCAAGCTCAAGACCGTCGCCGCCAACGTGTTCACCCACCCGGAGATCGCCACCGTCGGCATCAGCCAGCAGGCGATCGACTCCGGCGAGGTGCCCGCGCGCACCATCATGCTGCCCCTGGCCACCAACGCGCGCGCGAAGATGGAGGGCCTCCGCCGAGGCTTCGTGAAGCTGTTCTGCCGCCCCGCCACCGGCGTGGTCGTCGGTGGAGTCGTCGTGGCGCCGCAGGCGAGCGAGCTCATCCTTCCCATCGCGCTCGCCGTCCAGAACCAGCTCACAGTGGACCACCTGGCACTGACATTTTCGGTGTACCCGTCGCTTTCGGGCTCGATCACCGAGGCCGGGCGCCAGCTCATGCGCCACGACGATCTCGACTAGATCGGTAGGCAACCCGTCGCGCCCCGTCGCGTCTTGTCGGTTGTAAGGCTGAAGGACGCGAAGGGTGCGAACGTGCGCAAGACGGTGGTTTTCGTTGCGGCAGCGGTGATCGGGACGACGGCGCTGACGGGACCGGCGATGGCGCAGAGCACCAGCCCGGCACCGAGCGCGAAGGCCGGCATGGTCCAGCTCAACGTCAACACCGCGATCAACCAGACGCTGGTGGACAAGTACGTCCGCGACGCGCCGAACGTCGCGTTGGCGAAGTGCGAAGGCCCGTCGCCGGCGTTCTCCTCGCCGGTGCTGACGTTCTCCAACTACACCCCCGGCCCGTTCATGGGGGTCGACGCGAACATCAGCGCCGACGTCGAGCTGAAGCCCGGCGCCGCGGCGGGGTCGTACCCGCTGACCGTGACCTGCGGCGGCCAGACCTACACGACGCAGTTCACCGTGCCCGCCGCCCAGGTCGCGAAGGTGCCGTCCGGTGCCGCGAAGGCGGGCGACGGCAGCATGGCCGGCTGAATTCCCGAAAACGTTGACAAGCGCCCCGGAGCCGCGCTCCGGGGCGGTTTTTCGTGCCCCGACGCAACCTTCTTCGCAGGTAGAGCGTCTTGGAAGCAGAACTCCCGGGGAGGGAAAAGGGGTTGGAAATGAAAAAGGTGCTGGCCGTCGCCGCCGTTTCCGGCGGATTGCTGCTCTCGGCTCCGGCGGCCTTCGCGGCCACGCCCGCCGAGCACGTCGGCAACCCGAAGGCCTACCTCCGCGTCATGCCGAACGCCGCCCGCCCGGGCGCGAAGGTGCAGATCCGGCTGGGCTGCGAAGCCGCGAGCACACGCACCCCGACGTCGTCCGTGCTCACCGTCGGCGCCCTGCGGCGCGTCGGACGGCAGAACGACCCGGCCAAAGCGCCCGCCGCGGCCGCGTCGGCGATCGTGAAGCCCGTGAAACCGGGCGTCTACCAGGTGTCTTTCTTCTGCGGCGGCGCGGAGCTGACCACGAAGTTCACTGTTCTGGGTGAACGGCGTCAGGTGACGAAGGTGCCGTCGGGAGCTCCGCAGACCGGTGGCGGCTCGGCGGCGCTGACTCCCTGATTCCCCGAACCGAAAGCCGCCCCGAGGGGCGGCTTTTTTCGTGGGCTCCCGTTTTTCGCGACGTATTCGTGACCTCCGGACGCAACCAACCGCAGGTGGAGACGTCTTGGGAAGCGTAGGTGGGGGCTGCCACCCGGCGCAGGGGGAACTGCGAACGGTGTCCGTCACCCGTTGTTTTCCATTTCGGAATTCACAGGGGAGAAATGATGAAGAACGCTGTTGTCGTCGCGGGCGTCGCCGCCGCCTTCCTGGTCGTCGCGCCCGGCGCCGCGTTCGCCACCACGCCGTCCGGGTCGCCGTCCGTGCCGACGGCGACACGCACGCCGGACCCGGACGGCCCGATCACGCGGGTCACCCGTCAGCTGACCGTTTCGCCGGCCAAGGCCGTCCCGGGTGCGCGCGTGAACCTGGACTTCGCCTGCCAGACGCGCGGGCCCGAAGAGAAGGTCCTCGTCCAGTCGGCGGCGCTGACCTTCGGCAAGCCCGGCGATCCCCGCAGATGGGCAGTCGGCACCGTGAAGAACGTCAAGCCCGGCAAGTACGCCGTGACGCTGCACTGCGGCTACGAGGACTCTGTCGCGTGGATCGAGGTCCTCCCGGCCGGGCAGCCGGCTCCCCAGCAGGTCGCCAAGGTGCCGTCGGGCGCCCCGCAAACCGGGGGCACCGACGGCCCGGTCGACGGTTCCGGCTTCCCGGCCGCGGCCGCCATGGGCGTGCTGGCCGTCGGCGGAACCGGTCTCGTGCTGGCGCGGCGGGCACGGCGCCGCTGACCCCGGGGTACCGTCGGGGCTCAACCGAAAGAACCACCCGGACGTGTGAACTTGCAGGGCGCGAGCGACGGGGGAGAGCATGAGCACGAGGAGCACGGGCAGCAGGCGAGGCTTCCTGATCGCCCTCGTCGTGGCGCTGCTCGCCGCGCTGGTGGTGCTGGCGGTGACCCTCGGCGGCGGCCACGACCCGGGCACCGCGCAGCCGCCGCCCGCCCAGCCGGTCGCGGTGGTCCCGGAACCGCAGGCGAGCAGCGAGGACGCCGTCGCCGCGTTGCCGAAGTCCGAGCCCGTCTCGATCGACATCCCGAAGATCGACGCCCACTCGTCGCTGGTCCCGCTGGGGCTCAACCCGGACAACACCGTCGAAGTGCCGCCGGTGACCACGCCGCTGCAGGCCGGCTGGTACACGTACGCGCCGACACCGGGCGAGGTCGGCCCGGCCGTGGTCCTCGGGCACGTCGACGGCAACCACCAGAAGGGCATCTTCTTCCGGCTCAAGGAAATGGCCGCCGGTGACCGGGTCTCGATCGCCCGCAAGGACGGCACCACGGCCGTGTTCGAAGTGACGAAGGTGCACCAGGTCCCGAAGAAGGACTTCGAACGCGAAGGCGTCTACGACGACACGGCCGGGCCCGAGCTCCGGCTGATCACCTGCGGCGGCGTCTTCGACCGGAGCGCGCGCAACTACGTGGACAACATCGTCGTCTACGCCCGGCTGGTCCAGGCCTGATTTTCGGTTTTTGTCGGTGCCCGGTGCCACACTGTGCCGGTCGTCACCGAAGGCGGCGCGGACGAGGGTTGGGAGTCGGCATGGTTTTCCGGGACGAAAGATGGCCCGAAGGTACGCCCGGCTGGGTGGACCTGATGGTGCCCGATCAGGCGAAGGCGATCGCCTTCTACGGCAGCCTGTTCGGCTGGGACGTGCGGCGGGGCGGTGAGGAGACCGGCTTCTACGGCATGGCGGAGCTGCGGGGACGCCCGGTCGCCGGCATCGGCCAGACCCCACCGGGCCAGGACGTCCCGGCGTTCTGGACGACGTACCTCGCGGTGTCCGATGTGGACCGCACGGCCACGGCCGTCACCGAGGCGGGCGGGCAGATCGTCATGCCGGTGATGGAGGTGCTGAAGGAGGGCCGGATGGCCGTCGCGGTCGATCCGGCGGGTGCGGTCTTCGGGCTCTGGGAGGCCGGCAACCACATCGGCACGCAGGTCACCGCGGCCCCGGGCACGCTGGCCTGGAACGAGTGCCTGAGCCGGGACTTCGCCGCGGCGAAACCGTTCTACGAGCAGGTCTTCGGCTACGGCTTCCAGGACATCTCCGGCGACGACTTCTCGTACGCGGTCCTGCTGCTCGACGGGCGACCGGTCGGCGGGGTCGGCACGGTGCCGGCCGCGGCGCCACCAGAGGTGCCGTCCTACTGGGCGGCGTACTTCTGGGTGGCGGACGCCGACGCGAGCGCGGCCAAGGTGACCGAGCTCGGCGGCACGGTCGACGGAAAGCCCTTCGACTCGCCGTACGGACGCCAGGTACGGGTCGCCGACGACCAGGGTGTGCCGTTCATGATCATCGCGCCGAACGAGCAATCCGGCGAGCCGGAGGGCTGGGAGGTGTGACCGGGCGGGCCGGGAGCGCCGGCAGGCGGCACCCCCGGCCCCGGCCGGTCAGTCCTCTTCGGAGATCCAGTCGAAGGTCTTGGTGACGGCCTTCTTCCAGTTGCGGTACTCGCGCTCGCGGCGGGAGTCGTCCATCGACGGGTCCCACTGCTTGTCCTGGGCCCAGTTGGTGCGGATGTCGTCCTCGGACTTCCAGAACCCGACGGCGAGGCCGGCGGCGTAGGCGGCACCCAGCGCGGTGGTCTCGTTGACCACCGGGCGGATCACCGGCACGCCGAGGATGTCGGCCTGGAACTGCATGAGCAGCTCGTTGACGACCATGCCGCCGTCGACCTTGAGCGACTTCAGCGGGACTCCGGAGTCGGCGTTCATCGCGTCGATGACCTCGCGTGACTGGAAGGCGGTCGCCTCCAGCACCGCGCGGGCGAGGTGGCCCTTGTTGACGAACCGGGTGAGCCCGACGATCGCGCCGCGAGCGTCGGAGCGCCAGTAAGGAGCGAACAGACCCGAGAACGCCGGGACGAAGTACGCGCCGCCGTTGTCCTCGACGCTGCGTGCGTGCTCCTCGATCTCGGCCGCGGTCGTGATCAGGCCGAGGTTGTCGCGCAGCCACTGCACCAGCGAACCGGTGACGGCGACGGAGCCTTCCAGCGCGTAGACCGTGTCGTTCGAGCCGATCTTGTAGCAGACCGTGGTGAGCAGCCCGTTCTGCGACATCACCTTCTCGGTGCCGGTGTTGAGCAGCATGAAGTTGCCGGTGCCGTAGGTGTTCTTGGCTTCGCCGGGCGAGAGGCAGGCCTGGCCGAACGTCGCGGCCTGCTGGTCGCCCAGGATGCCCGCGATCGGGACGCCGGCCAGCGCGCCCTTCTCGCGGACCTTGCCGTACTCCTCGGACGAGGAGCGGATCTCCGGCAGCATCGAAAGGGGGATGCCCATCTCGCCGGCGATCTCGGCGTCCCACTGCAGGGTGTCGAGGTCCATCAGCATGGTGCGGGAGGCGTTGGTCGGGTCGGTGACGTGCACGCCGCCGTCGGCCCCGCCCGTCATGTTCCACAGCACCCAGGTGTCCATGTTGCCGAAGATCAGGTCACCGGCCTCGGCCTTCTCGCGCGCGCCCTCGACGTTGTCCAGGATCCACTTGACCTTGGGCCCGGAGAAGTAGGTCGCGAGCGGGAGGCCGACCTTGTCGCGGTAGCGCTCCTGGCCGCCGCCGAGGTTGCCGAGCTCGGTGACGATCTTGTCGGTGCGGGTGTCCTGCCAGACGATCGCGTTGTACACCGGCTTGCCGGTCGTCTTGTCCCAGACGAGCGCGGTCTCGCGCTGGTTGGTGATGCCGACGGCGACGATGTCCTTGGCGGTCAGGTCGGCCTTGGCCAGCGCGCCGGCGGCGACCCGGCGCGTGTTCTCCCAGATCTCTTCCGCGTTGTGCTCCACCCAGCCGGCGCGGGGGAAGATCTGCTCGTGCTCGCGCTGGTCGACGGAGACCACGCGGCCTTCGTGGTTGAAGATCATGCACCGGGTCGAGGTGGTGCCCTGGTCGATCGCGGCTACGTACGAAGTCATCTGTACTCCAGGAATCCGAGAGGGAGGGCGATCAGGTCAGGTTGTGGACGAGGAGGTAGACCAGCGCGGCGATCGCACCGCCGACCAGCGGGCCGACGACCGGGATCCACGAGTAGCCCCAGTTGGCGTTCGCCTTGTTGCGGATGGGCAGCAGGAACGCGTAGGCGATGCGCGGGCCGAGGTCGCGGGCCGGGTTGATGGCGTAGCCCGTCGGGCCACCGAGCGAGGCACCGATCACGAGCACCACGAACGACACGCCCGCGTAGCCCAGCGCGGAGTTGCCGAAGTTCGGCGTCCCGCCGTCGCCGGTGGCGTAGACCGGGCTCAGGAGAATCCAGGCAACCAGGACGAACGTGCCGATGATCTCGGTGACGAGGTTCCACGCGGTGTTCTGGATCTGCGGTCCGGTGGAGAAGATGCCCAGGGTGTTCTCGGGCTCGGGGTGGTCGTCGAACTGGAGCTTGTAGGTCGCCCAGCAGAGCACCGCGCCGAGGATGGCGCCTGCCATCTGCCCGATGAAGTAGAACGGGACGTCGGCCCAGCTCACTCCTTTGTCGCCAGCGATCGCGAGCCCGAGGGTCACCGCCGGGTTGAGGTGCGCGCCACTGGGCGCGGCGATGCTGGCGCCGGTGAACACGGCGAAGGCCCAGCCGAGGTTGATGAACAGGAAGCCCGCGTTGTGACCGTTGTTCTTGCGCAGTACGTGGTTGGCCACCACGCCGTTGCCGAGCAGGATCAGTGTCGCCGTTCCCAGTAGTTCCCAGACGATTATTGCCCCAGCACTCACCGCTGCACCTCCACACTGGACACTCTGCGCAGGGTCGATCACGGCGTGCCACGGCACCGTTGCCGACCCACGTCCGCGCGACGTTACCGGGGCGTAGAAGGTACTTCCAAGCACCGGGCAGCCGAATCTTTTCAAGATCGCGGAGGGTTACGCCACAAGTGTCATCCGTGGACGGGCGGATGATCACCAGGTCGTGCGATGCTGGAAGCCTCGGCGGTACGAGGAGGATGTCACGTGGCGCAGCACGCAGCGGAGACGAACCCGGCTCGACTGGGCCCGGTCAAGCGGGAAGAGACGTGGCAGCGGCTCGGCAAGGAAACGTTCGACCTCGTCGTCATCGGCGGCGGCGTGGTCGGGGCGGGCACGGCGCTGGACGCCGCGACGCGCGGGCTGCGGGTCGCTCTCGTCGAGGCCCGCGACCTCGCCTCCGGGACGTCGAGCCGGTCGAGCAAGCTCTTCCACGGCGGCCTGCGGTACCTGGAGCAGCTCGAATTCGGCCTGGTGCGCGAGGCCCTGCGCGAGCGCGAGCTGATGCTGACGACCATCGCGCCCCACCTCGTGAAGCCGGTCAGCTTCCTCTACCCGCTGACGCACCGCGTGTGGGAGCGGCCGTACACCGCGGCGGGGCTGCTGATGTACGACACGATGGGCGGCGCCCGCAGCGTCCCGGGGCAGAAGCACCTGACCCGGGCCGGCGCGCTGCGGATGGTGCCGGCGCTCAAGCGCTCGGCGCTGATCGGCGGGATCCGCTACTACGACGCCCAGTCCGACGACGCCCGCCACACGATGACGGTGGCGCGGACGGCGGCGCACTACGGCGCGGTCGTGCGGACCTCGACCCAGGTCGTCGGGTTCCTGCGCGAAGCCGACCGGGTGTCCGGTGTGCGCGTGCGCGACGTCGAGGACGGGCGCGAAACGGAGATTTCGGCCGCCGCGGTGATCAACTGCACCGGCGTCTGGACCGACGAGCTGCAGCGCCTCTCGGGCGGCCGCGGGCGGTTCCGGGTGCGCGCGAGCAAGGGCGTGCACATCGTCGTCGCGCGTGACCGGATCGTCTCGGAGTCGGGGATGATCCTGCGCACGGAGAAGTCGGTGCTGTTCGTGATCCCGTGGCGCAACCACTGGATCGTCGGCACGACGGACACCGACTGGAACCTCGACCTCGCCCACCCGGCGGCGACGAAGCACGACATCGACTACATCCTCGAGCACGTCAACACGGTCTTGGCGACGCCGTTGACGCACGACGACATCGAAGGCGTGTACGCCGGCCTTCGCCCGCTGCTGGCGGGGGAGAGCGAAGAGACGTCGAAGCTGTCCCGCGAGCACGCGGTGGCGCGGGTGGCCCCGGGCCTGGTGGCGATCGCGGGCGGCAAGTACACGACGTACCGGGTGATGGCGGCGGACGCCGTCGACGCGGCGGCGGTGGACCTGCCGGGCCGCTCGCAGCCGTCGATCACGGACAAGGTCCCCCTGCTGGGCGCGGACGGCTACCACGCGCTGGTCAACCAGGCCGACCACCTGGCGGCGGAGCACGGCCTGCACCCCTACCGGGTGCGGCACCTGCTCGACCGCTACGGCTCGCTGGTCCACGAGGTCCTGGCCTCGGCGGAGGGCCGCCCGGAGCTGCTGAAGCCGATCGAGCACGCGCCGGACTACCTGGGCGTCGAGGTGGTGTACGCGGCTTCGCACGAAGGGGCGCTGCACCTGGAGGACGTCCTGGCCCGCCGCACGCGCATCTCGATCGAGTACGCCCACCGGGGCGTGGACTGCGCCGAGCAGGTGGCGACGTTGGTGGGCGAGGTCCTCGGCTGGTCACCCGAAACCGTGAAGCACGAGATCGAGGTCTACCGGGCCCGGGTGGAGGCGGAACGCAAGTCCCAGTCCCAGCCGAGCGACGAGGCGGCCGACGCACTGAGGTCGGCGGCCCCGGAGGCGCGGGCGGGCATCGTGGAGCCGGTGAGCTGAGCTCCGGCGGCGGGCCGGGTGGCGCTCAGGACGTGCGGTGCCAGCGGATCAGCCGCTCACCCGTCGGCGCCCGCTCCGCCTCCGGGCCGACCAGCGTGAACCCGCAGCGCTCCGCCACGATCGCCGACGCCGCGTTGCTCTCCTCGTAGCGGTAGCTCACCTCGGTCAGCCCCAGGCCGCCGAAGCCGAAGCGCAGTGCCGCGTTCAACGCCGTTGTCGCGATGCCCTTGCCTCGCTCGGCCGGGTGGACCCAGATCGTCGCCTCCGCGTACGACGCGTCCAGGTTCAGCTCGCGCAGGCCTACCTCGCCCAGGAGCCGGCCCGACGTCGGCTCCGCGATCGCCCAGGAACAGCGCTCGTCGCCCGCCCACTGGGCCGCCCGCAACGCCACGTACTCCGTGGCCTCGTCCAACGTGCGCAAGCGGTAGTTCAGCACGTACTTGCGGTGCGTCGGGTCGGCGAACGCCTCCATCAGCAGCGGGCGGTCGTCGATGTGCCGGTCGGCACGCAGCTGGCGCAGGTAGTACGTGCCCGCGTTGATCTCCACCGGTTCCACTCCGCCCAGCCTAGCCAGGCCGGGAGCACGCCGCCCCCGGCCCGGCGATCAAGGGCCGCTCACCCCGCCAGGCGCCAGACCACCGGCACGCCGCCCTCGTCGAGCGGGCCGTTCGACGCGATGCCGGCGAACGTTCCGTTGTCGGTCACCTGGCTCGCCTGGTAGCTCGGATAGCTGCCGGGCTGCCGCAGGTCGCCGCTCGGGGTGGTGCCGAACCACGTGGTCGGCGTCCCGCGGAACGAGCCCGGTACCGGAGCCGTCCCGTAGGTCAGCCCCGCGCGGTTCAGCGCATACGCGGCGTCGCCGCCGGGCAGGACGGTGGCCACCCCCGCGGAGTTCCAGCGCATGGCCCGGGAACCCGCGACCGTGCCGTCCGAGGCCGAGCCGACGACGACGCCGTTGCGGATCGCCGATCCGCTCGTGTACCGGAACCCCGGTGCGGTGAGCTCCCGGTAGCTGCCGTCCTTCCACAACAGCCCCGACTCGTAGGAGGAGAACAGGACGGTCCCGTCGTCGTCGATGTTCAGCGGGATCTCGTACTGGTGCGTCGCCGGGATGATCACCGGCGCGCCGCCGTCCGCCGGCCACACGATCGCGCCGTTCCGCGCCGGGTCCTCGCCGAAGACCTGGCCCAGCACGTCGCCGCGGGCGTTGACGGCCGTCGTCTGGGCCTCCCGGTAGCCCGCCGGGGTCTCGCGGAGGTGGAACCCGGTCGCGTCCAGCACGAACGACCGGAAGGCACCGGTGTCGTAGTCGATCGCCGTGCCGACGACGGTGCCGGCGCCGTTCTCGTCTTCGGCCATCGCCCATTCGAAGCCGTCCGGAACGCCGCGCAGCACCGGCTTTCCGCCGCGCCAGCTCACGACCTGCAGCTTGCCGTCGACGATGAACGACCCCGTGTACTCGCCGCGGCCGTTCGAAGCCTTCAGGAAACCGTGCCCGGCGGGGTCGGCTCCGGCGGGCAACGGCAGCACCGCCGGCTGCCAGCTCAGCTGCGCGGCCTGCGCCGGCACCGCCGCCAAGGCCGCGACGGCGATCGCCACGGTGGCGAGCACCCCCGATCGCGCCCACATCTTGTTCATGGATCCCTCCCTTTCCCCCGACCTGCGTGATCACCACGCTTGACCGCGGCAGCAGGTTGCCCCGGGGAAAGGAGCGATCAGGATCGGCGGCGGCGCATCCCCGCGATCGCCGCGACCACCAGCGGCAAAGCCACCGAGATGATCAGCAACCGGCCCCGCGACAGGATGAGCACGACGATCGCCAGCACGATCGCGATCGGCACCGCGCTGCGGGTCAGGAAGCCGGCCAGCGGGCTCTCGCCGGACATCACCGGCACGCCGGGAGCGGCCGCGCCGTTCAGCAACGCGCTCGGGCGGGGCGAGGGCAGGTCGTCGAACAGTGGGATGAGCTCGCTGACCCGCTTGGCCGCGGTGACCTTCGCGGTCCGGGCGCCGTACTCGTCGATGTCGAGCCGTCCGGTGCGGACGTGCTCTTCGAGAACGTCCAGGGCGTCCTGGCGTTCGGCGTCGCTCAACCGCATGTCGCCCACGGCCGGATCAGCGACCCAGCTCGCGCCGGTAGGAGTCGCGCAGCTCGCGGCGGCGTTGCCGGTCGCGCACGTGCCGCTCGTGGCGGTCGCGGTGGCGCTGGTCGTGGTTCCAGCCGTGCCCCCACATCGCCTTGCCGAAGACGCCGACACCGATCGGCAGGAAGATGATCGCCCACCCGACCGTGCCGGTGGCGATCAACGCAATCGCGGCGATGAGGGTCAGCGGAAAGATCGCGGCGACGAACCGCTGCGGCGGCGACCAGTTTTCGGGAGTCCCCGACGGCCGGGGCGCGGGCGCAGCCGGCTCAGGCGCCGCGACGGCCTGGGGGACGTCTTCGTACGCCGGGTGCGGCGCCGGCAGGTCCGCGAAGATCTCGCCGAGCTCGCCGCGGGTCTTGGCCGCGGTGATCCGGGCCGAGCGCTCGCCGTACTCGTCGATGTCGAGCCGTCCCGCGGTCATGTGCTCCCCGAGGGCGGACAGCGCGGACTCACGGTTCTGGTCGCTGATCCGCAGCTGCGGAGACGGGACTTCGGTCACGTAGTCGATGGTAGGCCGCCTCGGGGGCGGCCCACCACGACATCCGTAACGAACCGTGCTACTTGATCTCCAGCAGCTGTGTGCCCTGCGTCACGGCGGCGCCGACCTCGACCGAAAGCCCGGTGACGGTGCCCGCTTTGTGCGCGGTGACCGGGTTCTCCATCTTCATCGCCTCGAGGACGACGATCAGCTCACCGGCTTCGACCGTCTGGCCCTCTTCGACGGCCACCTTCACGATCGTGCCCTGCATCGGCGCCGTGACGGCGTCGCCGCTGACCGCCGCCTTGGTGCCGCCGGCGCGCTTGCGCGGCTTCGCCTTGACGGCGGTGCCGCCCCCGCCGCCGCCTTCGAGCGCGAACCCGCCCGGCAGCGACACCTCGAGCCGGCGCCCGCCGACCTCGACCACGACGTTCTGCCGCGGTTCCTCTTCGGCGGCCTCGACGTCCGGCGCCACGAACGGCTCGATCTTGTTGTCGAACTCCGTCTCGATCCAGCGCGTGTGCACGCTGAAGCCGGTTTCGTCGCCGATGAACGCCGGGTCGTTGACGATCACGCGGTCGAACGGCAGCACCGTCGCCATGCCCTCGACGACCATCTCGTCGAGCGCGCGGCGGCTGCGCTCCAGTGCGTTGTTGCGGTCCGAGCCGGTGACGATCAGCTTGGCCAGCATCGAGTCGAACTGCCCGCCGATCACGCTGCCGGACTCGACACCGGAGTCGACGCGCACGCCCGGGCCGCTCGGCGCGACGAACTTCGTCACCGTGCCCGGCGCGGGCAGGAAGCCGCGGCCGGCGTCCTCGCCGTTGATGCGGAACTCGATGGAGTGGCCGCGCGGCTCGGGGTCGGAGGTGATCCGCAGCGGCTCGCCGCGCGCGATGCGGAACATCTCGCGGACGAGGTCGAGGCCGGTGGTTTCCTCCGACACCGGGTGCTCGACCTGCAGCCGGGTGTTGACCTCGAGGAACGAGATCGTGCCGTCGACGGCGACGAGGTACTCGACCGTGCCGGCGCCGTAGTACCCGGCTTCCTTGCAGATCGCCTTCGCCGACTCGTGGATGCGCTTGCGCTGCTCGTCGCTCAGGAACGGCGCGGGCGCCTCCTCGACGAGCTTCTGGTGCCGCCGCTGCAGCGAGCAGTCGCGGGTGCCGACGACGATCGCGTTGCCGTGCATGTCGGCCAGCACCTGGGCCTCGACGTGCCGCGGCTTGTCCAGGTACCGCTCGACGAAGCATTCGCCGCGGCCGAACGCGGCGACCGCCTCGCGCGTGGCCGACTCGAACAGCTCCGGGATCTCCTCGCGGGTGCGGGCGACCTTGAGGCCGCGCCCACCGCCGCCGAACGCGGCCTTGATGGCCACCGGCAGGCCGTGCTCGTCGGCGAACGCGACGATCTCGGTGGCGTCCTTGACCGGCTCCTTCGTGCCCGGCACCAGCGGTGCGCCGGCGCGCATGGCGATGTGGCGCGCGGTGACCTTGTCGCCGAGGTCGCGGATGGCCTGCGGGCTCGGCCCGATCCAAGTCAGCGCGGCGTCGAGGACGGCCTGGGCGAAGTCCGCGTTCTCGGAGAGGAAGCCGTAGCCCGGGTGCACCGAGTCGGCGCCCGACCGCTTGGCGGCGTCGAGGATCTTGTCGAAGTTGAGGTAGCTCTCGGCAGCGGTGGTGCCGCCGAGCGCGAAGGCCTCGTCGGCCAGGCGGACGTGTGGCGCGTCTCGGTCCGGGTCGGCGTACACCGCGACACTGGCCAGGCCAGCGTCCTTCGCGGCTCTGATGACGCGTACCGCGATTTCGCCACGGTTGGCGACCAGGATCTTGGTCACCGGACCACCCGTGGTTTCGCCGACCTGCTCGGCCACCCCGCACCTCCTGCGTCCGACAGCTGCATTGCTGACCGCCCACGCGGCATCAGGGAAGTCTACGGATATGACGTCGCGAGTCTCTTGAGTGAGAGGTGAACCACGCTCAGACGTGGTGCCGGAGCTCCTCGGGCAGCGGCGAGTCGAGCACGATCACGTCGTACGGGTTCGCCTTGTGGACCTTCGGCAGGTGCTCGGTGTTCACCAGCACCCACGGCTGGTGCTCGCCGCAGCAGTCGATCAGCCGGTCGAGCGCGGTGAAGGCGACCAGCGCGGTGCGGCCGTCGGGCGTGCGGCGCAGCTCGATCGACGCGCCTTCGGTCTCGGCGCTGACCGGGCCGGTCGGGAGGTACAGGGCGGGCGGGAGGTTCGGGTTCGTCACCCGGACAACATAGACGGACACGTTCCGCTACCCGTGACCCCGTCGGGTTGAACCCACCACATCGCGACGGGGCGCTGCCCGCAGCCGGCCGCGAAGCGGCTTACGCTCTGTCTTATGCGGACTACGGCAGCGCGGACGCCTCGGTCGGCGCTGCTCACCGCGGTGCTGGCCGCGGTGGTCACGATCGGCGCGATCGGCGCGGTGTTCGTGCTGCGGCCGCGGCCCGAGGCGGCCACCGGACCGGCCGAACCGGCCGCCGCGCCGGTGTCACCCGCGGTGACCTGCGGCGGCGGCCCATGCCGCCAGCTCGCGGCGGTGACGGTCGGCGGAACGCCGGTGGTGCTGCTCACCGACGCGGGTGGTGGTTCGGCCCGCCTGCGCGTCGGGCCGGAGCCGGGCACGGTGTTCGAGCTGTCCCTCGCCCAGCTGGGCGTGCGGCTGGACCAGGACTCGCTGCGCTGCATCGACGGCCCGGCCCCGGCCTGCCTGGTCCGCGGCGACGTCGGCGACGACGGCACGGCCGCGTACGGCGAGCTGCTCGTCGGCAGCGGGGGCGTGTGGCGCGACCCGGGCAAGCCGTTCTACGCCGACGCCGGGACGCTTTCGCTCTACGACGTCACGGGCGACGCCAGTCCCGACGTGATCGTGGTCCGCCACGACTGCCCGGACGCCGCGTCCGGCACCCCGAAGTGCACGGCGGCCCCGGTGCTGGGCGAGGTGTACGACCTGGCGGGCAAGTCGGTCGGCTGCACGCGGCGGTTCACGTCGCCGTCGGACCTGCGCGGCTGGCCGGACATCCGCCTCACCCGCGCCGACCTCCGCGCCTGCCCCGCGTCCTGAGTCCCAAGCGCCCCAATGTGGCGTTCGGTGCGTTGGACGCACCGAACGCCACATTGGGTGCGTTGGACGCAACCAACGCCACATTGGGGCGCGTGGGTCAGGCGGGAGCCGGGGCCGTGTGGCGGGCCGAGGAGCCGTCGTCGGTGTGCTCGGGACGGTCGGTCGGGGCGTCGAGGACCTCGTCGTCGAGGAGGCCTTCGCTGCGCGCCACGATCACCGGCACCGTGATCTGGCCGGCCACGTTCGTCGCCGTGCGCATCATGTCCATGATCGGGTTGACCGAGTAGATCAGGGCCAGGCCCAGCGCCACCTGCTTGGCGTCGAGGCCGATGAACGACGTCGTCAGCGTGAACGCCGTCAGCCAGCCTGTGGTCCCGGCGGTCGCCAGTGCGCCGACCACGGCCACCACGACGATGCCCGCGTACTGCCAGAAGTTCAGCGACACCCCGGCCAGGTTGGCGACGAAGATCGCCGCGATCGCCGGGAACACCGCCGCGCAGCCGTCCATCTTCGTCGCGCTGCCGAGCGGGGTCGCGAAGGCCGCGTACGCCGGCTGGACACCGAGGTTGACCGCGGACTGGCGGGTCAGCGGCAGCGTCGCGGCCGACGACTGCGAGGCGAACGCGAACTGGATCGCCGTGCCCGCCTTCGCGAAGAACTTGAGCGGGCTCACCTTCGCCACGAACTGCAGCAGGATCGGGTAGACGACGAACAGCACGAGCAGGCAGCCGACGTACACCGCGAGCGTGGTGGAGAACAGCGGGCGGAACAGCGCGTCGCCGTAGTTCGACACCGCCGCGCCGATCAGGCCGATGATGCCGATCGGGGCCAGCCGGACGATCCAGCCGAGGTAGCGCTGGATGATCTCGAACACGCTCGTCGTGAAGTCCACGAACGGCTTCGCGCGATCACCCAGGCTGTAGGCGGCCGCGCCGATGACCAGCGCGAGGAACAGCACCTGCAGCGTCTCGCCGTCGGCAAACGCTTTCACGAAGTTCTCGGGCAGCAGCCCGTTCACGAAGGCGCTCCACGAGCCCCAGTGGTCGACGCTCTGCGCCGCCCGGTCGGCGTTCTTGGCGGTCGCCTCGACGCCGCCGAGCCCGCCGGCGCCGGGGTTGAAGATCCGGCCGACCACGATGCCGATCAGCGACGCGATGAACGACGTGATCGCGAACCACAGCACCGTCTTGCCGCCGAGGCGCGCGGCGGTGCGGCCGCCGCCGAGCTTCCGGAGGCTGTTGATGCCGACCACGATCGCCGTGAAGACCAGCGGGATCACCGCGATCTGCAGCAGCGTGGTGAAGATGGTGCCGATCTGGTCGAGGAGATCGGTCAGCCAGCCGGCCTCGGTCTGCCGTGCGACGACGCCGAGGAGGGCGCCGACGACGAGCGAGCCGAGAACCGCGGCCGCGAACACCCGCGGCTTGGTGTATGTCCGTACGAAAGACACGGGGCGACTCCGGTGCTCGAAAGTTTCTGGTCTTGCCGGGTAACGAGAACGTTAGGCAAGAGAGGACTCTTCCGGTTCACCCGAAGGTGTGGTGCCTTTCTCAGGATGCGGAACGTCGCCAGAGATCCACGACACTCACGCCGACCTCGGCCAGCAGCCGGCGCGTCAGCGGCAGGCTGATCCCGATGACGCTCGTGTGGCCGCCGTCGAGCCCTTCGACGAACCAGCCGCCCAGGCCGTCGATCGTGAAGCCGCCGGCGACGTCGAGCGGCTCGCCGGTCGCGACGTAGGCGTCGATCTCCTCGGGCGTCGGCGTGCCGAACCGGACGGTGGTCGCTTCCCAGCCGGACGTCTCCTTCGCGCGCGTCCCGCCGTCGAGCCGGACGACCGCGTGGCCGGTGAGGAGTTCACCGGATGTTCCCGCCATCGCGGCCCAGCGCTGCCGCGCGACGTCCGGCGACCCCGGCTTCCCGACCATCTGCCCGTGGATCGAAAGCATCGAATCGCAGGCGACGACGACGGCGTCCGGGTGGGCCGCGGCGACCTGGTCGACGACCGCCTCGGCCTTGGCCGCCGCAAGGGCCGTGACCAGCTCGGACGGCGAGGGATCAGTGAGCGACGCGGCGACCGCGTCCTCGTCGACGCCGGAGACGAACACGGCGGGGTCGAGGCCCGCCGAGCGCAGGAGGGCGAGGCGGGCGGGGGACTGGGAGGCGAGGACGAACTGCACGACTGAAACTTACTTGACCAGGGGGACGTGACCGAATTGTGACCGGCGTCACGCCGGAGGCGGGTTAATTTGTTTTGGCTCGCAACTTATGGATCGACGGATTGTCACGGAGAACCGATGCCGCTCCTCCGCACCACGAGATCATTGCGAACCACTGTCCTGGCCGGCCTGCTCCTCGCGGGAACGGCCGTCGTCCCGCTGGCCTCCGCCGCCACCGCGACGCCGCTCTACAAGAACCCGAGCGCCTCGGTCGCCGACCGCGTCACGGACCTGCTGGCGCGGATGACCCTGGACGACAAGGTCGGGCAGATGACCCAGGGCGAGCGCGGCTCCGCGACACCCGCCCAGGCCGCCGCCGCCCGGCTCGGCTCCATCCTCTCCGGCGGCGGTTCGACGCCGACGCCGAACACGCCGGGGGCGTGGGCGGACATGATCGACGCCTACCAGCGGGTGGCGACGACAACCGGCCTCGGCATCCCGATCCTCTACGGCTCCGACGCCGTGCACGGCCACAACAACGTCGCCGGCGCCACGATCTTCCCGCACAACATCGGCCTGGGGGCCGCGAACGACCCGCAGCTGACCCAGCGGATCGGCGCGATCACCGCGCGGGAAACCGCGGCCACCGGCGTCAAGTGGGCCTTCGCGCCCTGCCTGTGCGTCGCCCGCGACGACCGCTGGGGCCGCACGTACGAGTCCTTCGGCGAAGTCCCCGACAACGCCGTCGCGAACTCCGTCGTCATCAAGGGCCTGCAGGGCGCCGCGCTCGGCGACACGACGTCCGTGCTGGCGTCGGCCAAGCACTTCATCGGCGACGGCGGCACCACCGGCGGCGTCGACCAGGGCAACACCCAGATCACCCTGGACGAGCTGCGGCGCATCCACCTGCCGCCGTTCCAGGCCGCGATCGCCCACGGCGCCGGCTCGGTGATGATCAGCTTCAACAGCTGGAACGGCGTCAAGGACCACGGCAACAAGTTCCTGATCACCGACCTGCTCAAGGGCGAGCTGGGCTTCTCCGGGTTCGTGGTCTCCGACTGGAACGGCATCGACCAGATCGACGGCCAGACCGGGTTCACCGCGGTCGAGGTCAAGCAGGCCGTCAACGCCGGGATGGACATGGTCATGGTCCCGTACGACTACCAGAAGTTCGTCGCCACGCTGAAGGCCGAAGTCCTGAACGGGGACATCCCGATGGCGCGCATCGACGACGCGAACCGGCGGATCCTCACGAAGAAGTTCGAACTCGGCCTGTTCGAGCGCCCGTACACCGACCGCTCGCTGCAGAGCGACTTCGGCAGCGCCGCCAACCACGCCGTCGCGCGGCAGGCCGTGCGCGAGTCGCAGGTGCTGCTGAAGAACGACGGCGTGCTGCCGCTGGCCAAGCAGGACAACCGGATCTTCGTGGCCGGCAAGAACGCCAACGACATGGGCAACCAGGCGGGTGGCTGGACGCTGACCTGGCAGGGCCAGAGCGGCACGCGGGTCATCCCGGGCACGACGATCCTCGACGGCATCAAGGCCGGTGCCGGGAAAGGCACGGTGGTGACTTATGACCGTGCGGGTAGCGGAATCAACTCGAGCTACAAGGTCGCTGTCGCCGTGGTGGGCGAAACGCCGTACGCCGAGGGGCAGGGAGACCGGCCGGGCGGAGTCGTCCTCGACGCCGAAGACGTCGCCCTCCTCACCAAGCTGAAGGCGTCCGGCGTGCCGCTGGTCGTGGTGACGGTGTCCGGGCGGCCGGTGGACATCTCCGCGCAGCTGCCCTCGATCCGGGGCCTGGTCGCGGCGTGGCTGCCCGGCTCGGAGGGCGCGGGCGTCGCCGACGTCCTCTACGGCGACCACAACCCGGCCGGGAAGCTGAGCTTCACGTGGCCGAGGAGCGCCTCCCAGCAGCCGATCAACGCCGGTGACGGCAAGCAGGGCCTGTTCCCGTACGGGTACGGCCTGTCCTACCGCCGCCGCTAGAGCACCGCTCCCGCGGTCCGTGCGAGCCTCCGGTTCCCGACGCCGGAGGCTCGCACGGGTTTCAGACCGCGGCGGCCTCGGGCGCCGGAGTTTCCCAGCGCGGCTTGACCCGCCGCAGCACGGCGGCGGAAACCACCCCGAGCAGGAGCACGCCCATCGGCAGCAGCATCGTCACGCGGGCCGCGTCGGTCAGTCCACTGTGGACCGCCTCGGTCGCCAGCCGCCCCGCCTGCGCGGCGATCTCCGCGGGCAGCCCCGGCATCGGCGCCGGACCGCCCGCCGAGCCGAACTCCCCGGTGCTCGCCGCCGCGTGCGCGATCCCCTCGGCGAACGGCGCCCGGTACTGCTCGGGCAGCTGCGAAGCCGCCTTCGTGGCTTCGTCCGCGATGGACGCGCTGATCCGCGCCTGCAGCAGCACGCCGATCGCCGCGCTGCCGAGCACGCCGCCGACCTGGCGGGCGGTGTTGAAGATGCCGGACGCGGTGCCGGCCAGCCGCGGCTCGACCGACCCCATCGTCAGGTTGCTCATCGGCGAGAAGATGCAGCCGATGCCGAGCCCGCACACCAGCAGCGCGGGGACGAGCGACCACGGGTTGGTGTCCGGCGTCGCCTGCAGGGCGATGATCCCGAGCCCGGCCGCGAGCGCCGCCAGGCCGAACATCACCAGGTACTTGCCGTTCACCTTGTCCGACGCGCGCCCGACGAACGGCGCGATGATCCCGGACAGCAGCGACATCGGCGCGGTGAGCAGGCCGCCCATGGTCGGGCTCAGCCCGAGCACGGACTGGATGTAGATGACCAGCGGCAGGAACATGCCGGTCATCGCGAAGCCGACGGTGGTCGCGGTGAGCGTCCCGGCCGAGAAGTTCCGGTTCGCGAACACCTTCAGTGGCAGCAGCGGCTCCCGCTTGTTGAGGCGCTGCCACACGAGGAAGGCGATCATCAGCACCACGCCGGCGCCGATGATCTCGAACACCGTGATCCCGCCGAAGACCGTGCCCCAGTCGTACTGCTGGCCGTTCTGCACGCCGAACACGATGCAGAGCAATGCCGCGCTCGAGAGCACGATCCCCAGCACGTCGAACGAATGCGAGTGCTTCGGCTGCCAGTCGGGGACCAGCAGCAGCGTGAGCACGACGGCGATCACGCCGATCGGCACGTTGACGTAGAAGATCCACTCCCAGCCGAAGTGGTCGACCAGCACGCCGCCGAGCAGCGGACCGGCGATGGTCGCCAGCCCGGCGACGCCGCCCCACATGCCCATGGCCGGGCCGCGCTTGGCCGGCGGGAACAGGTGCGTGATGAACGCCAGCGTCTGCGGCGTCATCAGCGCGGCACCGAGGCCCTGCACGGCCCGCGCGGCGATGAGCATTTCGACGTTGCCGGACAGGCCGCACCACAGCGACGCGCCGGTGAACACGACGAGCCCGGCGAGGAACACGCGCTTCGGGCCGAAGCGGTCGCCGAGCCGGCTGGTGAACAGCATCGGCACGGCGTAGGTGAGCAGGTAGACGCTGATCACCCAGACGATCGAGTTCAGCCCGGCGTTCAGGTCGCGCAGCATGGTCGGGATCGCGATCGTCACGATCGTGGTGTCGAGCAGGATCATGAAGAAGCCGAGGCACAGCGCGCCCAGCGCGGCCCACGGGTTAGCTTGTCTTGCGTTCATCGTCGTCTTCCCTGGTGATGAGGGTGAGCTTGGGTTGTCCGTCGTCCACGAAGGGGACCCGCCCGGAGCGGAGGTCGTCGAGGAGCCGCTCGGTCCACTCGAGCTCGAACTTCCGGTGGTCGCACTGGTAGCGCCAGTCGAGCCAGTAGATCTCCGGCGTCTTGTCCTCGGTGAGGCGCTGCCGCACCGCCTCGTCGGCGGCCACGGCGGCGCGCAGCCGCATGAGCCGGGTTTCGAGCTCGTTCAGGGACGCTTCGCGCCCCAGTTCGTCGATCACGGCGAGCCCGGACAGGAAGGCGGGGAACTCCGTGGCGACGTCCCCCAGTAGCTCGCGGCCACGCTGGTTGAACTCGTCGAGCCCCGTCTGCGTCATGCCGTAGACGGTCCGTTCGGGCCGCTTGCCGTCGCGCTGGGTGTCGACGATCTCGATGAAACCGTGGCGGTGCAGCCGTTCCACGGTGTGGTAGAGCGAGCCCGCCTTCACGTTGACCCGGATGTCGACGTACCGCTCGCGCATGAGCGCGGCCATCTCGTACGGGTGCATGGGCTTCTCGTGCAGCAGCTCCAGCACGGCGATGCCGAGCGTGGTCAGCTTGGGCGAGGCCATGACCAGATCCCTCCATGTCGGTTATTCCACGTGGACTATACGGTGCGGACTAAGCGACGGTCCACGGTCATTCCGGTGACGGTCCGGACACGGCGTGCAGGCCCCCATGATCTCGTCACGGGGGCCTGGACGGCGTCTCTTACCCGGGTTTCTCAGAAGGGCCAGTCGGCGTTCCGGCCCCGCTCGAGCAGCGGGATCATCCGGAAGGCCTGGTCGGTGAGGCCGCCGAACGTGTGCCGGTGCGCCCCGCCGGACGGCGCGTGGCCGACCCGGTACCCCGCCAGGTTCCAGGTGTACAGCGGCACGTGCGCGGGCAGCGCCTTCCCGACGTCACCGGCCGCGGCCTGCTCGTCGGTGAGGATCACGACGCGGTCGTGGTTCGCGAAGTGCTTCTGCACGGCGCCCACCGTGTCGGTGCCGCCGCCGATGAAGTACCCGCCGGACTTCCAGCGCTCGACGTCGCCGAGCAGCGAACCGCCCCGGCGCAGCTTGAACACCTTGGTGCCCTGGCTGCGGTCCCAGTAGCCGTCGGAGAACGAGACGACGTCGGCCTTCGCGCACCGGCGGCCGAGCGCCAGCCCGAACACCGCGGCGGCGTCCCACCGCAGGAGGCTGCCGTCCTTGCTGAACGAGTTGTTCATCGACGCCGACGTGTCGACGAGGACGAGCGTCCGGCCGTTCAGGGCGGGCACGTTGGCCAGCGCGTGCGAGATGGCCCGCTCGAGCGCCCAGCCCCACCGAAGCGACGGCGCGGCGCGGTGCGCGGCCAGGAACCGCATCGGCAGCTGCCGCGACTTCGCGGCCTGCACCGGGCTCGCGAGCCGCTCGGCGACCTGCTGCGCGACGTCGTCCGAGACGCCGGCCTCGTCGAAGTTGCGGAGGTTCCGCAGGAGGGCCGTGTAGCCCATCGACGGGATCAGCGCCTCCCAGACGCGCGCGTCCAGCGGACCCTGCAGCCACCCCGCGACGGACTCCCAGGTCATGCCCGCCACGCGCAGGACGCCCGCCGCCCCGGGCCGGTCGAACAGCTCGCGCCGGCGGCCCACGTCCCAGCTCATGAGCTCGGCACGCCGGCGGAGGGTCGCCAGGGACTCCGGGACAGCGTTGCCGCGGTCGTGCCGCTCGTCGAGGATGTGCTTGAACAGCTCACCCCCGCCTGCCGGGTGGGTCAGCTCGAGGACGTCGGCGAACCGGAACGCCCGCGCGGCGGAGTCCCACTTGACGAAGGAACGCTCGTCGTAGAGCCGCACGGCGGCGTCGGCGACCCCGCGCTTGACGGGCTTCGGCACGGCGCGGCCGTACACGGAGATCCAGTAGGCGAGCAGCTCGCCGGGCTCGTCGGCCCGCTGCAGCACGTCGGCGACGACCTGACGGCTCAGCCCGTCGAGGCCGGCGTCCCGCCGCGCCTTGGCGAACTCGGCGGCACCGACGAGCGACGCCGTCCGCAGGTGCGCGCCGGAGCGCAGCCAGCGCAGGAACCGCGCTGTCCACTGTGGATCGTCCAAGGTGGACTGCCGGACCAGCTCGGCGTACCGGGTGTCGCGCGTGGCCGCGGACTCGTAGAAGGTGTGCTCACCGACCATGTTCGTGACGGCGAGCAGGAAGAGCTCGGCCCGGGTGTCGCGCAGGTACCCGGCCCCGCCCTGGTGCGTGACGGCGGACGGCGTGGCCTCGCCGCGGACCGGAGAGGTCGCGGCGGGCGCTCGTGCGGTGTTGAACTTGCTCATTTCTCCCCCTGTAGTGGAGGGAGCCACGGCCACAGCGATGCCCGAGATCGAAGTCGGTGAAGGAACATTAGCTGCTCTAGGCCACTGAGCTACCGGACCTGGCGCGGTCCGGGAGGGATTCGAACCCCCGACCTGCCCGTTGGAAGCGGAAGTAACCCTCGCCTGCGCACCGGGCATCGGTGTGGCCGTGGCTCCCGAGATCTTCGTTGCCCGCGGGGTCTCGTTTACAGCAAGAAGTAACCGAGGGCTTCGCACCGGGAGTGCCTGCCCAAGGTAGCAAGCGATCGCTCGCGGCTCGACTGGTTTTCCGCCGCCGTCCCCGGGCGCCGGTGTCCGCAACTAGTTCGCACCAAGAACTATCCGTGCTATGTTCGTAGTACGAACTAACTGGGAGGAATCATGGTGCACTTCGGCATCGGCGTATCGACGGCGGTCTCCGCCACGGCCGACACCCTGGCGCGGGCCGTCCAGGCCGATCGGGGTGGGCTTGACCTCGTCACCGTCTCCGATCACCCCTACCACGCCGACCGGCTTGACGCGTACGCCGAAATCGGCGTCCTGCTGGGGCGGACCGAACGGGTCTCCGGCCTGGTCAGCGTCACCAACCTGCCGACGCGGCCCGCGTCGATGCTCGCGCGAACGGTGACGAGCCTGTCCGCTCTCACCGGGGGCCGGATCGTGCTCGGGATGGGCGTTGGCGGGTTGTGGGACGACATCGCGCGGCTCGGCTTCGCCAAGCTCACGCCCGGGCAGGCCGTTCGGGCTTTCGAAGAAGGCATCCGGCTCGTGAAGCTGCTCGGCGGGGGCGGTGCGCCGGTGACCTTCGACGGCGAGTTCTACCAGGTCACGGACCTGGAGCCGGCCGCCGAAGCGATGCCGCCGGTGTGGACCGGGTCGGTCGGGCCGAAGTCCCTCGCCGTCACCGGGCGCGTTGCCGACGGGTGGATGCCCGGGCACGCCGCCGACTGGCTCAGCGAGCGCTACCGCACCTCGCGGCCGCTGATCGACAAGGCCGCCGTCGATGCCGGGCGGGACCCCGGGGAGATCGCCACCGTCTACAACTTCCCGGGCCGCATCACGGCCGAGCCGCTCGCGCGGACCCGCACCGGCGACGGCCGCTGGATCGGCGGCTCGCCCGCCCAGTGGGTCGAAGAACTGACCGGCGCGGTGCTGGAGCACGACGCCGCCGGGTTCGTGCTGTTCGGGCCCGGTGGCAGCGCGCCCGACGAGGCCGCCGTCGCGCGCTGGGCCGAGGAGATCGTGCCCGCGGTGCGGGAAGCCCTAGGCTGACCGGATGGGGAAGAGCGGGGTGGACCTCGGTGTGGTGGCCGGGCTCGTGCGAGCGTCGTTCCTGGTGAACGCCGTCTACGCCGAGTCCGCCCGCGAGTACGGCCTCACCGTGCAGCAGGGGCAGCTGCTCTGCGTGCTGATGGGCCGGCCGTACGGCATGGGCGAACTGGGCGCCACGCTCGGCCTCGAAAAGTCGAGCCTCACCGGCCTGGTCGACCGCGCGGTCCGGCGCGGGCTCGTCCGCCGCGAGCCCGACCCGGACGACCGCCGGGCCGTCCAGGTCCTGCTGACGGCGGAAGGCCACGAACTCGCCGAGGACTTCTTCGCCGCGACCTGCCGCCGGGTCGACGAACTGGCGGCGCCCCTGAGCACCCCGGACCGCGACCGGCTCGCGGCCCTGCTGGGCACGATCGTGCGGGAGAACGAAGCCCCGACGGTCTTCCTCGACGCCTATCAGCCCTGAGGCAGACCCGAAGCGCGCCAAGCGCCTTCGCCGGGGTGAAGCGGCCGACGCAGCGAAGCCGCGCGATCGCCCCACCACGACGTACGCGGCTTCGGCTTCTCCGGCGTCTTCGCGACCGACGCCGCGGCGACGACCGCCGTCAGCGCCGCCAGCTCGGCGTCGCTCGGGTTTCCGCGGACCACCCGCAGCAAGGGCTTTTCGGCGCTCACAGCGGGATGTTCCCGTGCTTCTTGGGCGGCAGCGACTCCCGCTTGTTCCGCAGCAGGGACAGCGCCCGCGCGACGTGCCCGCGGGTGTGCGCCGGCACGATCACCGAGTCGACGTACCCCCGCTCGGCCGCCGCGTACGGGTTCAGCAGCGTGTCCTCGTACTCCTGGATCAGCTCGGCGCGCAGCGCGTCGACGTCCTTGCCCTCGTTCGCCGCGTTGGCCAGCGTCTTGCGGTGGACGATGTTCGCCGCGCCCTGGGCGCCCATCACCGCGACCTGCGCGGTCGGCCAGGCCAGGTTGATGTCGGCGCCGAGGTGCTTCGAGCCCATGACGTCGTACGCGCCGCCGAAGGCCTTGCGCGTGATCACCGTGACCAGCGGGACCGTGGCTTCCGCGTAGGCGTAGATCAGCTTCGCGCCGCGGCGGATGATGCCGTTCCACTCCTGGTCGGTGCCCGGCAGGAAACCCGGGACGTCGACGAAGGTGAGCACCGGGATGTTGAACGCGTCGCAGGTGCGGACGAACCGCGCGGCCTTCTCGGACGCGTCGATGTCGAGGCAGCCGGCGAACTGCGTCGGCTGGTTGGCCACCACACCGACGCTGTGGCCGTCGACGCGGCCGAAGCCGACGATGATGTTCGGCGCGAACAGCTCGTGGACCTCGAGGAAGTCGCCGTCGTCGACGACGCGGGTGATCACCTCGTGCATGTCGTACGGGGTGTTCGGCGAGTCCGGGATGATCGTGTCGAGCTCGCGGTCGGCGTCGGTGACGTCTTCGAAGAACCCGGCCGGGCTGTCCGACGGCTCGAACACCGGCGCGTCCGACAGGTTGTTCTGCGGCAGGTAGGAGAGCAGTTCCTTGACGTAGGCGATGGCGTCCTCGTCGTCGGAGCCGAGGTAGTGCGCGACGCCGGACTTCGTGTTGTGGGTCCGGCCGCCGCCGAGCTCCTCGAAGGTGACGTCCTCGCCGGTGACCGTCTTGACGACGTCCGGGCCGGTGATGAACATCTGCGACGTCTCGTCGACCATCACGATGAAGTCGGTCAGCGCGGGGGAGTAGACGTGCCCGCCCGCGTTCGCGCCCATGATCAGCGAGATCTGCGGGATGACGCCGGACGCCTTGACGTTCCGGTTGAAGATCTCGCCGTACAGGCCGAGCGAGACGACGCCCTCCTGGATGCGCGCGCCGCCGCCCTCGTTGATGCCGATGATCGGGCGGCCGGTCTTGATCGCCAGGTCCATCACCTTGACGATCTTCTCGCCGTAGACCTCGCCGAGGCTGCCGCCGAAGACGGTCACGTCCTGGCTGAACACGCACACCGGACGGCCGTCGACGGTGCCGTAGCCGGTGACGACGCCGTCGCCGTACGGGCGGTTCTTCTCCTGGCCGAAGTTGGTCGAGCGGTGCCGGGCCAGCTCGTCGAGCTCGACGAAGGAGTTCTCGTCGAGGAGCAGCTCGATGCGTTCACGAGCGGTTTTCTTGCCCTTGGCGTGCTGCTTCTCCACCGCGCGGGCCGAGCCGGCGTGCACCGCCTCGTCGTACCGGCGGTACAGGTCGGCCAGCTTGCCGGCCGTGGTGTGGATGTCCGGTTCGTCCTCGGGCGGCGTCCCGAGCGGCTCCGTCGCACTGCTCATGCCACGGGAGCTTAGCTACTTGCGGGTCACTTCGCGTGTGGCGTAGGCAACGTCTCGCCGGTTGCCGCGTCCAGGTACGTCACCCGCAGGTAGGTGATCTTCGACCCCGGGATGACCACCCGGCGCCAGTCCTCGCCGATGACCTTGGTTTCGTCGTCCTTCTCGCAGGTCAGGGCCGCGCCTTCGAGGACGAGCTCGCGCTCGGCCAACGGGCCTGACGGCGTGTACGAGCGGACGTACCCGTAGAACGAGGTGCCGTTCTCCAGCTGGGCGTGCGCCCATGCCCGGCTTCCGGCGGGGCGGTCCGTGCGCAGCGCCTGAGCCCACGCCGACCGCTGCTGGACCGTGGCCACTTCACCACGCCGGCGGGCGAAGAACGTCTCGAACCCGGCCGCCAGCGCGCACGCCAGCGCCAGCTCGACCGCGACACTGACGACGATCGACGTCAGGTGTTCGCGGGCGTACGCCTCGCCACGGGCCAGCCAGTCCGCCGGGCTCACGAATAGGCGTGCGCCGGTCAGCTGGACCGCCGTCATCAGCAGGACCGCCACCAGCGTGAAGACCAGGCTCCCGAGGGCCACTCGGGACGCTTCGCGGAACGCCGTCTCCTGGTGGCGGCCGCGGCGGCGTTCGCGGCGCAGCTCGAACACGATGCCGGGCGCGACGAGCGCCAGGAACCCGGCGAGCGCGCCGAGGGTCTGGGGGATCACCTCGCGTCAGCCGGTCGGGCCGCCGCGGCGGGGCGGGGGACCGTCCTCCGAGTCGAGTTCCGGGAGCGGGTGTCCCGGGCGGTGCTTCGACTTGCCCGGGACCTCGGACTCCCACTCGTCCCCTTCGGGCGGTGGTTGCGGGACCGGGCCCCCGGGCAGCCGGTCCTCCGGATGTTCGGTGCTCATCGGGCTCCCCCTGTGTTCGGCGGCTTCACCCTACTCACGACGCCGTCGGGCGGACCAGCCCGGACTCGTACGCCGCGATCACCAGCTGCGCCCGGTCGCGGGCCGCCAGCTTGTGCAGCAGACGGCCGATGTGGGTCTTGACCGTCGCGATCCCCAGGTGCAGCCGCGCCGCGATCTCGTCGTTCGACAACCCCCTCGCGATCAGCGTCAGGACCTCCTGTTCTCTCGCCGTCACGCCGTCCAGGCGCGTCACCGGGCCGGTCGGCAGCCGGGCGAACTCCGCCACCAGGCGGCGCGTCACCGAGGGAGCCAGCAGGGCTTCGCCGGCGGCCACCACCTCGATCGCCGACAGGAGGTCTGCCGGGCGGGTGTCCTTCAGGAGGAAGCCGCTCGCGCCCGCGCGCAGGGCCGAATAGACGTACTCGTCGAGGTCGAACGTGGTCAGCATCAGCACCCGGACGTCGGTTTCCGCGCAGATCCGGCGGGTCGCCTCGATGCCGTCCATCTCCGGCATGCGGACGTCCATGAGCACGACGTCCGGCCGCTCGACGCGGGTCAGGGCCACCGCCTCGGCGCCGTCGGAGGCCTCGGCCACCACCTCCAGGCCCGGTGCGCTGTCGACCAGCACCCGGAAGCTTCCGCGCAGCAGCGCCTGGTCGTCGGCGATCAGGACGCGGGTCATCGGGCCACCGCCGCTTCTTCGTAGGGGAGCCGCGCGAAGACGCGGAAACCGGTTCCGGTCGGCGCCGCGGAGAATTCGCCGTCGTAGACCGCGACGCGCTCGCGCATGCCGATCAGGCCGTGGCCGGGGACCGCCTCGCCGCCGCGGCCGTCGTCGAGGACCTCGATCGTCACCTCGCCGCTGCCGCCGGTGACGCTGATCCGGCACGTCGTGGCGCTCGCGTGCTTGACCACATTGGTCAGTGCCTCCTGCACGATCCGGTACACCGACTGGCCGACGCCGCCCGGCAGCTCGGTGAGGCCCTCGATGACGAGGTCGACCGCGGGACCCGCCTGCTGCGCACGCTCGGCCAGGGCGCGCAGGTCGTCGAGCGACGGGGCGGGCGTCAGTGCGGGGACGCCGGTGCCGTCGCGCAGCACGCCGAGCATGCGCCGCAGCTCCGCCAGCGTCTCGCGGCTGGTGTCTTCGATGACGCGCAGCGCGTCGCGGGCCTGGTCGGGTTGTTCGAGGGCCACGTGGTTGCCGACCGCCGCCTTCACCGCGATCAGGCTCATGCTGTGCGCGACGACGTCGTGCATCTCCCGCGCGATCCGCAGCCGCTCCGCCGAAACCGCTTGCTGGGCATGGGTTTCCCGCTCGATCGCGGCGTGTTCGCGGCGGCCGTGGACGGCGATGCCGAGCGCGAACCCGACGATCAGCGCCGACGCGCCGAAGTTCACCGTGGTCGCCGTGCTCGGGTTCGGCACCGCGATGGCGATCACGCCGATGCCGGCCAGCCCGGCCGCGAAGCCGATCCGCGCGGCCCGGCTGCCCCGGTCGACCACGAAGCTGTACACCGCGCAGCCCGCGGCCACGACGGCGATCGCCAGCACCGGCCCGCCGATCGGCACCGCCGCCGCCGTCAGCACCAGCGCGAGGACGTAGGCCGGCCGTGGCCACCAGCGCCGCAGCACGATGGGCGCGACGCTCAGCACGAGAATGGCCCAGCCGAGCCAGCTCGGCAGCCACGGCGGCAGCGACCAGGCGCCCGCGGCGAGGTTGCCGCCGGCCCCCACGGCCAGCACCAGGACGGCCAAGACGTCCAAGACGACGCGAATGCGCATGAATCGAACGTAACGCCGAACCGGCGGCCGCGCGTCAGCCTTCGGTCGGACCCGCGGAGTAGTACTTCCGCGCGGCTTCGACGCGCTCGGGTGCCCACGCGGGCAGGTCGACGCCGTGGGTGGCGGCGAACAGCCTGTCCAGCTGTTCGTGCCGGCGGGCCAGCTGCGCCGGGACGTCTTCGCCCGCCGCTTCGGTGAACTCGACGCGGGTGCCTTCGAGGGGGTCGTGGACGAGGTGCCAGCCCGGCTCGTCCGGCAGCAGTGGCCGGACCTCGGCCACCGGCTTCCAGCCGAGGTCACGCCGGAAGCGGATGGTGCCGCCGTCGAGGACTTCGCCGTCGTCGAGGCCGAATTCCTCCACATAGGACGCCATCCGCGCGTGCCAGTCCCGCGGCTGCGCGAAGTCCTGCCCGGCCAGGTGCGCGGCGAGGGCGTCGAGGCAGCCGTCCCAGCCGGCGGCCGTGCGCCCACCGGCGAGCTTCGCGATCGCGGGATCGCCGCGGCCGAAGGTGTGGGTGAACTCCAGGCGGCTGCCGTCGCCGTCGGGGGAGATCAGCCAGCGCAGCGTGTCGTCGTTCCAGACGAAGGTGAACTCGCGCGGCGGATCGGCGGTGACGACCTGCCCGGTCGTCGAGCTGTCCTCGCCGGGGAAGGTGAACCGGATCGTGCCGCCGGCCCGCAGTTCGACGTCGACCCGCGCCGGGAACCAGTGCTCGAGCTCGGCCGGGTCCGTGATCGCCCGCCAGACCCGCTCGGGCGCGTGCTTCAGGCGGCGTTCCAGCCGGAGCACCGGGCGTTCGCCGTCGGTCTGCAGCTTCGCTCGTCCGGACACGCTTCCTCCCGTGGGTTGCCTGTGCCCGTATATAACCACTGAGGAATATGCGGGTCAAGCGCCGCGGACGGCGGAGACCGCGGCGGCGAGCTCCGGATCGCTCGCGGCCTTGTCGAGCGCGGTCCGCAGCACGGCGCAGTACGTCGGCTCGGTTTCGGCGTAGCGCTTGCGGCCGGCGTCGGTGATCACCGAGTAGACGCCGCGGCGGTCGTCTTCGCAGAGGTCGCGGATGGTCAGCCCGGCGTCTTCGAGGCGGGCGCACATCCGGCTGACCGAGCTCTGGTTGAGGCCGATCGCGTCGGCCAGTTCCTGCATCCGCAGGCCGCCGCGCGGGCCCGCGACCAGCTTGCCGAGCGCGCGGTACTCGGACAGGCCGAGCCCGTGCCGTCGCTGCAGGGCCTTGGCGAGTTCCTGCTCGATCCGGGCGTGCAGCACGAGCACGCGGCCCCAGGCCTGTTCGTCGACGGTCATCTTCCGGCCTCCTCTTGACGCCAGGATAGTCCAGGGACAGTATTTATATGTACATGCAAATAAGAGCGGAGAGGGTGGGCATGAGCGATCGCAGCTTCCTGTTCCTGGTGGGCGCCGCACGGGCCGGGGGCAACACCGAAATGCTGGCTCGCCGGGCGGCCAGGGAACTGCCGCGAGACGTCGAGCAGCGGTGGATCCGGCTGCCGGAGGTGCCGCTGCCGCCGTTCGAAGACCGCCGCCACGGCGCCGGCGAACACCCGCCGCCGGGAGCGAACGAACAGCTGCTGATGGACGCGACCTTCGCCGCGACCGACATCGTGATCGTGTCCCCGGTGTACTGGTATTCGGTGGCGGCGAGCGTGAAGCTCTACCTCGACTACTGGTCGGGCTGGATGCGGCTGCCGGTGGAGTTCAAGCCGCGGATGCGCGGGAAGTCGCTGTGGGGCGTGAGCGTGCTGAGCGAGACGGCGCGGGAAGCCCAGCCGCTGATCGGCACGCTGGAGCTTTGCGCCGAGTATCTGGGCATGAACTGGGGCGGAGTGCTGCTCGGCAACGGCAGCCGCCCCGGCGACGTGCTCCTGGACACCGACGCGATGTCCGCCGCGCAGACGTTCTTCGCCGGCGCGGCCCTGGTCACCGCCTGAGGGAGGAGGGCGGTACGGGCACCGGCGGCGCTCGGCTCGGCGTTCTCTTCGGGGACGCCGAGCAGCCGGCCGCCGGTGCCCATCTCCACGAGTTGCTGCCCGGGTGTCGTCGAGTGCCGAGCCACGGCCTGCCGGCCGTGCGGCAATCCGCCTCAGGCCGAGGTGGCGTGCGGCGGCGCCGGTGTGACGCCGCGGCGCTTAGCGATGCCGGCCATGTTCTCCTCGCCCCAGTCGCCCAAGGGCAGCAATGCCGTGTTCAGCCGCTGGCCGAGGCCGGTCAGCGAGTACTCGACCTTCGGCGGGATCTCGTGGAACACCTCGCGGTGCACGATCTCGTCCGCCTCCAGTTCCCGCAGGGCCTGGATGAGCATCTTTTCGCTGATCCCCGCGACCTTCCGCTTCAGCTCGCCGAACCGCAGCGGCTCGGCGTGCAGCGCCCAGAGGATGAGGGCCTTCCAGCGGCCGCCGATCACGTCGACGGCGGCGTCCAGACCGCAGGCGTACGTCCGAGGCTGCATGCAGGATCCTTACGTTTTGGTGGGTACCTGACTTATTTGTCGGTACTTGTCCAGTGTAAAGCGCCCCTCCAGCATGGAGTCCATGGGAGAAAGCAGAAAACACGTGGGCGTGCTCGGCCTGGGGCGGATGGGTACCGCCCTCGCCGGGGCGCTCCTGGGGGCGGGACACGACGTCTCGGTGTGGAACCGGTCGCCGCTCAAGGCGGGACCGCTGCTCGACCGCGGTGCCAAGCTCGCCGCGACGCCGGCGGAAGCGGCTTCGGCGGATGTCGTCCTCAGCTGTCTGTCCACATACGACAGTCAGCAGCCGGTGCTGGAGGCGGCCGGGCTGTCCGGCCGGCCGCTGGTCAACCTCACGTCCGGGACGCCGGAGCAGGCGCGGACCGCCGCGAAGTGGGCCGCGTCCGCGGGAATCGACTACGTGGACGGCGTGATCATGGCCGTCCCCCAGCAGATCGGGACACCGGTCGCGCAGGTCCTGTACAGCGGTTCGGAACCCACGTTCGCGGCGCAGCGCGATGTGCTGGCAGTGCTGGGCACGCCGGTGTTCGTCGGCGAGGACGCCGGGCTGGCGGCGCTGTACGACCTGGCGCTGCTCGGCATCATGTGGTCGACCATGGCCGGGTACCTGCAGGCGCTCGCGCTCGTCGGCACCGAGGGCGTCACGCCGGAGCAGTTCACGCCGATGGCGCTGGCGTGGCACTCGGCCGTGGCCGGGCTGCTGCCGGGCATCGGCGAGCAGGTCGCCAGCGGCGACTACGCCACCGATGTGTCCGCTTTGGACATCAATGCGGCCGGCCTCGCCATGCTGGTCGAGACGAGCCGCGGGCAGGGCGTCAGCACGGCGGTGCCCGCGGTGCTGCGGGAGTTGTTCGACCGCGCGGTCGCCGCGGGCCACGGCTCGCACGCGATCGCCAGCGTCATCGAGGAGATCCGGTGAAGTACCTCGGAAAGAAGGCCGTCGTCACCGGCGGCACGCACGGCATGGGCCTGGCGGTGGTCCGGGCCCTGCTCGACGGCGGCGCGGAGGTGCTGCTGACCGGCCGCGACGTGTCGCCGCTGGAGGGGACGTTGTCCGGCAAGGCGCACCTGCTGTCGTCGGACGCGGCCCGCCTGGACGACGTCGCCGAGCTGGGCGCGGTCGCCGAGGCCACGCTCGGCGAGCTGGACCTGGTGTTCGTCAACGTCGGGTTCTCCACGCTGACGCCGTATCAGGACGCGACCCCCGAGCTGTACGACCGCACGTTCGACGTCAACACCAAAGGCGCGTACTTCACCGCCCGGCGGCTGGCGCCCCTGGTTCGCACGGGCGGGTCGTTCGTGTTCACGACGTCGGTCGCGGCCGAGGCCGGGATCGCCGGAATGGGCCTGTATTCGGCGGCGAAGGCGGCGGTGCGTTCGTTCGCCCGCACGTACGCGGCCGAGCTGGCCCCGCGCGGGATCCGGGTGAACGTGGTCAGCCCCGGCTACACCGACACGCCGACAATGGGCGTGTCGGGTGTGCCGGAGCCGGTGCTGGCCGAGTTCAAGGCGATCGGCGACGAGATCACGCCCCTGAAGCGCCACGCAACACCGGAGGAGGTCGCGGCGGCGGTGCTGTTCCTCGCCTTCGACGCGACGTTCACCACCGGCGCGGACCTCCCGGTGGACGGCGGTCTGGGACAGCGGCTCACGTTGCCCGCCTGAGGTGTGCCGCCGTGCCGGTGACTCCCGGTGCGCGGTCGGGGCGCAGGACCAGGTCGTCGTCGTAGTCGCCGCCGTTCTGGGTGCGGAACGGGATGGGCTCTTCCGTCTCGATCCTCCGCAGGCGTTCGCGCAGCAGGTCTCGGGCTTCGGCGAACTGCTCGTCCGGCACGCGGTCGGCGCCGTAGACCGCGACCGGCGGCAGCACCGACATCCCGGTGTAGAAGAGGGTTCCGTGGTGCAGCGGGAACAGGACGTCGTCGAGTGCGCCGTTCACCCCGCGCGGACCCATCGCCGGCTCGCGGGCACCCGCGGTGACCACCACCATCGCGCGCTTGCCCGCGAGCCGGCCCTCGCCGTAGCGGAGGGTGCGGCCGTCCTCGGCCTGGACGCCGTAGCCGAATCCCTTCACGAACACGCGGTCGAACCAGCCCTTGAGGATGGCCGGCGGGCTGTACCACCACAGCGGGAACTGCACGACGACCGCGTCCGCCCAATCCAGTTTTTCCTGCTCGGCCACGATGTCCGCGCTCAGCTCGCCGCGCGCGTGCGCCCGGGCCGACGTCGCCCCGACGACCAGCCGCCCGTCCCCGGCTTCGGCTCCGAAGTCGGCGGCGTCGACCACCGGGTTCCACTTCATGGCGTACAGATCCGACTCCCGGACGTCGTGCCCGAACTCGCGGAGCGTCCGGAGCCCGTCGTCACGGAGGGCCCCGCTCAGCGAGCGCGGCTCGGGATGCGCGAATACCCACAACACGTTCATGTCCCCGATGATCACGCGGTCGCGCGGCTCGATCGAGTGGCCTGATAGCCATCATGTGCAAGAATCGGGCCATGGCCGAATTCGTGCACCCGAACCGCCACCACGTCGCCGTCCTGGTCCGCCACGGGATGCTGGTGATGGAACTCGGCATCGTCCACCGGCTGTTCGGCCAGGCGCGCTCGGCGGCCGGCGAGCCGCTGTACGAGGTCGTGACCTGCACGCTCGAGCCCGGCCCGGTGCGCACCGACGCGGACGTCACCATCCCGGTCGACCGCGGCCCCGAAGTGCTGGCCGAGGCCGACACGGTGATCGTCCCGGCGTCCCTGGCCGAGTACGAGCCGATGGCCCGCGTGCTGACCCCGCCGCTCAAGGCGGCGCTCGACCGCATCCCGGCAGACGCGCGCATCGCGTCGATCTGCACCGGCGCGTTCGTGCTCGCCGCGGCCGGCCTGCTCGACGGCCGCCGCGCCACCACCCACTGGCGCTCCGCCGAGGAACTGCAGGACCGCTTCCCCGAGGTCGACGTCGACCCGTGCGTGCTCTACACCGACGACGGCGACGTGCTGACCTCGGCGGGCGTCGCCGCCGGCATCGACCTGGTGCTGCACATGATCCGCCGCGACCACGGCACGGCGGTGGCCAACGAAGTCGCCCGCGGCACGGTCGTGTCCCCGCACCGCGAAGGCGGCCAGGCCCAGTTCGTCCGCAGGCCGGTGCCCGAGCCCCGCACGTCGTCGACCAAGGCGGCCCGCGCCTGGGCACTGGAGAACCTGCACCGGCCGTTGAGCCTGCGCGAGCTCGCCGCCCGCGAGGCGATGAGCACGCGGACGTTCACCCGCCGCTTCCGCGAGGAGGTCGGCATTTCGGCGCTGCAGTGGCTGACCCAGCAACGGGTCGAGCGCGCCCGCCAGCTCCTCGAGGAGACGGACCTCCCGGTCGACCGCGTCGCCACGGAAGCGGGCTTCGGCACGGCGGCCTCCCTGCGCCAGCACTTCCAGGCGGCGCTCGGGGTGTCGCCGAGCGCGTACCGGTCGACATTCCGCGGGGAACTGACTGTTCAAACTGCATAAAATTTCGCTAGCGTCCAGCTATGGACGACTTTTACGTCAGCCACAGCCGGTTCAGTGACCCGGGCCCGCACGCGGACTGGCTCGCCGCGACCCCGGCCGACCTCGCGGCGCTCCGCGAGGCGGCGACCCAGCTGGTGTTCCACTACTGGGGTTCGGGCCCCATCACGGACCACGGGTTCCCGGCCGCCCGCAACGACGAGATCACCCTGCGGTACGCCGCGGACATGTGGGCGCGCCTGCGCGAGCTCAACCCGGCACCACCCGGCGCGCCGCGGGCGCCGCTGCAGCGGATTGTCGGCTGCTGCCGCGATTTCACGCTGCTGCTGGTCTCGATGGCGCGCCACCACGGCATCCCGGCCCGCGTCCGCGTCGGGGTCGCGAGCTACCTGATCCCCGGCTGGTACATCGACCACGTCGTCGCCGAGATCCGCACCGCCGACGGCTGGCGCCTGGTCGAAGCGCAGATGCCACCCGGCTTCCGCGACCCGGTGGACGACGTCGAATTCGACCTCCTCGACGTCCCCCGCGACCGCTTCCTGACCGGCCCGGCGGCGTGGATCGCGGCCCGCGCAGGCGAAATCGACCCGGCACGGGTGGTCGTCAACCCGGACCTCGACGTGCCGTTCCTGCGCGGGTTCCCGTACGCGTGGCACAACGTCGTGCTCGACCTCGCCGCGCTCAACAAGCACGAGATGCTCCTGTGGGACGTCTGGGGCGCGATCGACGACACCGTGGAGCTCGCCCCGGCCACCCTCGCCCGCGCCGACGAGCTGGCCGAGCTGATGACCGGCGGCGACGTCGAGCAGCTCCGGACGGCGTTCGAGGCCGACGACGTCCGAGTGCCGCCGGTGATCCACACGGTCACCCCGCCGGGACTGCTCCCGGTCGAGGTAGCGCTGCGCTGACCTCGGTGGCGGTCCGCACGAACCGCGCGATCCGCGGATCCCGCGCCCCGGCCGGCCAGGCGAGCGCCAGCGAGTACGGCGTCGCGTCGACCACCGGCCGGTAGACGACGTCGTCCCGCGCGCGCAGCTCGGCGACCGACGCCGGCAGCAGCGCGACCGCCTGCCCGAGCGCGACGGTCTCCAGCAACTGCGCGCTGTCGTGCACGATCGGCCCCGGCGTCACCGGTCCGCCGGTCACGTCCTGCCCGGCCCAGTACGCCCGGTCCGCGGCCGAGGAGAGCGGCCAGCACGGCGTCGGCCGCCCGGCGAAGTCGGCGCAGGTCAGCACGGCCCGGTCGGCGAGCTCGTGCCCCGACGGCAGCGCGGCCACCCGCGGCTCGCTGAACAGCACCTCGACGTCCAGGCCGTGGTGGCTGCTGCCCTGGCACCCGAGCACCGCCACGTCGGCCCGGCCGTCCCGCAGCATCTCCGCCTGTTCGCCGAACCCGCTGACCCGGACATCGACCAGGTCCGGGTGCGCATCGGCGATCCGCCGCAGCAGATCGGTGGCGACCCCGGGCTTCGCGGTGACGACGAGCGCCGGCGTCCGCTGCGCCGCCCGCCGCGTGCGCCGCACCGCCGCGGTGACGGCGTCCAGCGCCTTCGCCGACTCCGCGAGCAGGACGACCCCGGCCGGGGTCAGCGAAACGTGCCGGCTGGTGCGTTCGAAGAGCTGCACGCCGAGCCGCCGCTCCAGCAGCCGGATCGCGCGGGACAGCGGTGGCTGCGCCATCCCGAGCCGCTCGGCGGCGCGGGAGAAGTTCAGCTCTTCGGCGACCGCGCGGAAATACCGCAGCTCACGGACCTCGACGTCGTCCATACCGGGAGAGTATCGCGGCAGAGTCCACAGGTCTTTCCCTTTCTGTTTCGCGGATGGTGGGGTTGGTGTCGATAACTCCACAAAGGACGGGTACTGATGACGGAATCACAGCGCAACAAGGAAGTGGTCCTCGCCTTCCTCCGGCTGGCCTTCACCGAGAAGCGCCCGGCTGACGCCTTCGCCGCGCACGTCGGCGACGGCTACGTCCAGCACAACCCCCACGCCCCGGCCGGCGCCGCGGCCTCGGCCCGCTACCTGGCCGGCTTCGTGGCGCGGTTCCCGGAGCTCAGCCTGGACGTGCACCGGGTGATCGCCGAGGACGACCTCGTCTGCACGCACGGCCTGCTACGCCTGACGCCCGGATCACGGGGGAGTGCGGTGGCGGATGTGATGCGGGTCCGCGATGGCCGGATCGTCGAGCACTGGGACGTGGTGCAGGAGGTCCCGGAGGTGACGGTGAGCGGGAATCCGATGGTGTAGGACCCCTCCCGGGCGTTACTCCTCGGAGGCCAGGGCCGGCGCGATGCCGTGCAGCGCGACGCTCACGATCGAGTTCACCGGCGGTGGGTCGAGGGGAGCCGTGTGCGGGAAGACCATCGCCATCACCGAGGCGTGGCAGTAGCCGACCAGCAGGGCCGCCGTTGCGTCCACTTCGGACTCCACGCGCAGGCGGCCCAGCGCCCGCTCCGCCTCGAGGTAGGCCACCAGCTGGTCGCGCCAGTGGCCGGACCGCTCGCTGATCTCCGCGAACCGCTCCAGCACCCTCGGCTGCCCGACCAGGCCGCTGAACACCGGCACCAGCGCCTTGTGCAGGGCCAGGCCGAACTCCAGGTGGCGGCGGAGGTTCCCGACCAGGGTGCCTTCGCCGGCCACCGGCAGCTCGCCCAGCTCCGCCTCCGTCGTGCGCACGTGCTCCAGCAGGGCCCGGGCCACCAGCTCCTCCTTGTCGGAGAAGTGGTTGTAGAGCACGCCGTCGGCGACGCCGGCCATGCGCGCGATCTCGCGCACGGTCATCCCGCTCGTGCCGTGGGTGGCGATCATCTTCCGCGCGGTCTCGACCAGCAGATCGTGCAGTGACTGCCCGTCCCGCTGGGCGGCGGCTTTCCTCGGTGACATCGCCGCCATCGTACGGCGCCGCCGCTAGGACCTCCTTCCCGTGACCAGCCACGCCGTGCCGCGCAGGCGGACCGCCTCCGGACCCGCGAACGGCTCGAGCGCCGCCGTGAGGGCCTCGGTCGCCTTCGCCGCCGTCGCGGGGTCGACCAGGCCCAGGTGGTGCCGGACCGGCCCCCAGTCCGCGATGAACCGGGTCGCGTCGGGAACGTCCCGGCCCCAGACCTGATCGGCTTCGACGTGGGTGCACGCCACGTCTTCGAAGCCGGCCCCGGTCAGCACCGCCCGGGTGTGCTCCGGGTCCGCGAACGACGTCGGGCCGCTGCCGTCCGGGCCCGTTGGCTGTGGCAGGTACTCCGCCATCGCCCCGAACACCCGGCCGAGGTCGGTGCCGGCGAGGGCCGTCATGCAGAGGAACGCGAGCCGCCCGCCGGGACGCAGGGCGCGCCGGACGTTGGCGAACGCCGCCACCGGGTCGGCGAAGAACATCACCCCGAACCGGCTGACCGCGAGGTCGAACGTGCTCTCGGTGAACGGGTGGACCTGGGCGTCACCCTGCTCGAACGCCACGTTCGGCAGCTCGGCCGCCCGGGCCCGCGCGGTCGCCAGCATCGGCCCGGACAGGTCGACGCCGAGCGCGAACCGGGCCCGCGCCGCGGCGAGCCGGGTCAGCTGGCCGTTGCCGCAGCCGATGTCGAGCACCCTGTCGTCCGGGCCGGCCCGCTCGAGCAGGTACCCGTTGAAGCCGCTGTTCACGGCGTCGTAGCGGTCGGCGTGCGTCGCCCAGTGCTCGCCCTCGTAGCCGTTCCACGCCGCGGACTGTGCGGTGTTGACGATCCCGGTCATGGTCATCCCCTCCGTCATGAACGCACGTTCATGAACACATGTTCATAGTCCCGGGCGCGCTCGGGCTCTGTCAAGGCCGCATCGATCACCTGTTCGAGTGGAGCAACCTGACGTGCAGCGCGGCGAGGCGAGCGGGGTCGGCGATCACCTCGTACGCCGCCACCCGCTCGCCCTCGACGGTCACGGCCAGCGCGAGCACCAGCCGCCCGTGCGGCGCGACGACGACGCCGACCGCGCCGTCGAGCAGAGCCGCTTCGGCGAACCGGGCCCGCTTCCCGAACACCTGCGTCTCCTCGGCCACGGCGCGGGCGCCGCGGGTCTCGAGCGCTACGCCCGCGGGCAGCGCGGCGGCATCGGCGCGGCGGACGACGTCCGGGGCCAGCACGTCGAGCAGCGATTCGAGGTCGCCGCCGCGGGCCGCGGCCAGGAACGCGTCGACCACCCGGCGGTGCCGGGCCAGGTCGGCCGGGGGCAGCGGGGTGGTGCCGCGGACCCGCTGCCGCGCGCGGCTCGCCAGCTTCTTCGCCGCGACCGGCGTGCGGTCCAGCACCGGCGCGATCCGGTCGAACGGCACCGCGAACAGGTCGTGCAGCACGAACGCGATCCGTTCGGCCGGGCCGAGCGCGTCCAGCACGACGAGCAGCGCGCGGCCCACCGAGTCCGCGAGCGCGGCCTCGCCCGCCGGATCGGCGTCGGAGACCGGCTCCGGGACCGCCTCGAACGGCTCCTCGCGGCGGGCTTTCCGCGAACGCAGGACGTCGAGGCAGACGCGGGAGACGACGGTGGTGAGCCACGCCGCCAGGTTGCCGACCGAGTCGACGCGGTTCAGCCGCAGCCAGGCTTCCTGCACGGCATCGTCCGCTTCGGCCGCCGAGCCGAGCATCCGGTAGGCCAGCCCGCGCAGCCGGCCGCGTTCGGCCTCGAACCGCGCCGCCAGGTCGTCCATCGGTCACCTTTCGTCCGCCTCCACCGTCGCCTCCTCGACGTATCCCCGCGACCGGAGGTGACCGGATGAGCTTGCTGACCCCTGCCGACCTGGACGGATGGCGCCTGCCGAACCGCATCGTCGTGGCGCCGACGACCCGGGCGCGTGTGCCCGGCGGAGTGCCCGGCGACCTCCAGGCCGCGTACTACGCGCAACGCGCCGGCGCCGGGCTCGTCGTCACCGAAGGCGCCTGGGTGAGCGAAGAGGCCATCGGCTTCTCGGACGTTCCGGGGGTGTACACCGAAGCCCAGGTCGACGGCTGGCGGCGGGTCACGGACGTCGTGCACGCGCTCGGCGGCCGGATCGTCCTGCAGCTGTGGCACACCGGCGCGGTTTCGCACCCGGACTTCCGCGGCGGGCGGCCGGCGGGACCGTCGGCGGTGAACCCGGACGAGCCGGTGTACCTGCCGTCCGGCCGGTGCCGGACGGGCACGCCGCGGGAAATGGCCGTGGCCGAGATCCGGGCGACGGTCGCGGACTACGGCACCGCCGCGGAAAACGCGCGCCGCGCCGGGTTCGACGGTGTCGAGATCGCGGCCAACGGCGTGTACCTGCTCGCGCAGTTCCTGCACCCGCGGCTGAACCACCGCACCGATGCCTACGGCGGCTCCCCGGCCGCGCGGCGCCGGTTGCTTACGGAGGTCGTCGAGGCGGCCGCCGCGCACGGGCGCGTCGGCGTCCGGCTTTCGCCGTGGTGGACCGGCGGGCTGTTCACTGTGGACGAAGCACTCCGCGCCGAGTACGACGAACTGGTCGCCGGGCTCGCCGCGGACTACCTGCACCTGCGGGGACCGGACGCCGGGCCGGACTTCGCGGCTTTCGCTCGTTATCGGGAACTGTTCGACGGCCTCCTGATCGTCAACAACGGCTTCGACCGCGACACGGGTGACGCGGTGATCGACGCCGGCCTAGCCGACGCGGTGTCCTACGCGCGGCACTTCGTCGCCAACCCGGACCTGGTGACGCGGTTCGCGCTCGACCTGCCGATCGCGCCGGCCGACCCCGCGACGTTCTACGGGGGCGGGGCGGCCGGTTACGTCGAGCAGGCGGCCGCGATGGCGGTGGTGTCCCAGTAGAACGGGCGGACTTCGGTGATGCGCCCGCCGGCCACGGCGATCGTCTGGAGGATCGGGAAGTCGAGCTCGCGGCCGTCTGGTCCACGAAGGCGAAGGCGGCCCACATGCGGCTCATGGCCGCGAAGAACCGCCGCAGCGGCAACCGGACCTTGCGTCAGTCATCCGGGGTCCACACCGCCAGTTCGCTCCCGCCCGGCTCGCGGAAGTGGAACCGGCTGCCGCCCGGGAAGGCGAACGGTTCCCTCGTCACCACGCCGCCCGCGGCCTCCACCGCCTTGCGGGCGGCCGCCAGGTCGTCCGTGCGGATCGTGACGAGCGGAGCCCTGGCCTGCTCGGTCGCGTTCGACTGGAAGCCCAGGGTGAGGCCCTCGGCCCGGACGTCGGTGTAGTCCGGGCCGTACGGGGTCACCGGCCAGCCGAACGCGCGCTCGAAGAACCGCCCGGACGCCGCGGCGGACGTGGACGGGAACTCGGCGAAGTCGATTTCGAACATGCGTTGCTCCTATGTCAAGCCGCTGCGGGGAGCGTGGTTGGTTGTTGGGTCGTGTCGTGGTGGAGGGTGTTGTAGACGACGCGGGCGAGGCGTCGTTTGAGGGCGCGGAGTGCTTCCATGGTGGTGTCTCCGGTGGTTCGGCGTCGGTGGATGTAGTCGCGGCCGGGGCCGGCCAGGCGGGTTTGGGTGACGGCGATGCGGTGCAGCGCGGCGTTGAGTTGTCGGTTGCCGCCGCGGGCGAGGCGGTGTCGGTTTGTCTTGCCGGAGGAGGCGGGGATGGGGGCGACGCCGGCGTGCATGGCGAAGCAGGCTTCGGAGCGGAACCGGGTCACGTTGGCGGTTTCGCCGACGATTTTCGCTGCGGTCAGGGCACCGCAGCCGGGTATGGCGAGCAGGCGGGGTGCGAGGTGAGCCATCCGCTGGGCGAGTTCCCGCTCCAGTGCGTTGGCGCGGACGGTGAGTGCCCGGATGTCGGTGACCAGCTCGGTGGCGATGCGCACCACCATCGATGCCGGCTGCTGGGCCAGCCAGGCGGTGAGCCGGTCGAGTTCGCAGAGCCGGTCCAGGCTGCGGGCGGTGGGGTCGAGTTCGGGGTCGAGTTCGTGTAGGTGCCAGCGCAGCCGGTTCTGCATCTGGGTGCGGGTGTTGACCAGGTCTTCGCGGTGGTCGACGAGCAGTTTGACCTCGCGGGAGACGCTGTCGTGTGTGGCGGCCGGCAGGTTCGGTTCGCGCAGCGCGGCCCGGGCGATGGCCAGTGCGTCGATCGGGTCTGACTTGCCGCGCGTGCGCGCCGAGGAGCGAGCTCCGGCCATCAGCTTCGGCGGGACCCGGACCACGGTCTGGCCTGCGGCGAGCAGCGCTCGTTCCAGCCGGGTCGACACGTGCCGGCAGTCCTCCACCGCGAACGTCAGCTCGGTGTCTGGCCAGTTGCGCAGTGCCCAGCGCAGCAGCTGCCGGTGACCGGCATCGGTCGCGCGCACCGTCTTCTGGTCGAGTTTGCGCTCTACCTGCTCGACCGCGACCGCGGTGTGGGTGTTCTTGTGGACATCGATACCCAGCATCACCACCATGGGGATGGTCTCCTTCCAGCTCGAAGGGACGGCTGGGCCGGCCGGCGGACACACCTCAGTGGGGGCGCTGCCACGCTCCTATCAAGTCACGCCGGTCGGCCCTGGCTCACCGGTGACCGGCACAACGCATGATCGCCAACCCGCAAGCAGGTGGCAGCGACGCTACGAGCCAGGTCACCAGCGGCCAGGATCCCAACCACCGCAACAGCGGCAACACCACCCTGACACTGACCCGACGCTAGCGGCGACCACCGACAAAACCGCGCGATCGTGCCATCGACAGCCCGCCCAAGACGAGGGCGACCGCGCCGATCACCAGGTCGACGTAGCCGCCGACGATGCCGTAGCCGGTGCCGGGCCCGCCGTTCGCGGCGGCCACCACCCACCCGCCGATGACGACGGCGACCAAACCTCCGGCCAGCGCCACGACGGCTCCCCGGCCGCGGCGCAGGGCCAGTACGCCCGCGCCCACCCCCACCACGCCGAACGCGACGGCGATCAAGGACCAGAGCCGGCCCGGGGTGAGGTCGTAGGCACTGGCCGCGAGGACGTTCATGAGGTGCTCCTTCTTCCGGATCGGACGCCGGAAGCATGTCCGCCGGTCCCCTCGCCCGTCGTCGTGCGCGAGCAGACACTTCGCGCTGCCGCGGACGGCGCAGGGACCGGGGGACTACCGCGGACGCAGTAGCCCGGAAATGCGCTCCGCGTGGGACTTCACCGCGCGGATGCCCGGTTAGGGTTCAGGAGTGAGGCGTGCGCAGATCGTGGACGGGGTGATCGCCGTCGGGGTTGCGGCGGCCCTGGTGGTCGCCGGGCTGTCCGGCCCGCACCGGAGCCCCGGCCTCGACGTCCTGGGGTATGCGGCGCTGGCCGCGGGCGGGCTGGCGCTGGTCGTGCGCCGCCGGGCGCCGGTCGCCGTGCTGGCCGCGACCGCGGTGGCCGCGCTCGCCTACCAGGTCGCCGGCTTCGAAGTGCCGGTCGTTGCCTACCTCTTCGCCGTGTACGCCGCCGTGCGGGCGGGGCACCGGATCGCCGCGGTCGTCGCTTCGGTGCTCATGCTGGTCGCGGTTCCGCTGGCCCTGCTGGTTTCCGGCGTGCACGACACCGGCGCGGCGTTCACGCAGTCGCGGGACGTCCTCCAGCTGGCGTGGCTGATCGCCGCCGGGGCCGCGGGGGAGGCGTTGCGCCAGGCCGAACGCCGGGCCGACGAAGCCGAGCGCACCCGCGAGGAAACCGCGCGGCGGCGCGCGGACGAGGAGCGCCTGCACATCGCGCGGGAGCTGCACGATTCGCTCACCCACCAGATCTCCGTCATCAAGGTGCAGGCCGAAGTCGCCGTGCACCTGGCCCGCAAGCGCGGCGAAGAAGTGCCCGAAGCGCTGCTGGCGATCCGCGAAGCCGGCCGCGAGGCGACGCGGGAGCTGCGGGCGACCCTGGAGGCGTTGCGCGACGACGACAAGGACCCGCCGCGCGGGCTCGACGACGTCCCCGACCTCGTGCGGCAGGCCCGGACCGCCGGCCTCGACGCGCAGCTGACGGTCGAAGTCCGGCAGGACGCCGTGCCGACTGTGCCGGTTGCGGTCGACCGGACCGCCTACCGGATCGTCCAGGAGTCCCTGACCAACGTCGCCCGGCACGCCGCCGCGGCCACCGCGTCGGTGCGGATCGACCACCGGCCCGGCGCGCTCGTCATCCGGGTGGACGACGACGGAAAGGCCACTGTGGACAGTACGCCCGGTGTCGGCCTGACCGGGATGCGCGAGCGCGTCACGGCGTTGGGCGGCCGGCTCCAGGCCGGGCCGCGCCGCGAAGGAGGGTTCCGCGTGCAGGCCGAGCTCCCGGTGGACCCGGCGTGATCCGCGTCCTGCTGGCCGACGACCAGCCGCTCATCCGCCGCGGGTTCCGCGCGCTCCTCGACGCCGAGGACGACATCGAGGTGGTCGCCGAAGCGGGCGACGGCGGCGAAGCGGTGCGGCTCGCACTGGAGCACCGGCCGGACATCGCGCTCGTCGACGTCCAGATGCCGGCGGTCGACGGCATCGAGGCGACCCGGCGCATCGCCGCGGACCCGGCACTGGCCGCGCTGCACGTCGTCATCCTGACCAACTACGGCCTGGACGAGTACGTCTTCGAGGCCTTGCGCGCGGGCGCGGCCGGGTTCCTCGTGAAGGACATCGAGCCGGAGGACTTCCTGCACGCGGTGCGCGTCGCGGCGCGCGGGGACGCCCTGCTCGCGCCGTCGATCACCCGCAAGCTGATCGACCGGTTCGTCACCCAGCCGCTCGTCCCCGGCGCGGGGCTGGCGGAGCTGACGAACCGGGAGCGGGAAGCCGTCACGCTGGTGGCGCGGGGGCTGTCGAACGAGGAGATCGCCGGGCGGATGGTGATCAGCCCCCTCACCGCGAAGACGCACGTGAACCGGGCGATGATGAAGCTGCACGCGCGCGATCGGGCGCAGCTGGTGGTGTTCGCCTACGAGTCGGGGCTGGTGGTGCCGGGATGAGTGGAGTCACCGAGGTCATGGCCGAGCCGGCCGCGCTCGAGACCCCCGGATCCGCGCGGTGAACGAGAACCACGGCGTGAACCTCGGCAAGCTGCGCGCGCTGGCGAAGCGGGTGAAGACGCAGCAGGAGCTCTGGGCGACCGGCGACACCGCCGCGAAGCTGCTGGCGACCCTGATCTGCCGCCCAAGGCGCACGACTGGTTCGTGAACTACTACCCGACGCCGCCGGGCTGCACGTCGCCGTACGCGCCCGTCTGGATCGCCGAGATGGTGCGCCGTCAGGCCGGGCGGCCCGCGCCCGTGTAGTCGTCGCCCTTCGAGTGGTACGTGTGGATCTGGATCGCCTGGCCCTCGGTCGGGGCGTTGATCATCAGGCCGTTGCCCAGGTACAGCCCCACGTGGTGGATGCGCGTCGCCGGGTTGCCGTAGAACACCAGGTCGCCGAGGCGGGGTTCCTGGGTGGCCGGCACCGGCGGGAGCGCCCGGAACTGGCTGTCCGCCGTCCGCGGCAGGCTGACGCCCGCGCTGTCGTACGACGCCTTCGTCAGGCCGGAGCAGTCGAAGCCCGCCGCGCCCGCGTCCGGGCCGTTGCCGCCCCAGACGTACGGGAGGCCGAGCTGGCCGAGCGCGAACCGGGTCGCGCGGACCCGCGGGGAGCCGGCCGCCGCCGGGTCGAGCGACAGCGTCGCGTACAGCTGGGCCATGCCGAGCACGCGCTGGCGGAACAGTTCCGTCTCGCTGCCCGGGTGGTAGGCCGCGACCGCCTTCCACCAGCCGGGGCCGGCGCCGAGGTCGGTGCCGCCCGCGCACAGCGCCCGCCCGGCCGCCACCGGCGCGTCGGTGCCGTACTTCTTGGTCTGCGCCGCGGTCAGCCCCAGCAGGTTGCCGCCGCCGCGGCCGTGGTTCGACGCCGCCGAGCCGACGCCGGCCAGGGTGACCCACGACAGGTGGCACGACGGGTCTTCGCTGCGCAGCGCCAGCTCGCCGTTCGCGTAGCCGACCAGCGCTTCCGCGGGGATGTCGAGGGGGCCGGACAGCTGGTCGGCCCACTGCTGCAACGGGCTCTTGCCGCCCTGCCCGGACGCGCCCTGGCCGGGCTCCTGCGCCTTCACCGGTGCGCTGACTTCGAGAACCGACGGGCCCGACACGGCGTCGCGCACGACCGGCGGGGGTGCCGGGGCGGCCACGGGTTCCGGCGAGCGGTCGGCCAGGAGCCAGCCCGCCGTCACGAGCCCGGCGACGAGCGGCAGCGCCACCAGGCCGCGCAGCGCCGCGCCGCGGGCCCACGAAGTCTGCTTCGTCGTCACGGGTTCCAACTTAGAAGAGCGCACCTGTTAGTGAACGAGCGAGTAGCTTGCACGTTAGGGTGACTCCCATATTGTGGGCACATGCCTGAGATCGACGCCGGACGGCTGGCCGCGGCGCTCCAAGATCGTTACGCGAAGATCGACGTCGTCGAGCGCACCGGCTCCACCAACGCCGACCTGCGGAAAGCCCTCGAAGACGGCGCGGCCGACCGGACCGTGCTGCTCGCCGAAGAGCAGACCGCGGGGGTCGGCAGGCGGGCCCGGTCGTGGAGCTCGCCGAGGGGCGCCGGGCTGTACCTGAGCGTCGCCCTCCGGCCGGGTGTCCCCTTCGCGGTGCTCGGCTCACTCTCCGTCGTCGCCGGGCTCGCCGTCCGGGCGGCCGCGGCGTCCGTCGGGGTGGACGCCGTGCTCAAGTGGCCCAACGACGTCCTCGTCGACGGCGCCAAGTGCGCCGGCATCCTCGCCGAAGCGGTCGCCGGGGCCGACCCGTCGATCGTGCTCGGCATCGGCCTCAACGTCTTGCCGCTCGGCGACGTCCAGCCGGGCCCGGGCGGGCTGCCCGCGACGTCGCTGGCCGAACGGGGCGCCACGAACACCGACCGCACGGACGTCGCCGTCGCCCTGCTCACCGGGTTCGCCGACCTCGAGCGGCGCTGGCGCCTCGCCGGCGGCGACCTCACCGAGGCCGGGCTGCTCGGCGACTACCGCGCCCACTGCGCGACCCTCGGCCAGGACGTCGAGGTGCAGCTGCCGGACGGGACGTCGCTCACCGGCCGCGCGGCCGACATCGACGCCGCCGGGCAGCTGCAGGTCGACGTCGCGGGCGGGCAGCGGCACACGGTCTTCGCAGGTGACGTGGTCCACGTGCGTCCGGCCTGATTTGTCGGGGCGTTGCGCCCACCGCCTCCTCGCTCGCCGGTACGGTGAGACGACACCGCCGCACCGACCTTGGGAGCGTCCGCCGTGGCTTATCCGGACGATTTGCTCAGCGAGCAAGAGCACGTCGTGGTGCACAGTCACCCGCACTTCAAGATGCTGATCTTCCCGACGCTCGCGCTGCTGGTCACCGTGGGTGCGGGCACCTGGCTCGCCATCCTGGCCAAGGACGCGGCCGCGCCGTGGAACTCGGTCGGGCTGATCGCCATCGGGGTCGTGGCGCTGGTGCTGGTCGTGTGGCTGTTCCTGGCGCCGCTGGTGCGCTGGCGGACCACCCACTTCATCGTGACGACCGACCGGCTGATCGCCCGCGAAGGCGTCCTCAAGCGCACCGGCATCGACATCCCGATGGGCCGGATCAACAGCGTCCAGTTCGAGCACGGCCTGCTCGACCGGATCTTCGGCTGCGGCACGCTCATCATCGAGTCGGCGTCGGACGAGCCGCTGCGCTTCGAGGACATCCCGCACGTCGAGAAGGTGCACACGGTCATCTACCGCGAGGTCAACGACAACCCGTACGACGACTACCGGCCGGGGGCCCAGCCGACCACGCCCCTGCCGCCCCAGGGCGGCGGGCACCCGCCGCGCGGCGAGAGACGCCGCTGATGGGCACGCGCGAACTGGGCCTGCCCGAGCGCGTCCCCTCGGCGGGCGAGCTGCCGGCGTCGGTCACCGTCTGGGAGGTCGGCCCGCGTGACGGGCTGCAGAACGAGAAGGCCATCGTCCCGGTCGAGGTGAAGCTGGAGTTCCTCGACCGGCTCGCCGGCGCCGGGCTCACGACGCTGGAGGCCACCAGCTTCGTCCACCCGAAGTGGGTGCCGCAGCTGGCCGACGCCGAGCAGCTGCTGGCCCGGCTCGACCGCCGCGAAGGCGTCCGGTACCCGGTGCTGGTGCCGAACGAGAAGGGCCTGAACCGGGCCCTCGACGCCGGTGTCGAGCACATCGCGATCTTCGCCAGCGCGACCGAGACGTTCGCGCGCAAGAACCTCAACTCGTCGCTCGACGAACAGTTCGCGATGTTCGAGCCGGTCGTCACGCGGGCCAGGGAAGCGGGCCTGGACGTCCGCGGGTACCTCTCGATGTGCTTCGGCGACCCCTGGGAGGGCGTCGTGCCGGCGAAGCAGGTCGCCGCGGCCGGTCGCCGCCTGCTCGACATGGGGTGTTCGCAGCTTTCGCTGGGCGACACCATCGGCGTCGCGACGGCCGGGCAGGTCGAGAACCTCATCGGGTTGTTCGGCGACGTCGGTACTTTGGCCGTGCACTTCCACGACACCTACGGTCAGGCTCTCGCCAACACCCTGGCGGCGCTCCGATGTGGAGTGTCGACTGTGGACGCTTCGGCGGGCGGGCTCGGCGGCTGCCCGTACGCCGAATCGGCCACCGGCAACCTGGCGACCGAAGACCTGGTGTGGATGCTGGAGGGCCTCGGGGTGGCCACCGGTGTCGACTTGGACGCGCTGGTGGGGGCCAGCGTCTGGATGGCGGGACAGCTCGGCCGCCCGAGCCCGTCCCGCGTGGTCGCCGCTCTGTGCCCACCGGGGCCTCGCCCCGGGCCGGGGGCTCCGCCACCCGGAGCCCCCGAACAGAAGCAGAGCTGACCTCGTTGACACCCCTGAGGACGGGGTGCGGTATCAAGGGGGACCGGCAGCGCCGCGGCCGCGTCGAACAGCGTGTGCCCCACGGGCACCGACCGAGCCGGAGGATGGGTGTGACCGAGCCTTCCGAGGCGGGCTCCGAACCGGTCGAGGCCGACCTCGACACCGGGCCGGTGCAGCTGCCCGGGTACGGCCTGGCGGATTCGGGCGCCTTCGAAGAGGCGCCGACCCCGCCCTCGGGCAATCCCGCGGCGTGGCCGCACGCGGTGTCGCCGCTGCTGCCGCCGTTCCAGCTGCCCCCGGCCCCGCCGCCCCCGCCGACGCCGGCTCCGCTGCCACCGCCGCCGGTGGCCGGGCCGCCGCCGGTGGCGGGCCCGCCGCCGAGCCCGGGTGCGCCCGCGCCGCTGCCGCCGCTCGGCTCGCCGCGCACCGAACGGGAAAGCATCGTCGCGCTGTTCCTGGTGCACATGTTCCCGATCGGGCACCTGCCGGTCGCGATGGACAAGCCGGCGCGCCAGCTGCCGCTGCCCGACGACCCCGAAGGCTTCCCGCCGAACGACCACCCGGACGCCCGGCTGATCTTCGACGACCAGGCGCTGACCAACGTCACCGCGGGCTTCCGCCGCTCGCCGACCGCGCCGTCGCGGCCGGTGCCGCGGCACCTGAAAGAGGGGTACGTGCCGTACGCGCGGGCGACGCAGGCGGTCTGGATCCGCCGGTTCGTCGTCGGGCAGAGCGAGCTCGGCCCTGAGTACGCGTGGCCGCCGGGCGAGCAGTTCCCCGAGAGCAGCCTGGACTGGCCCGAGCCGGTGATGGTCCCGGCCGACACGGTCCTCGACCGGTTCGGCCCGGCCTACGGGCGGGTGCTCTACGAGGACGGCACGCCGTTCGCGGAACGCTCGCTGCCACCCGCGTTCCTGGACGCCGAGTACCGCCGGTACGTCGTGGTGCGCAAGGTGCCGATGTGGCGCTCGGAGACGGCGAACTGGTTCGGCCAGGTCGGCGGCGGCACGCGGTACCGTGCCCTGCTGGCGGCCGACGAACTGGTGACCCTCGGCTACCTCGCCGAGGCCAAGGGGGAAGAGGACTGATGAACACCCAGTCGATCCAGCGGTGGCTCGGCGTGCTGGGCGTGCCGCCGGAGGTCGTCTCGCTCGGCGCCGAGGTCGACAACGCCTGGTGCCTGATGCAGGGCGAGGACGAGGCGTGGGAGGTGTTCTGGCGCGAGCAGGGCAACCGCTACGACTGGGCGCGGTTCACCAGTGAACAGGTGGCGTGCCACTACCTGTTCGGCCGGCTGGCCTGGGCGCAGGTCGCCCGCGGCGCCGTCGGCCTGCTGCCCGGCTCCTGACCTGAAGGGCACTTTTACGAGAAAGTGCCCCCTCAGCGCTTGAGGATCGCCAGGGCCTCGTCGTGCAGGCGGCCGTTCGTCGACAACGCGCTCCCGTTGTCGTAGCGCCCGACCCCGTCCAGGTCGCTGAACCGGCCGCCCGCCTCCGTCACGATCACCTGGGCGGCCGCGACGTCCCACGGGTTGACGATGCACTCCGCCGCCACGTCGAGCGCACCCTCGGCCACCAGCACGTGGTGCCAGAAGTCGCCGAACGCGCGGGTCTCCCAGCACGCGTCCACCAGGTCGAGGTACTTCGCGCGCGAGTGGTACTCCGTCCACGAGTTCAGGTCCGTTGTGGACAGATAAGCGTCCGAAAGGGACGAAACGCCGGAAACCGACAGCCGCCGCGTTCCGGCGCTGTCCGAAGAGAACGCTCCGGCGCCCGAAGCCGCCCACCAGCGGCGGCCCAGCAGGGGGGCGCTGATCAGGCCGACCACCGGGTCGCCGTCCGAAACCAGCGCGATGAGGGTCGCCCAGACGGGTACACCGCGGAGGAAGTTCTTGGTGCCGTCGATCGGGTCGAGCACCCACGCGCGGCCGGTCGCCGCCGAGCCGCCGCGCTCCTCGCCGAGCACCGCGTCGCCGGGACGCTCCGAAGCCAGCAGCGCGCGGATCGCGTCCTCCACCGCCGTGTCGGCGTCGGTCACCGGGGTGCGGTCGGGTTTGCGCTCCACCGCGAGGTCCAGAGCGCGGAACCGCGCCGTCGTGATCGCGTCGGCGGCATCGGCCAGCCGGGTGGCGAGAGCCAGATCATTTTCGTAGCCAGGCACGGTCACGATGTTTTCACGCCCGTGAGCCGTAGAGTTGGCCAGGTGAGCATGGTCCTACTTGCCGAAGACGATCCGGCCATCGCCGAACCGCTCTCCCGCGCCCTCGAACGCGAGGGATACGAGATCCACGTCGTCACCGACGGCCCTTCGGTGCTCGACGCCACCGCCGCCCAGCGCGTCGACCTGCTCGTGCTGGACCTGGGCCTGCCCGGGATGGACGGTCTCGAGGTCTGCCGCCGGCTGCGCGCGGCCGGCACCGAGCTGCCCGTCCTGATGCTCACCGCCCGCACCGACGAGGTCGACTTCGTCGTCGGCCTCGACGCGGGCGCCGACGACTACGTGGCCAAGCCGTTCCGGCTCGCCGAGCTGCTCGCCCGGATCCGCGCGCTGCTGCGCCGCCGGGTGCCCGAGGTGCTGGAGGCCGGCGGGGTCCGGATGGACCTCGGCGCGCGGCTGGTCACCGTGGACAACCACGAGGTCCAGCTGGCGAACAAGGAGTTCGAGCTGCTGCGCGTGCTGATGACCCGGGCCGGCCAGGTCGTCAGCCGCGACGAGATCCTCGCCGAGGTCTGGAACGACCTCGAGTCGAAGACGTCCAAGACGCTCGACATGCACATGTCGTGGCTGCGGCGGAAGCTCGCCATCGCCGCCGACGAGGCCGCCGGCCGGACCACCAAGGCCCACGACGGCGAGCGGCGGATCGCGACCGTCCGCGGCGTCGGCTTCCGCTTCAACGCCGAATAAGCCGTGCGCCGCCGCATCCTGCTGGCCATCCTGCTGGCCGTCGCCGTCACCGCGGCGGTCCTCGGCATCCCGCTGGGCATCGTGGCGAGCTGGCAGATCGAGTCGAGCTACCGCGAGACGCTCGCCGAAAACGCCCGCGCGGCGGCGGCGATCCTGGACACCGAGATCGCCAACGGCCAGGAGATCGACCTCGACCAGGTGCGCGCGGCGGTCCCGGCGAACGGGCTGCTCACCGTGCGGACCAGCGGCCAGGAAGAACGGCGGTACGGGAGCTCCCCCGGCGAGGACACCGTCACCGAGACGGCCGACCTGGCCAGGGACGGCAAGGTGGAGATCGCCGTCCCGGCCGGCCCGATGCACGACCGGCAGACGACGGTGACGCTCGTCGTCGTGCTGCTGGTGCTGCTGTCGATCGGCACCGGCGCGGTGGTGGCGATCGCGACGGCCCGGCGGCTCGCGAAGCCGCTGCGGCACGTGGCCGAGCGCGCGGCCCGGCTCGGCGGCGGCGACTTCCGGCCCGACCCGAGCCGCTACGGCGTCGGCGAACTCGACATGGTCGCCGAAGCCCTGGACGCGTCCGGCACCGCGCTGGCCCAGCTCGTGCAGCGGGAACGCCAGCTCGTCGGGGACGTCTCGCACCAGCTCCGCAGCCGGCTGACGGCGTTGCAGCTGCGGCTGGAACCGCTCACCGTGCACTCCGACGACGAGGTGGCCGACGAGTCGAAGGCGGCGCAGGAGCAGGCCGACCGCCTCGCCGAGGCCCTCGACGAGCTGCTGGCGGCGGCCCGCGCGGCCCGCGAGGTCGGCGCGGAACCGGTGGACCTGCCGCACCAGCTGCCGGAAATGGCGCAGGAGTGGCGCGAGCTGCTCCGCGCGGAGGGCCGCAACCTGCGGACGCGCGTGGCCGACGGCCTGATGGCCAGGGCCACTCCGGGACGGCTCCGCGAGGTCGTCGGCGTCCTGCTGGACAACGCCCTGCGCCACGGTTCCGGCACGGTGAGCATCATCGCCCGCCGCGGCGACGCCGAGGGCACGGTGGTGATCGAGGTGAGCGACACGGGCCCCGGCGTCCCGGACGAGCTCGCGCCCCACATCTTCGAACGCGGTTTCTCCGGCGGCGGTTCGACGGGCGTGGGCCTGGCGCTGGCCCGCGCCCTGGTCGAGGCCGACGGCGGCCGCCTCGAACTGTCGAACCGCCGTCCGGCGGTGTTCAGCTTGTTCCTGAAGGTGCCCCGGCCGAGCGACGTCCCCGAGGTGCGGTGGCCGGCCGAGCGCGTCCCGCGTTAGATCAGCCCCTCCCGCAACGCGTAGGCGACCGCGTGCGACCGGTTCCGCAGCTGGAACCGGTTGGTCACGTCGTGGAGGATGCTCTTCACCGTGCGCTGCGAGTAGCACAGCTCGTCGGCGATCTCCTGCGTCGAGTACCCGGCCGCGACGAGCTTGAGCACGTCGGTCTCCCGGTCGCTCATGCCGCCCAGGCGCAGCCCGCGCGGTTGCAGCACCTGGCGCTGCAGCCGCGAAACCCGGTTCAGCAACCGGCCGAGCAGGTCGGGCGGCAGCGCGCCCTCCCCGGCCGCGGCGGCCTTGATCAGGCGGACGAGGACGTCGGGCCCGGCGTCGGCGCGGCGGGCGACCGCGCAGACCCCGTGCTCGACCGCGTTGAGGATTTCGTTGTCGTCGACTTCGCCCGCGACCAGCACGATGCGGGTGAAGCCCTGGTGGTGCAGCGCGGACAGCAGCTGCGTCATTCTCTCGTCGATGCGGTCGGCGACCAGCAGGGCGACCAGAGCCGTGCCGTCGTCGACCACCCGGACGTCGTCGCGCGAACGCAGCGCCATGCAGACGCCGTCGTGCAGGATCGGATCGGTGGCGCGGACCACCACCGGGGTCCGGTCGGTTTCGAACATCGTTCCCCATTCCCCTCGAACGGTGCAGGCTGCCCAGCCTGCCCGCTCGGGTGTCCCGGGCGCATGGGACCGGCGTCCCGATGTTGCCCGGGTGTACCGACCTTCAGGACTTCGGTTTGGGGGTCCGGGTGGCGGAGCCCCCGGCCCGGGGCGAAGCCCCGCTTGTCACAGAACGGCCGAGGCCCGCGTCCCTGGCCCGGACGATCGCCTCGGCGCGATCGGCGACGTGGAGCTTGGCGAAGACGTTCGAGATGTGGTTGCGCACGGTCTTGGGGCTCAGGCACAGGGTGCTCGCGATGACGGTGTTGCTGTGCCCGGCCGCGATCAGCGCGAGCACCTCGCGCTCGCGCCCGGTCAGCTCCGGGAACACCGGCTCGCTGACCGGTGGCTGGTTGAAGAAGGCGAGCACGCGGTTGGCGATGTCGGGGCCGAAGATCGCCTCCCGCCGGGCGACCGCCTGGACGGCGCGGATGATCTCGTCCGGTTCGGCGTCCTTGAGCAGGTAGCCGCGGGCACCGGCGCGCATCGCCGCGAAGACCGACTCGCTTTCGTCGGCCATGGTCAGCATCAGCACGCCGGTGCCCGGGTTCGCCGCCACGATGTGCCGGGTCGCCTGGATGCCGGACAGGTCGGGCAGGTGCAGGTCCATCACCACGACGTCCGGCTGGAGGGCGGCGGCGGAGGCGACCGCGTCGGCGCCGCTCGCGGCCTCGCCGACGACCGCGATTCCGGGTTCGGCGGCGAGCAGCGTGCCCACGCCGATCCGGAACAGGGGATGGTCGTCCACGACGAGGACGCGCAGGTCACCCACGCCAGCTCACCTCCGCATCGTCACCGTTGGTGATGGTACGCGGACGCGTTCTCCCGTGCCCAGGCCGCGAAGGTGCGCGGCGGACGGCCGAGGAGCCGCTCGATCGTGTCGAAGACGACGCGTTCGTGTGGCGCGGACTCGCGCTTGAGGGCGAAGAGGCCGTCGATGGCCTTCGCGGGCCAGCCGTACATCCGGATCAGGCGTTCCTTCGCGGCGCTTTCGGTCTCCTCGACGTACTTCAGCGGACGGCCGATCGCCTCGGCCAGGATGGCGACCTGCTGCTCGGCGGTGAGGGCCTCGCCGCCGGTGAGCCCGTAGGTCGCGCCTTCGTGGCCGGACGTCGTCAGCGTGAGCGTCGCGACCTCGGCGATGTCGCGGACGTGGACCAGCGCGGACGGCGGGTCGGTGTCCGGGACGTACACGGCGTTTTCCTCGCGGATCGAGCCGATCCAGGCGAACCGGTTGTCCATGAAGGCGCCGGGCCGCAGGATCGTCCACACCGGCCCGGCTTCGCGGATCGCCTGCTCGGCTTCCGCGTGGGCCGTGGTGATCGCGTCCTTCTGTCCGAAGTGGACACCGGTGGTGGACAGCTTGACGAGGTGGGGGACGCCGGCCCGGGCAGCGGCCTGCGCGACCGCCGCTTCGCGGTCGGCGATGTGCCCCTGGGTCAGGACGAACACGCGGTCCGCGCCGTCGAGCAGGGCGGGCAGGTCCGACGTGTCGAGGTCGCCGCGGACCACTTCGGCCCGCGGGTCGATGCGGGCCTTCGCCGGGTCGCGGGTCAGGGCGCGGACGGGCGCGCCGGCGTCGAGCAGGGCGGGGACGAGGTGGCGGCCGACCTTGCCGGTGGCGCCGAGGACGAAGATCATCGTGAAGTCTCCTGTCGGGAAAGGGGGACGTGGGGGAGCGCGAACGCCGTGACGAGGCCGAGCGCGAGGACGGGCAGCAGCGTGAGGAACACGCTGTGGGTGCCGGCCTGGTAGGCGAAGCCGAGCGCGACCGGCCCGAGGGCCGAGCCGAGTGCGCGGGCGAGGTTGACGCCGGCGGCGACCGCACCGCGGTCCGCGGCCGGGGCGGTGTTCTGCGTGGCCATGGCGAGCACCTGCAGGTTGAGCCCGGCCGCGAAGCCGAAGACGACCAGGCAGCCGAGGACCGCCGGCAGGCCGTCCAGGGTGAGCAGGCCGAGCACCGCGAGCAGGCCGAGCGCCATGCTCGCCCGCGGCGCCCAGCGATAGGCGCCGGTACGGGCGATGACCTTGCTCGCGACGGCCGAGGCGACCGCGACGGCGATCGTCATCGGCACCAGCCGCAGGCCGCCTTCGGCGGGACCGGCGTCGGCCTGCAGGAAGACCGCGATGTAGTTGACCGAGCCGAGGAAGGCGAACCCGGCGAGCACGCTGAGCAGCACGGACACGGTGAACGTGCGGTCGCGGAACAGCCGCGGCGGCAGCACGGGCGCTTCGGCCCGCCGTTCGACGACCACGAACACCACGGCCGCCACCGCGCCGACGCCGATCGACCACGGCGCGAGCAGCGTGAACCCGGTGATCGCCGTGCCCAGCAGGACCACGCCGGCGAAGTCGAACGGCGCTTCCCGCCGCCGCTTCGACAGATCGAGCGAATTGAGGCAGGCCAGGGCGACGAGCCCGAGCGGCAGGTTGACCAGGAAGATCGACCGCCACCCGGCGACGCCGGTGAGCAGGCCGCCGACCACCGGACCGGCGAGCGAAGCGACGGCGAAGCAGATCGAGAACCAGCCGAAGTACTTCGCGCCTTCGCGCGGCGAGAACATTTCGCCGAGCGAAGCGCCGACGGTGACGAAGAGGCCGCCGGAGCCGGCGCCCTGCAGCACCCGCCCCGCGATCAGCAGCCCGGCCGACGGGGCGAGCCCGCAGGCGAGCGAGCCGAACAGGAAGAGGGCGAGCGCGGCGAGGAGCACGCGTTTGCGGCCGAAGACGTCACCGAGCTTGCCGTACAGCGGCGCGGTGGCGCTACCGGCGAGCAGGTAGGCCGTGGTGACCCAGGCGTAGGCACCGGTGCCGCCGAACTCGGCGGCGATCCGGGGGAGCGCGGTGGCGACGACCTGGGCGTCGAGCATCGCGAGGAAAACGGACAGGAACAGGCCCGTGAGGGCAGGTTTCAGGGCGCGCGAAGGCGCGATCGTGCTCAAGAACAAATCCTTGTTTCGGCAGAAGGGACGAGAGATTTCGGCCGCGCGGAAAACACGCGCCGACGTCGAGTCGGGAAAAGGCTCCATCGTCATCCGCGAACGGATGCGACCTCTTCGCGCTCGGAAACCACCTCGAATCGTCCCGCTCGCCCGGCCGAACCCGGACGGCGTCCACTACGCAGGAACCACTGACGAAGATGACCGTAGACAACTACATGTCAAAGTGCAAGTACTTTTTCAGGGGAGGCGGGTGACCTGGTCGGTGTCCCGCCGTCGCTCGCCCAGCTCGTCCGGGAACACCCACTTCTTGAAGCCCCAGAAGCGGAAGAACATGGCCAGCAGCATGCCGATGATCGAGCCGCTCGCGAAGTCCGCGACCTCCTGGACCAGGAACGTCACGTGCGGGACCTCGAGGTCGAGCACGTATCGCGAGACGATGAGGGGGACCAGGTTGACGCCGACCGCGATGCCGCTGATGACGAAGAACAGCGCGGCTTCGTGGTGGCGCTCGCGTCCGCCGCGGGTCCGGAAGGACCACTCGCGGTTGAGGATGTAGGACACGATGGTGGCGACGATGATCGCGATCGCCTTCGCCGTGGTCGGCTTCGGCTCCAGCACCGTGAGCTTGAGCGCGTACCAGACGCCGTTGTCGACCAGGAACGTCGTGCCGCCCACGATCGCGAACTTCAGCAGCTCCCGGTGCTTGATCAGCACCGAACGCAGTGGTTCCGGCGTGCGCTTGAGCACGGTTTCCACAACGGTCACACGACGCAGTCTAGGAGCACACCGCGTAAACCCGTGGTTCAGGCGGCCTTGCTGTCGGGATTGTCCGGTTACCGGCGTGGCTTCGTCAGCCGATCAGCCAGCGCAAACCCAGCTCGGGGCTGACGGTCGGCGGTTTGGCCCCCGGCTTCCCGCCGGACCGCGGCGGCGCGCTCGTCGTGGTCGTGGTCGTGGACACCGGCGGCTCGCCCGAAGACTCCTCCGTCGTCGTGACCGGCGGCTTCGACGTCGGCTTCGTCGGCGTCGGCTTCGAGGGCTTCGTCGGCTTCGGGATCGACGGTGTCGTCGGTGGCGTCGGCGTGGGCACCGGGTCCTTGCCGCACCACAGGCGCCAGCAGCCGAAGTCCACGGTCACCGGCGGTGCCGTCGCCCGGCCCAGCTGGGCGGTGATCGTCACCCGGCCCTCGTTCGGACGGCCCAGCAGCCGCACCCACAGGTTGACGTGCTGGCCCGGCGCCAGCGCGCTCTTCGTCGTGCAGGTGGCGCCTTCGTCCGTCGTCGTGCAGGGGAAGCCGCGCAGGCTCCACCACCGCTTGAGCGGCTGGTCGAAGGTGACCGTGACCGGCTTGGTCGTCTCGCCGGTGTTGCGGACCCGCACGTAGACCAGCGGGTGGTGGTTCCAGGGGAACGCCGAGAGCCCGTCGCCCTGCGCCTCCAGGACCACGCCGTCCGGCGGGACCTTCACGGTGACCTTGACGTCCACCTCGGCGGAGACCTGCACGCCGGCCGTGACCGACACGTTCACCGTGCCGCCTTCGGCGTCTTCGCCTGCCTCCAGCCGGAAGTTCAGCGTCGCGCTCTGGCCGGGCTGCAGGCCGGCGCCGGTCCGGCAGGTGACCGTGCCCTCGCCGCCGGGGCAGTTCACCGAGATCGGGCCGGGGGCCTGGGCGCGGGCCGCCGCGCCGCCGCCACCGCCGGTGTCGACCGCGCGCACCCCGCGCGGCAGCGTCAGCGCGACCGCCACCGGCTCGGACAGGCTGCCGCCGTCGTTGCGGACGGTGATGGGCAGGTTCGCCGCGGAGCCCGGGCTGAGCTCGACGCCGTCCGGCGGGGCCGTCGCGGACATCGACGGCTTGGCCGGGGCCGGCGTGGGCGGCGGCGCCGGGGCCGGCGGGGCGACCGGCGGCGGCGCGGGCTGGACCGGGGGAGCCGCGGGCGGGGCGGGCGGCTGGGGTGGCTCGGGTGCCGGGGGCTGCGCCGGTGCGGGCGGGGCCGGTGGCTGGGGCTTCGGGGCCGGCGGTTCGACCTGCTGCGCCGGCGGCGGTGCCGGGTTGGCGACCGGGATCTCCTGCGTCCCGCCGCCCGCGGTGAGCGCGATGACGACGGCCGCGACGAGCGCCGTGCCGGACGCGGCGACCCCGGCGAACTGGCGCGGGCCCGCGGCGGCCGCGGACGCACCGGCCTTGCCGCCGGCGGCCGCGGCACCGACCGCTCCGGCGGTGGCCGCCGTGGCCGCGCTCGCCTTCGCGGCGCCGATGGTGGCGAGGTAGCCCAGCGCGGCGCCGCCCAGGACGATCGGGGCGATGATCGCGCGCAGGCCGCCGTTGACGTCGGCGAGCTCCGCGGCCAGCGCCCGGCAGTTGTCGCACTCGTCGAGGTGGTTCTCGACCTGGGCGCGTTCCCGCTTGGACAGCCCGTCGCGGGTCCACGCGCCGAGCCGCTCGGCGCAGGCCCGGCAGCGTTCTTCGGCGTTCTCCTGCAGGTGGACCTGCAGATACGCCTGCCGAAGCCCCTCGCGGGCGCGGTAGGCGAGCGCGGAGACGCCGTTCGCGGTCAGGCCGAGCAGCGGCGCGACCTCGGCCGGGCTCTGCTGCTCGATCTCGGTGTGCCAGAGCACCGCCTGCCAGCGTTCCGGCAGCCGGGCGAACGCCTTGGCGGCCATGGTCCGCTCGAGCCCGGCGACCGCGGTGTCCGAGAACGGCACGGTCAGCGCCTCGGCCGCGGCGCCGCCGACCTGGGTCATGTCCTCGTTGAGGTCGACCCGGCGTTCCTTGCGGGTGCGGTCGTACGCGGTGTGACGCAGGGCGGTCAGCAAGTACGCCCGGAAGGCTGTGTCCGGGCCCTTGCCGCCACGGAGCGTGTCGAGCACCTTGGCGAACGCCTCGGACACGAGATCATCCGCTTCGGAGCTGGAGCGGGCCAGCTGGCGGGCCAGGTTGTGGGCCGCGCCGGTGTGCCGTTCGTAGAGCGTGCCGTACGAAGCGATCTTCCCGGAGCGGACCTCCGCGATCAGTTCGGCGTCACTCTTTCCGCTGAGATCGGCGGGAACTGTGGACACGGCACTCCTCGGTCGGCTAGGGCCAGGACCTGCCATTACAGGCCGATCCGGGACGCGAGACAAGTGTGACTGACCCACCCCCGGCGGTCACGTCGTGGTCGGCCTGATGACTCCGACGGCGGAGCAAAATCACCCACCCCTGGGCCGAGCGGGGGAAAAGCTCCACGACAAAAACTGGTCAGTACGCGTCACGGTGTCCCTCGGGGTACGTCCTCATCGTGAAGCGACGGACAAGATCGTTGCGAACCGGACGAAAGGGGCGGGTGGCCAGTGGATGTTCCGGCTACGCGACCCGATTCCGGTGACACCCCGCCCACCCAGGCCGAGCGAGACGCCTCCCTGCGTGCGCTGCGGGCCCGCTGGCGCACGGCCAGCCTCGCCGCCGGCTGGCGGTTCCCGAGCGACTGGGCCCTGCCCGAAGTGGACGCCGTCTGCGCGGCCGTGATGGCCAAGGGCCGCGTCGAAGCCGCCGAAACCGCGCTGGCCGGCCTGGCCAGGGCCAGGGCGGCGGCCGGTGCGGGCCTCGCCGAGACCCTCGCCGACCTGGCCGCGCTGCACGCGGTGCTCGGCCACGGCGGCGACGGCTTCGTCGCGCCGGACGTCGACGCCACGCCCGCGCGGCTGCTGCGGACCACGGCGCTGGCCTGGGCCGACGTCGCCACCGACCAGCTCGTGCACACCGAGGTCACCGACGCGCTGACCGGCCTGCCGTCGGCCGCCTACCTGCGCACCCGGCTCGCGGAGGTCTACCGCGCCGCCGCCGCGCGCGACCGGCCGGCCGCCGACGACCACGTGCTGCTGGTCGTCTCGCTCGACCTCAGCGCCGTCGCCGGGTTCCCGCGGCTGACCGGGATGATCCTGGTCGCGGACGCGCTGCGGTCGGTGTTCGACAGCGGGCAGAGCATCGCTTCGCTGGGCCCGTCCGTCGTCGCGGCCCTGGTCCCGAAGGACGAGCGGGTCGCTTCGCACGGTGTCGCGCTGCGCAGGGCGCTGCACGAACGGCTGTCGGTCGACGCGCAGCTCGCCGACGTGGGCAAACCCCGCGTCTCGGCGGTCCGGCTGCCGGCCACCCACGAGCTCGCCTGCGACCTGCTGGCCCACCTGGCGCGCGCGTAGAACACCGGAAAAGTCCGGTTTCGCCCGGACCCTTCCGACCGTGACCGGGCCGGTCATGATTTCCTGGTGCGGTGACCCGGACCGTTTCCACCGACGTCGACGGCGCTGTCGCGGCCAGACCCCAGCACCGCCTGGCCCTGCGGAAATCCCTCGCCCGCCTGTCCGTCCGCCCGCGGTCGATCCTGATCCTGTCGGTGATCCCGCTGTTCGCGATCGGGTACGGCATCTACGGCTGGCAGCACGACTGGGTGCTCGGCGTCGACAGCGCGGTCTACCGGGCCGGCGCGCTGACGCTGCTGCAGGGCGACTCGCTCTACGACGCCAACACGCTGCCCAACGAGCCGTGGTGGGCGCTGCTGCCGTTCACCTACCCGCCGACGGCCGCGCTGATCTTCGTCCCGCTCGCCGCGTTCCCGACGCAGATCTCCTGGGGCCTGATCACCGCCGTCTCGCTGGGGGCGATGGCCCTGTCGATCCGGATCGCGATCGGCGCCCTGCCGCGGCCGGCCGCCGACGGGCCGCGCTGGTGGGCCTCGCCCGCCCGCTCGACCATCGTGTTCTTCCTGGTCTTCCTCGCCCTCGAGCCGGTGTGGCGGACGATCTTCCTCGGCCAGATCAACCTGATCCTGATGGCCATGATCCTGCTCGACATGCTGGTCATCGGCGCCCGCGGCAGCCGGTGGGGCGGCGTGCTGGTCGGCGTCGCGGCGGCGATCAAGCTGACGCCGCTGGTGTTCCTCGGGCACCTGTTCATCACCGGCCGCCGGATGGACGCGATCCGCGGGTTCGCGACGTTCGTGCTGCTCCAGGGCCTGATGTTCCTGATCAACGCGCACGACGCGGCGAAGTACTGGACCGTGACCCTGCCCGACACCGGCCGGATCGGGCCGGTGCACTGGGCGGGCAACCAGTCGCTGAACGCGCTGATGAACCGGGCCACCGACCTCGCGCCGTGGGCGTCGAAGGCGGCCATGGGCATCGGCTTCCTGCTCGCCGTCCCGGCCCTGTGGCTGCTGCTGCGCTTCCACCGCAAGGGCCAGGCCCTGGCCGCGCTGCTCGTCACCGCGTTCTGGACGCTGCTGATGTCGCCGATCTCGTGGACCCACCACTGGGTGTGGGTCATCCCGCTGATCGTGCTGCTGGTCTCGCGGCTGCCGAAGACCACCCCGAAGACGGCGTGGAAGCGCTGGGTCGGCACCGGCCTGGTGGCGTTCGTGTTCGTCAGCTGCGTGCTGCTGATCCTGCCGAACGGCCGCAACGTCGAGCTGCACTGGAAGGTGTGGCAGAACGTCCTGGGCGACGCCTACATCCTGATGCCGGTCGTGCTGGCCTTCGCCCTCATCCTGAGGTGGGGCCTGTTGCGGCGAGCGCGGAAGAAGGCGGCCGCGGATGTCGACGTCCCCGCCGGCGTCTGAGGCGCGCGCCGGCCGCCTGCTCGCCGGGACCATCGCGCTGCTCGTCCTGGCGTTCGGCGTGGTCGGCTGGCTGGCCGGGTGGCACCTGGGCGCGGACAGCGCGGTGTACCGCGCGGGCGCGCTGACCCTGCTGCACGGCGACCCGCTCTACACGCGGGACGTGCTGACCGCGCTGCCGGACTGGGTGCGGCTGCCGTTCACCTACACGCCGGCCGCCGCGCCGCTGTTCCTGCCGCTCGCCTTGGTCCCGTCCGGCCTGGTCTGGGGCGTGATCGCGTTTTTGTCGGTGGTGGGTCTTATCGTCGTCGTCACGGTGGTTTCGTCGCCGCCGGGGCGTGCATCCCTTCTGGGAAGAAGGTGGTGGGCGCTGCCGGCGGGAACGGCCGTCGCGCTGGCGCTGGAACCGGTGTGGAAGACGCTGTTCCTGGGCCAGATCAACTTGATACTGATGGCGTTCGTGGTGCTGGACGTCCTGGTGCTCTCCCTCCGTGGGTCGCGGTGGGCGGGTGTGCTGATCGGCGTGGCGGCGGCGATCAAGCTGACCCCGCTGATCTTCGTGCCGCACCTGTTCTTCACCGGCCGGTGGAAGGACGGGCTGCGGGCCCTGGGCACGTTCGTGGCGCTCGAAGCGGTGATGTTCGCGGTCATCCCGGCCGACGCGGTGCGGTTCTGGCGGGATTCGGCGACCGACCCGAGCCGGGTCGGGTCGGTGCACTGGATCTTCAACCAGTCGCTCAACGGGCTGGTCAACCGGGCCTCCGCGCTGGCGCCCTGGTCGCTGGCGGTGGCGGTCGGGGTGGCGGCGGTGCTCGCCGTGCCGGCGGTGTGGCTCGTCGTGCGGCTGCACCGGCGTGGCGAGGACGCGGCCGCGCTGCTCGTGACGGCGTTCTACGGGCTGTTGCTGTCGCCCGTGTCGTGGTCACACCACTGGGTCTGGTGCGTGCCCTTGATCACCCTGCTGGTGGTGAAGGCGCGGTGGTGGGCCGCGGCGGCGGTCGCGGCGCTGTTCGTCTCGCAGGTCGTGATGCTGGTGCCCAACGGCGGTGACACGGAGTTCGGCTGGGGCCTGGGCTGGTCGGTCCTCGGCAACGGGTACGTGCTGGCGGCGGCGGCCGGGATCCTCGGGCTGGCGGCGCGTGAGCTACGTCTGGTCCGGCGGTCGGCCCGCCTGGTGACCGTTTAGGCTGATCGGCGCTATGGACAAACACACCGGTCTGCCCGTCGTGGGCATGGTGGGCGGCGGCCAGCTGGCCCGGATGACCCACCAGGCGGCGATCTCCCTCGGCCAGTCCCTGCGCGTGCTCGCCGCGGGCGAGAACGAAGCCGCGGGGCTCGTCGCCGGCGACGTCACCCTGGGACACCACACCGACCTGGACGCGCTGCGGAAGTTCGCGGCCTCGGTCGACGTGCTCACCTTCGACCACGAGCACGTGCCCGGCGAGCACCTGCTGACGCTGGCGATGGAGGGCCACGTCATCCGGCCGGCGGCGAGCGCGCTGGGTTTCGCGCAGAACAAGCTCGTGATGCGCGAGATGATGGCCGGCCTCGGCGTGCCGGGCCCGGCGTTCGCCGAGGTGTCCACTGTGGATGACGTCGTGGCGTTCGGCGGCGAGCACGGCTGGCCGGTGGTGCTCAAGGCGGCGACGGGCGGGTACGACGGCCGCGGCGTCTGGATGCTCGACACCGCCCAGCACGCGCGCGAGACCGTGCCGGAGCTGCTGGAAGCGGGCACCGCGCTGCTGGTGGAGGCGAAGGTGGCGATGCGGCGGGAGCTGTCCGCGCTCGTCGCCCGCTCGCCCTTCGGCCAGGGCGCGGCGTACCCGGTGGTCGAGACGGTGCAGACCGGCGGCATCAACACCGAGGTCCTCGCCCCGGCACCGGGACTCGACGACTCGCGCGTGCACGAGGCACAGGACCTGGCGCTGCGGATCGCGGCGACGCTGGACGTCACCGGGCTGCTCGCGGTCGAGCTGTTCGAGACCGACACCGGGCTGCTGGTCAACGAGCTGGCCATGCGCCCGCACAACTCCGGGCACTGGACGATGGACGGCTCGCGCACGTCGCAGTTCGAGCAGCACCTGCGGGCGGTGCTCGACTACCCGCTGGGCCGCACGGACCTGGTCGCGCCCGCGTGCGTGATGGCGAACGTGCTGGGCGCGCCGGAGCTGCCGGAGATGGGGCCGGACGAGCGGCTCCACCACCTGTTCGCGCGGTACCCGGAGGCGCGGGTGCACCTCTACGGCAAGCAGGAGCGGCCGGGGCGCAAGCTCGGGCACGTCAACTTCACCGGCGAGCGCATGGACGACCTGCGCAACCGCGCGCTGCTGTCGGCGCACTGGCTGTCCCACGCCGTCTGGCTCGACGGCTACGAAATCCACTGACGATCCACTGACAGGAGAGGTCGGTATGGCGCCGCAGGTGGGCGTGATCATGGGCAGCGACTCGGACTGGCCGACGCTGGAGGCGGCGGGCGCGACGCTGGAGGAGTTCGGCGTCGAGTACGAGGTCGGCGTCTACTCGGCGCACCGCACGCCGCAGCGCATGCTGGACTACGCGACGTCGGCGGTCGCCCGGGGCATCCGGGTGATCATCGCCGGCGCGGGCGGCGCGGCGCACCTGCCCGGCATGGTGGCCTCGGCGACGGTGCTGCCGGTGATCGGCGTACCGGTCCCGCTGAAGTACCTCGACGGCATGGACTCCCTGCTGTCGATCGTCCAGATGCCGGCGGGCATCCCGGTGGCCACGGTCTCCGTGGGCGGCGCGCGGAACGCGGGCCTGCTGGCGGTCCGGATCCTGGCCGCGTCCGACGAAGGCCTGCGCGCGAAGATGGCGCGCTTCCAGCAGGACCTGGAGAAGCTGGTGCTCGACAAGGACGCGGCGCTGCGCGAGAAGACCGGCCACTAGCCGTCCAGGTCGCCGATCAGCTGTTGCTGGAGCGCCCCAATGTGGCGTTGGGTGCGTCCAACGCACCCAACGCCACATTGGGGGCATCCGGATCGAGCTAGTCGAGCTTGCCGGTCAGCTGTTGCCGGAGCTCGCGCTTGAGCACCTTCCCCGCGGCGGACACCGGGATCTGCTCGACCACGTGCACCTCGCGCAACCGCTTGTAGGGCAGCACCTTCTCGTTGACCGCGGCCATCAGCTCGTCGGCGTCCAGTGCGCCGCGCGGCACCACGAACGCCACCGGGAGCTCGCCGACCTCGGGGTCGGGGCGGCCGACCACCGCGGCCGCCGCGACGCCCGGCAGTGTGACGAGCAGCTCCTCGAGCTCGCGGGGGAAGACGTTGTACCCCTTGTACAGCAGCATGTCCTTCTTGCGGTCCACTATGGACAGGTAGCCGTCGGCGTCGAGGATGCCGATGTCGCCCGTGTGGAGCCAGCCGTCCACCAGGGCCGCCGCCGTTTCGTCCGGGCGGTTGCGGTAGCCGAGCATGATCTGCGGTCCGCGCAGGCAGACCTCGCCCTTCTCGCCCGCCGGGAGCGGGTCCTCGCCGCCCTCGGCCGGGACGATCTTGACCTCCGTGTCGAAGATCGGCAGGCCCACCGAGCCGACCTTGCGCGTGCCCGACCGGTACGTCGGCGAGATCACCGCGCCCATCGTCGCCTCGGTGAGGCCGTAGCCCTCGGCGACCACCACGTCCGGGAACCGCTCGCGCAGGGCGGTGATCATCGCGTGGTTCATCGGCGCCGCCCCCGAGCCGATCGACCGGACCGACGAAAGGTCGGCGGTGTGGAACGACGGCGTCGCGAGCAGGGCGGCGAACAGCGCCGGCGCGCCGCCGATGCCGGTGATGCGGAGCCGTTCGGCGTCGGCGACGTACGCCGCCGGGTCGAAGCGGGTGTGCAGGACGATCGTCGTCCCGGCGATCACCGCCGCGTTGAGGCCGCCGATGATGCCCATCGCGTGGAACCACGGCGTCAGGTTGATCGCGACGCCGGTGCCCAGGCGGGACGGCCACTCGTCCGCGCTGCCGACCTGGTCGATCGTGACGTCGCCGTGGGCGTCGAGCGCCGGGACCGAGCCGGTGCCCCAGCAGGCGTGCTGGAGCGTGTTGACCACGACGTTGCGGTGCGACAGCCGCACGCCCTTGGACCGGCCGGTGGTGCCGCCGGTGTAGGCGAGGTGCGCGAGGTCCTCGTGGACGTTCAGCTCGATCGCAGGCTGAGTCTCCGGCTGGCCGGCGTGGAACGCCTGGAACTCGACGGCGCCCTCGGGCAGGTCGCCGGTGGGCTGGACGACGACGGTGAACCGCGCCGGGATCCGGTCGGCGACGCTCGCGAGCGCGCCCGCGACCGGGCCGAACGTCACCACGGCCGCGGCCTCGCAGTCGGCGAGCTGGAAGGCGAGGTCGTCCGGCGGGAGCAGCGGGTTCGCCGGGCTGAAGGTGGCCCCGGCCAGGAGCGTGCCGTAGTAGGCGACCGGGAAGGCCAGGCAGTTCGGCAGGTGCAGCGCCACGACGTCGCCGCGGCCGATGCCGCGTTCGCGCAGGGCGTTGGCGAACCGGCAGGCGGCGCGGTGGGTTTCGGTGAACGTGAGGCTGTGGCCTTCGTGGGCGAAGGCGGTCCGGTCGCCCCAGCGCGCGGCACCCGCCGCCAGGATCGAACCGGCCGGGACTTCGGGGTAGTCGAGGGAGGCGGGCAGACCGGGCGGCGTCGTCGGCGCGGTGAGCGGCATCACTCGACCATACGAATTCTGCGGTCAACGCCACAAGGACGACGCAGGTGAACGAGCGCTAACATCGACGGAACCCCTCCCGACGTTGCAGAGAAGGTGACCGGAAGTGACCGACGGCCTGTACCAGCTTGCCGAAGAGCACGAGGAGCTGCGGGCCGCGGTCCGGGCTCTGGCCGAGAAGGAGATCGCGCCGTACGCGGCGGAGGTCGACGAGAACGAGCGCTACCCGATCGAGGCGTACAACGCGCTGGTCAAGTCCGGGTTCAACGCCGTCCACATCGGCGAGGAGTACGACGGGCAGGGTGCCGACGCCGTCGGGGCCTGCATCGTGATCGAAGAGGTGGCCCGGGTCGACGCGTCGGCGTCCCTGATCCCGGCCGTGAACAAGCTGGGCACGCAGCCGATCATCCTTTCGGCTTCCGAGAGCCTCAAGAAGCTGGTGCTGCCGTCGATCGCGTCCGGCGAGGCTTCGGCTTCGTACGCGCTGTCGGAGCGCGAGGCCGGGTCCGACACCGCCTCCATGCGCGCGCGGGCCCGGCTCGACGGTGACCACTGGGTGCTGAACGGCACCAAGTGCTGGATCACCAACGCCGGAGAGTCGTCCTGGTACACCGTGATGGCCGTGACCGATCCGGACGCCGAGAAGAAGGCCAACGGCATCTCGGCCTTCGTCGTCCACAAGGACGACCCCGGTTTCTCCGTGGGGCCGAAGGAGAAGAAGCTCGGGATCAAGGGTTCGCCCACCCGGGAGATCTACTTCGAGAACTGCACGATCCCCGAGGACCGGATCATCGGTGAGCCCGGCACCGGCCTGAAGACGGCGCTGAAGACCCTCGACCACACCCGGCCGACGATCGGCGCGCAGGCGCTGGGCATCGCGCAGGGCGCGCTGGACGCGGCCGTGGCGTACGTGAAGGACCGCAAGCAGTTCGGCAAGTCGATCGCCGAGTTCCAGGGCGTGCAGTTCATTCTCGCCGACATGGGCACGAAGATCGAAGCCGCCCGCCACCTGGTGTACGCCTCGGCGGCGGCGTCGGAGCGCGGGGACAAGCGCGCGGGCTTCATGGCTTCGGCGGCGAAGGCGTACGCGTCCGACATCGCGATGGAGGTGACGACGGACGCCGTCCAGCTCTTCGGCGGGGCCGGGTACACCCGCGACTTCCCGGTGGAGCGCATGATGCGCGACGCGAAGATCACCCAGATCTACGAAGGCACCAACCAGATCCAGAAGGTCGTCATGGCCCGCGCCCTGCTCAAGGGCTGACCGCCCGGACTCCGGCGACGCCCCCGGCACCCACGTGGTGCCGGGGGCGTCGGCTTTTACCAGGCGAAACGCGGCAGGAAAACCACTCACCAGGGGGAGGTTCGAACAAGTTACTCGCGCGTTAAACCTGCGGTGACGCGGGTCACCATCGGTTCACAGAGAGGTGAAGCGGATGGGCGCAACGACGCGCAGGTGGCTCACGGCGGCCGCGGGCACGGCACTGGCACTGGCACTCGGGGCGGGGACCGCTCAGGCGGCCGAGAAGGAACCCACCGGGCCCGTGCAGCCGAACATCCTCACCGCCGCCGTCTACTCGCTCGGTGCCCCCACCATCGCGCCGCCCGGGGCGAACGACTGGAACTGCCGGCCGAGTGAACGGCACCCGAATCCCGTCCTGCTCTCCAACGGGACCACCGCCAACGCCTACGAAAACTGGGCCGGCCTCTCCCGGAAGCTCGCCGACGCCGGGTACTGCGTCTTCGCCGGGAACTTCGGCGGTACGCCCGGCTCGTTCCTGCAGACCGTCGGCCCGATCGCCGACACCACGAAAGCGCTTGCCGCCTTCGGGGACCGGATCCTCCAGGCCACGGGCGCGACGAAGCTGGACGTCGTCGGGCACTCGCAGGGTGGGATGAACGTCCGGTACTGGATCAAGTACCTCGGCGGCGCGGACAAGATCAGCCGGCTCATCGGGCTTTCGCCCTCCAACCACGGCACCGATCTCTTCGGGCTGCTCAGCACCCTCGAGCGGATCCCGGGGGTGCCCGCCGCGCTCGGGACCGTCTGCCAGGCCTGCAACGAACAGGCCGTCGGGTCGGACTTCCTCGGCGATCTCAACTCCGGTGGGGAAACCGTGCCCGGCATCCAGTACACCGTCATCCAGACGCGGTACGACGACGTCGTGACGCCGTACACGAGCGCCTTCCTGGCGCCCGCGCCGAACGTGAAGAACATCCTGCTGCAGAACGTCTGCGGGCTCGACTTCACCGACCACCTCGGCATCACCTACGACCCCGTTGCCGCCGGGCTCGTGCTCAACGCGCTCGACCCCGCGCACGCGAAGACGCCGCCCTGTGTCCCTGTGCTGCCCGTCATCTCCTGACGTTCGCCACATGAGACATAACCCACCGCCGGGGCGTTTTCGCGCTCCGGCGGTGTCACTCTCGAACCATGTACTGGCCGGTTCCGGCGTCCTGGACGCCCCACGACGAAGCCGAGCTGGTCGCCGGCTGGCGGCTGTGGCTCGAGCTGTCCGATCGCGCCTGGCCCACCGCCGCCTGGGACGGGACGCCTGGCGGTGCCGTGCGGCAGCTGCGTGACCTGCTCGCCGCCTGCGACGAGATCGAGACCGCCTACCGGGCCGCCGCCGAGGTGCCGTCGCCCGGGTTCCTGAGCCTCACGCAGGGGCTCGCCGTCACCGCGGGCTCGGCCATCTCGCTGTGGTTCGACGACTTCGACCCGCTCGACGGCGAACGCGCGGCCCTGCTGCACGAGGACCTCGTGCGCTTCGCCGAACAGGCCGAACAGGTGCTGACGCTGCTCGCGGTCAACGGCGGCTGGGCCGGCCTCGACGAAGTGCGGCGCCGCCCGGCCTAGGACCCGGCCAGCGTGGGATCGGTGCCGCCCTCGGCGACCGGCAGGAACCGCGTGCCGCACAGGTCGCCCAGTGGGCGGTCCAAGGTCAGCTCCGAGCCCGGTCCGATCGCCCAGCCGAGCTCGATGGCGGTGTCGGCTTCCTCCCGGTACTCGACCAGGTGCGTGACGTCCCCGTCGGCCACCGACCACTCGCCGCCGACGGTCAGGTGCAGGTGGGCAGCGAGTACGCCGGGCGCCGGAACGTGCCAGCGGAAGCGGCGGACGAGGAATTCCTTGCTCCAGCTCGCCCAGTACATCCAGCCCGTTCCGTCCGCCCGGAAGCCCAGGTCGGAGTACTCGGGGTCGCTGGGGTAGACCTCCTGTTCCGACCAGTAGCCGATCAGTTTCGTATGCACAATCGGATCGTCCCAGGCACAGCAAGTGATTAGGCCGCTTGGCCCAGCGGAGCGGGGTCGGGCGTGGGTACTCCAGCAGGCATGAACCGGACAGAGGCCACCGCCGAAAGAGGCGAGAAGAGTAACACCGCGCAACTGCTCGGCCGGGCCGGCATGGCGTGCTACGGCGTCGTACACCTCATCATCGCCTGGCTCGCCGTGCAGGTCGCCTTCGGCGACAACGAGCAGGCCGACCAGAAGGGCGCGCTGGAACAGATCGGCTCGACGGCGTTCGGGCAGGTCCTGCTCTGGATCGTCGCCATCGGGCTGGTCGCCTTCGGGCTCTGGCAGTTCCTGATGGCCGCCACCGGCTACGAATGGGTCAGCGGCGGGAAGCGGACGCGCAAGCGGCTCGGCGCCGCCGCACGCGGGGTCGTCGTGCTCGTGCTGGGCTTCACCGCCTTCCGGCTCGCCACCGGCAGCGGCGGGGGCGGGTCGAGCAGCCAGAAGCAGCAGGAGTTCACCGGCAAGCTGCTGTCGCTGCCGGCCGGGCCGGCCCTGGTGGTGCTCGTCGCCGCGGCCGTCCTCGGCGTGGCGATCGCCGCCGCCGTCAAGGGCGTGAAGCAGAAGTTCCTCGAAGACCTCAACACCACGGAGCTGCCGGGCCGGTCGCGCCGCTGGGTGGGCTGGCTGGGCACCACCGGCTACCTCGCCAAGGCCGTCGTCTTCACCGTGGTCGCGATCCTGCTGGCCATCGCCGGGTTCGACGCCGACGCGCACAAGGCAGGCGGGCTGGACGCCGCGCTCAAGACGCTCGCCGCCCAGCCCTTCGGCCCCGTGCTGCTGATCGTGGTGGCGCTCGGCCTCGCCGCGTTCGGCGTCTACTGCTTCGCCGCGGCCTGGGCCCACAAGCGCTAACGCCGGGCCACCTGCGCGAGGTACTCCTTGCGGTCCAACGGGTTCTCGCCGGTCCGCGGCCGCACCGGCGGCGGACCGGGGTGGGGCCGGTAGTCCGCGAACTCGCTGAGGAACACCGCCTCACCCTGGCCGAGCGCGGGCAGGGCCTGCTCGAACTCGTGGACGTGCTCCGCCGGGATGGTGCCGTGCAGCGTGCACGACGTCGTCCCGGCGACGGGCTCGCCGGGCACCGCGCGCAGCTCGGCGAGCTTGAGCAGCACCGCGCTGACGGCGTGCGCCGGGACCTCGAGCTCGAAGCGGTGCACCGGCTCGTGCACGCGCGTGCCCGCCTGCTCGAGCGCCGCCATCAGCACCAGCGGCGTCAGCTTGCGGAAGTCGGCCGCGACGCTGTTCGGGCTGTAGAACGCGGTGTGCGTCAGCGTGACGGCGGCGTCGAGGACCTCCCAGCCGTGCAGGCCCTGCTCCAGCGTGGTGCGGACGGTCTCCTCGATCGCCCGGTGGAACGCCAGGGGCAGCGACCCCAGCTCCACCGACAGGCCGAACGTGACGCCGGAGCCCGGCGGCCCCGGCTCGACCCGCAGCCCGACCGTGGCGAAGAAGTACAGCCGCTGCCCCGGATCCAGGTCTTCGAACGCGGCGCCGGTGCCGACCGGCTTCTCGACGTACAGGGTGCGCGTCTGCTCGAAGGTGACGTCGATGCCGGCGCCGTCGGCCAGCATCGAGCTCAGCACCTGCTTCTGCACTTCACCGTAGAGCCGCACGGAAAGGTCGTGGCCGCGGCGGCGGACGTCGATCAACGGGTCCTCTTCGGACAGCCGGGTCAGCGCCGTGTACAGGGCGGCGGCCTGCTCGGGCCGGACCGGCCGCACCACCGTCTCCAACGTCGGCGGCGCGAACACCGCGCCGCGCCGCGCCGGGCCGGGGGAGCCGAGCCGGTCGCCGATCCGGACCTCCCGCAGCCCCCGCACCCGCGCGACGTCGCCGGCGAGCGCCACGTCGTCGTCGGCGGCGGTCCGGACGGCCGAAACCCGGCCGGTGAACTCGGTTTCGCCGCGGTAGAAGGCAATCCGCTGGTGTGGCGCCAGTGCTCCGGAGTGCAGCCGGGCGTAGGCGATCTTCTCCCCGGCGCGGCCGCGGTCGATCTTGAACACCGTTGCGTGCAGCGGCCCGGCGCCGGTGCGCTCGGTCGCCGGGAGCAGCTCGGCCATGGCCGTCACGAGGTCCGCGACGCCCGCGCCGGTGATCGCGGAGCCGGACAGGACGGGGTACAGGTCGCCGCGCGCGACCTGGCGGACGAGTTCGGCGCGGCACTCCGCCTCGCCGGCCGCACCGTCCACATAGGACTCCAGGAAGGCGTCGTCGCCGTCGGCCAGCAGCTCGGCCAGCTCGTCGGGCGACGCGGTCAGCGCGATCGCCCGCGGCGCCAGCTTCGCGCGGATGTCGCCGAGGCGGTCGCGGGCGCCCAGCCGGTCGGTCTTGTTGACGAAGACCAGCGTCGGAATGCCGAGCCGGCGCAGCGTCCGCATCAGCACGCGGGTCTGGGCCTGGACGCCTTCGACGGCGGAGACCACCAGGACGGCGCCGTCGAGCACGCGCAGGGCCCGCTCGACCTCGGCGATGAAGTCCGAGTGGCCCGGGGTGTCGATCAGCGTGATCCGGGTGCCGCCGGTCACGAAGGAGGCGACCGCCGAGCGGATGGTGATGCCGCGGCGGCGTTCGAGCTCGAGGGAGTCGGTCTGGGTGTCGCCGCGGTCGACGCTGCCGAGGCGGTCGATGGCGCCCGCTTCGAAGAGCAGGCGCTCGGTCAGGCTGGTCTTACCGGCGTCGACGTGCGCCAAAATGCCGATGTTCAGGGTTTTCACGGTCGTGGGAAGTCCTCTGTGATGCGGGTGACAGGCCGGGCAGGACGGTCTGTCGGCGCATCGGGGTCTCCTCACGGTCGTGGACGCAGGTCAGGGCGAAGATAGCGGCGGCGGACAGTACGCGCACCCGAATTTCGTGCCTGTCGGTTTCCTGTCGATCACCGTCCGGAGCTTCGGCTGGGGGTGCCCGGTGCCCTACTTTGGGTCGGGTCAGTTGAAATTTCACCCACCGGGGAGCTGAAACCGGATGTTCGGACGATTCAAGGACGTGGCCCTGTTGCTGGGGAGGATCGGCGTCGCGGTCGTCTTCCTCGCGCACGGGCTCCAGAAGTGGAACAACGGTATCGACGGCACGGCGAAGTTCTTCGAGATGTCGGGCATCCCGCTGCCCACGGTCGCCGCGATCTTCGCGATGGCGGTCGAAATCCTCGGCTCGGTCGCCTTCATCGTCGGCTTCCTGCTGCCGCTCGTCGGCATCGGCTACGTCGTGATCTCGGTCGGCGCGCTGCTGTCGGTGCACATCGACAACGGCCTGACCGGCCAGGGCGGCTACGAACTGGTGCTGGTGCTGGCGCTCGCCGGGCTCGCCCTCGGCTTCAACGGCGGCCGGCTCTCGCTCGACCACCTGCTGTGGGGCCGCAAGCGCGCCCGCCGCGACGCCGAGGTCGGCGAACTGCAGAACGCCTGACCTCGTACCTTTCGTGAAGGCCACCTCGGGTGAGGTGGCCTTCACGCTTTTACGCGGGGAGGTCCGCCGTGGTGCGCTCGGCGTCGCGGCGGGCGGCCAGCTTCGCCGGGTCGGCGTTGCTGACGTGGACCAGGTGGGCGCCCGCGGCGAGGGGGACGAGCAGGCCGTCGAGGATGCCCTCCGGTTCGGTCCAGTCGCGGGTGGACAGCACCCGGTCGGTCGCGGTGAGGCCGAGTTTCGCCGCGCGGGCCCTGGCTTCGGCCAGCACCTCGTCCACAGTGGACTCGAAGAGGGCGGCCGCGGTGCCGGGCACCGGGAACAGCGGGCGGTACTGGTCGCCCGCCAGCCGCGCCTCGCTCAGGTAGTCGAACGCGCCGCCGCCCGGCGGCTCCGCGAGGCCGCGGCCCATCGGGTCCAGGGTGACGACGGCGGTGGCCGCCGCGCCGGTCGGCTCCGGGTCGTCGGGCCCGACGAACGCCACCCGCGCCCCGGCGCCCTCGGTCACCACGCGCGCCCCACACCACCACGCACCCAGCAGCACGCCCACGGTCTGCCAGTGCGCCGGGAGCTGCACCGCCACGGCGTCGCCCGGCTCGATGTCGAACTCCTCGGTCAGCCAGTTGGCCGTCTTCGCCGCCCAGTTGGCGGTGGTCGCCACGGACAGCTCGACGCGGCTGCCCAGCTGGTCGTCGTAGTGGGTGATCAACGGTTGGGCGGCCGGCAGCGGGCGCAGCAGCTCGTCGGTCAGGCTCATGGGCACAAGGCTAAGGCGCGGACCAGGCGCCGCGCCGGTTGACACCGGATGACCGGCCTCAGTACGTTTGCTTTGAAAGCAAATTAATCTCTGAGCTGGGGGTCACCATGACCATTCTCGTCACCGGGGCGACCGGACACGTCGGCCGCGCGGTCGTCGACGCGCTCGTCGCCGCAGGTCAGGACGTTCGCGCGTCCAGCCGTGACGTCGCGAAGCTCGACGTTCCGGACGGCGTCGCGAAGGTGAGCGCGGACCTGGAGGACGCCTCGACGCTCGAGCCCGCGCTCGACGGCGTCTCCGGGGTCTTCCTGTACACGCGGCCGCAGGGCATCGAAGGGTTCGTGAAGGCGGCCGAAGCGGCGGGGGTGCGGCACGTCGTGCTGCTGTCGTCGGCCGCGACGCTCGAACCGGATGCCGGGCAGAGCCGGATCGCGGCGATGCACCGCGCGGTCGAGGAGGCGCTGGCCGCGGCGCCGTTCGCGTCGACGGCGTTGAACCCGGGCGCCTTCGCGACGAACACCCTGGGCTGGCGCGCGGACATCGCCGAAGGTGTGGTCCGCACGCCGTACCCGGACTCGCGGATCGGCGCGATCCACGAGCGGGACATCGCCGACGTCGCCGCCCGGATCCTGATCGACGGCTCGCACGACGGGGAGTCGCTCGCGCTGACCGGCCCGGAGCCGATTTCATTCCGCGAACAGGCCGAGGTGCTCGCGGACGTCCTCGGCCGGCCGCTGCGGGTCGAAGAGCTGACGAAGGAGCAGGCGATCGAGCGCATGCTGGCGCTGGGCTGGCCGTCGGACGTGCCGGCGTCGGTCCTCGGCGCCTGGGCGCGGACGACACGGGAGCCGTCGCTGGTCACCGACCTCGTCCGTCAGGTGACGGGCAACGCGCCCCGGACGTTCCGGCAGTGGGCGGAGGAGCACCGCGCCGCCTTCGCCTGATCCCAAGGGCACTTTCACGTGAAAGTGCCCTTGGGGTCAGTTGACGCAGGGGACTCCGGGGGAGGCTTGGAGCAGCGGCGCCGCGGCGGGGGCGGCGCCGCTGCCCGAGCCGCCACCGGCCGGTGCCGGGGACGCCGGGGCCGGCCGGCCGGCCAGGCCCGCCACGTAGTCGCGGACCGCCTTCAGGTCGACCTGCACGATGCTCTGCCCGTCCTGGCTCCGGCCGTTCGCGGTGACCACCGGGATCGTCGCGAACGTCAGTTCGCCCGAGGCGATCCCCTTCGCTTGCTGCGCGAACTGCAGCAGGTCGAGGCCGGGGTCGAGGGTCAACGACCGGTGCACCGCGTCCATCAGGCCGTTCAGCGTGCCCGGGCTGGTCAGCGTGCCCGCCGAGAGCAGCTGGTGCAGGGCCGAGGACAGGAACGCCTGCTGCCGCACGATCCGGTCGAGGTCGCCGCGCGGGAGGTTCTTGCGCTGCCGGACGAACGACAGCGCTTCGCCGCCCGAGACCGTCTGCTCGCCGCGGCGGAAGTTCGCGCCCGAATCCTTGTCCTCGGTCGCGTGGTTCAGGCACACCTTGACGCCGCCGAGCGCCTCGGTCAGCAGGTAGAAGCCCAGCAGGTTGATCTCGGCGTAGTGGTCGATCCGCACCTGCGTCAGGTCCTGCACCGCCTGCACCAGCACCCGGCGGCCCTCGGTGTCGGAGTCGCGCTCGATCTTCGCCTGGTCGCGCTCGCCCTGCCCGCGCAGGGCCTGCGCGAAGTGCGCCTTCGCGATGCCGTACGCCGAATTGATCTTCGCCTCGCCGCGGCCCGGAATGGCCGTCCACGTGTCGCGCGGGATCGAGACGGCGGACGGCTTGCTGCCGTTCTTCGGGATCCGCAGAAGGATCATCGTGTCGGTGTTCACCGCGCCGTTGTTGGCCTCGGTGCGCAGCTGCCGCAGCACCCGCGCCGGCAGCGCGTTGCCCTGGGCATCCGTGCGCGCGTCGCTGCCGACGAGCAGGATGTCGTCCGCGCCGTCGTCCGCGGGCGGGGGCGCGGGCTCGCCGGCCCGCGGGGTGAGCGCGTCGGTCGTCGGGACCGTGCTCTGCAGCTGGTCCTTGGTGACGTAGACGTACCCGCTGGCGCCGAGCGCGAGCAGGGACACCAGGCCGACCGCGACCCGGCGGCTCACCCGGCCGGCCCGCCGCAGCCGCGACGGTCCCGGCCTGACGTCGTCGCTCTCCGTCACCGGATCGGCGACTGTCTCCGGTTCTTCCTGGTCTTCTGCCACGCCGGCTTACCTCCCCCGAACACCCTGCGTACGCAGTCTAGTTGACGCAGGGGACGCCGCCCGCGTTGATCGGCGGCGCGGCGGGGGTGGCGGGTGCGGACGTGGCGGCCGGCTTCGCGGGCGACGACGTCGGCGCGCCCCCGGCGCCGGCGGCCGAGTTGCGCAGGTCCTTGCCCAGCAGCACCCGCACGTGCCCGGCGGGGACGTCGCGGTCCGGCTCGGCCTGCGCGCCGATGCCCAGTGCCTGCTTGACCAGTGCCGGTGCGGCGTCGTCGGCCGGGTTGTACCGGACGACCGTGGTGTTGCGCGTGCTCAGCTTCTGGTCGGCGGCCAGCGTGAAGCCCTTGCCCTGCAGCATCGCGTGGAGCTGGCCGGCCAGCGCCGGCGAGCCCGAGCCGTCGTACAGCTCCACCGTGACGGCCTTGGCGCCGGGCAGCTGCGCCGACGTCGGCGCCGCCGGGGTCTCGCCGTCCGACGTCAGCCGCGCGACCTCCGCCGCCACCTGGGCCGGGTCGACGCGCAGCACGTCGGCGCCGCCGATGTTCGCGTTGCCGAGCGTCGGGATCGTGTGGAACTCGATGTTGCCGCCGGTCAGGCCGCGCATCTGCTCGGCGAACTCCGTCAGGTCCCAGCCCTGCGAGAGCACGACGGACTTCTTCACCGCGGCCACCAGGTCGGCGATCTTCACCGGGCTGGTCAGCACGTCGGTCGAGATCACCTTGCGGGCCAGGCCGGACAGGAACGCCTGCTGCCGCGCGATCCGGTCGAGGTCGTAGTTGGGCAGGCCGTAGCGCTGCCGGACGAACGCGAGCGCCTGCACGCCCTCGATCGTCTGCTGCCCGCCCGGCAGGTCGACGCCGGACTTCGCTTCCTTGACCGGGCCCTTGAGGCAGACCTCGACGCCGCCGATCGACTTGGTGATCTCGTAGAAGCTCGCCAGGTTGACCTCGGCGTAGCGGTCGATCATGCCCGGCTTGCCGATGAACTTCTCGATCGTGGCGATGAGGTTCTTCCGCCCGGCGACCTTCGCTTCCTGGTCGGCCTTCTTCAGGTCGGTCATGCCCTGGCGCTGCAACGTCCGGTACGTGTCCGTGTACGCGTAGACGAACGCGCTGTTGAGCTTGTGCTTGCCGAAGCCGCCGGTCAGCTCCACCCACGAGTCGCGGGGGAACGAGATCGCGATCGCCTGCTTCCCGTTCTGGGGGATGTGCACGAGGATCATCGTGTCGGTGTTCAGCTCGCCGTCGGAGACGCCGGCGTGCAGCATGTCCAGCACCTCGCGGGGCAGCGGGTTGCCCTGCGCGTCGGTGCGGCTGTCCTGGCCGACGAGGAGGATGTCGACCGCGCCGTCGAGCGGCTTCGCGTGCGCCTCGGTGTCGGCGAAGACGTTCGTGGTCGTCAGGCCCGTGTTCGGGTCGCCGATAAAGTGCCAGCCGTACCAGGTCAGGGCCAGGATCGCGACGGACAGCAACGACACGACGACCTTGCCGCCGCGGCGGGCGAAGACGGCCGCGCCGTGGACGCGGCGTGCCGGGATGGTCGGCGCAGCCTGCTCGGTCACGCGCTTCCTCCCCTGTGAACCCCGTGCTTCCCCCAGGACACCAGTGTGTCTCCACCGCAGACTCTACTGAGGGTGTTGTGGGGCCTCCGTAGGCTGGGGGCGGAACGCCCCGTCCGGGGGTGTGAGGAAAGGCGGGAAGATGCGGGTCCTGGTCACCGGTGGTGCCGGCTTCATCGGGTCGCACTACGTCCGGCAGGTGCTGACCGGCGCCTACCCGACGCTGCGCGACGCCGAGGTGGTCGTGCTGGACAAACTCACCTACGCGGGCAACGAGGCCAACCTGGCCCCCGTGGCCGCCGACCCGCGGCTGCGGTTCGTCCGCGGCGACATCTGCGACACGGCGCTGGTCGTCGACGTGATGACCGGCGTGGACCTCGTCGTGCACTTCGCCGCCGAGTCCCATGTGGACCGCTCGATCCTCGGCGCCGCCGACTTCGTGCTGACGAACGTGCTCGGCACGCAGAACCTGCTGCAGGCGGCGCTGGAAGCCGGTGTCGGCAAGTTCGTGCACGTGTCCACCGACGAGGTGTACGGCTCGATCGAGCACGGTTCGTGGACCGAAGAGCAGCTGCTCGAGCCGAACTCGCCGTACTCGGCGTCGAAGGCGTCGTCCGACCTGGTGGCGCGGTCGTTCTTCCGCACGCACGGGCTGCCGGTGTGCATCACCCGGTGTTCCAACAACTACGGTCCGTACCAGTTCCCGGAGAAGGTCGTCCCGCTGTTCGTCACCAGCCTGCTCGACGGCCGGAAGGTGCCGCTCTACGGCGATGGGCTCAACGTCCGTGACTGGCTGCACGTGGACGACCACTGCCACGGCATCCAGCTGGTCGCCGACGGCGGGCGCCCGGGCGAGATCTACAACATCGGCGGCGGCACCGAGCTGACGAACCGGGAGCTGACGGAGAAGCTGCTGGCGGCGGTGGGCGCGGGCTGGGACAGCGTCGAGCCGGTCGAGGACCGCAAGGGCCACGACCGCCGGTACTCGGTGGACATCACGAAGATCAACCAGGAGCTGGGGTACGCTCCGCGCGTGTCCTTCGAGGACGGTCTGGCCGGGACAGTGGCCTGGTACCGGGACAATCGTGCGTGGTGGGAGCCGCTGGCCGAGCGGGCCGCGCTGAAGAAATAGGAGTTCGTGTGCGGCTGACGGTGCTCGTGCCGGGTGGTTCCGGTCAGCTCGGCCGGGATCTCGCCGCGCTGGCGTCCCCTTCGGTGGACGTCGTGGCGCCGGGGTCCGCCGAGCTGGACGTGACGATGACGGGCCAGGTCCTGGCCGCGGTCGGGGCGCTGGCCGAGCGGGCGCGCGAGGCGGGTTCGAAGCCGGTGGTCGTCAACGCGGCGGCGTACACGGCGGTCGACAAGGCCGAGACGGACGAGGAACGCGCGTTCGCGGTGAACGCGGACGGGCCGAGGGTCCTGGCGGCGGCGTGCGCGTCCCGGCGGGTGCCGCTGATCCACGTGTCGACGGACTACGTGTTCCCTGGCGACGCTTCGTCGCCCTACGAGCCCGGCGACGAGCTGGGTCCGAAGTCGGCGTACGGCCGCACGAAGGCGGCGGGCGAAGCCGCGGTCCTCGGCTCGGGGGCGGCTTCGTGGGTGGTGCGGACGGCGTGGCTCTACGGGCGGTCCGGGTCGAACTTCGTGAAGACCATGGTTTCGCTGGAGTCTTCCCGCCCGACGTTGTCCGTTGTGGACGATCAGGTGGGCGGTCCAACGTGGACGGCCGACCTGGCTGCGGGGTTGTTGGAGCTGGCTGCCCGGGTCGCGGCGGGGGAGGGGCCTGCCCAGCGGGTCCTGCACTGCACGAACGCGGGCGCGGTGAGCTGGTGCGGGTTCACCCGCGCGATCTTCGAGCACCTGGGCGCGGACCCGGAGCGGGTCCAGCCGTGCACGACGGCGGAGTTCCCCCGCCCGGCGGCGCGTCCGGCGTACTCGGTGCTGTCGCCCGTCTCGTGGCGGGAGGCGGGGCTGACGCCGCTGCGGTCGTGGGAAGAGGCGCTGGCCGCCTACTTCGCGTGAGACGTCATGAACGACTCTTTCATGACGTCTGTTGACATGAAAGAGTCGTTCATGACGTTGCGGAGCCGCGGTCAGTGACGCCCTGAGGCCAGCCGGTACGCGCCGACCGTCAGCTCCGCGCATGTCCGCCACGTGAAGTTCGCCGCGTGCGCCCGCCGCGACGCCGAGGTCGCCACCGCGTGCGGGTCCGTCACCGCCGTCCGCAACGCCTCGGCCAGGCCGTCCACGTCGCCGTACGGGACCAGGCTTGCGCACTCGCCCGCCACCTCGCGCAGGGCCGGGATGTCCGTGCAGACCACCGGGACGTCCGAGGCCATCGCCTCCAGCACCGGCAGGCCGAACCCCTCGTCGCGCGAGGGCAGCACCAGGGCCGACGCGCCCGCGACCACCGTGCGGAGGTCCACATCGGACAGATAGCCGGTCTGGAACCTGCGTGCGCCACGGGGGAACGGGCCCGGGCCCGCGAACACCAGGTCCGGCAGGTCGGGTGCCGCGTCGTGGGCGCGGGTCAGCCAGTCCAGGCCCTTGCGGGGGCCCGCCGCGCCGGCGAACAGCAGATAGCGCGCCGGCAGGCCGAGGCGGGCGCGGCGCTCGTCGTCCGGGGGGCGCGCGGTGAACCACGCCGGGTTGACGCCCAGCGGTGTCACCACGATCTTCTCGCGGGAGACGTCCAGGCGCTCCGCCACCGCGTCCGCCACCGCCGACGTCGGGGTGCAGATCACGTTCGCGCGGCGGGCGCCGCGGCGGACCAGCTCCGGCAGGCCGCGGTCGCTCGGGGCCAGCTCCGCCGGGTTGTCCAGGAACGCCAGGTCGTGGATCGTCACCACGCCCGCCGCCCGGAACCGCCCTGGCAGCACGAAGTTCGTGCCGTGCACCACGTCCGTCGGGCCGGCGAACAGCTCCACCGGCGGGAAGTCCGACCGCAGCCACGCCGCCCGCAGCAGCCGCGCCGCCACCGGCATCCCGCGCGCACGGGCGCCGTACGGGAGCACGTGCCGCAGCCGCCGCCAGCCGCGCAGCGTGAACGCCACCGCGCGCGTGTCGACCTCCGGGATCGACACCAGCTCTTCGCTCAGCGCGGCCGTGTAGCGGCCGATGCCCGTGCGCGCGCCGAGCAGCGGCGTGCCGTCGAGGAGAACGCTCAGTGACCTAGCCACGGCGGAGCCGTTGCTTCGCGACCTTCACCGCGCGACCACCCACGCGCCGCGCCAGCTCGGCCGGCCCGCCCGCGTCGAGGTACTCGCGGATCAGGTCCAGGTCCCGCCGCAGCATCGCGCGGCCGCGGGTCGGCGGCGTGCGCACCAGGTCGGCCGACCCGGGCAGCCGGTCGGCCGCCGGGCGCGGGTCGCGGCAGAACTCCACCAGCGGCTTCAGCGCCTCGGGCCACGCGAACCGCTGCGCGACGACCGCGAGCCGCTCGACGCAGCCCGCGGCGAACTCCTCGTCGTACAACGCCTTTTCGAGCGCGTCGGCCAACGCCGCGTCGTCCTCGGCCGGGACGACGACGCCCAGCCGCTCCGCCCGGACCAGGTCGGCGAAGGAGTCGCCGTCGGTGGTGACGATCGGCAGGCCCGCCCACAGGTAGTCGAGGACGCGGGTGCGGAACGCGAACGTCGTCTCGACGTGCTCGTAGTGCGTTGTCACGCCGCAGTTCGCGTCGAGCAGCCAGTTCTGGCGCTCGTGGTAGGGCACCCACTGCTCGTTGAAGTAGACGTGCTTGCCGGTCAGCCCCAGCGAATCGGCCAGCCGGACGGTCTGCGTGCCGATGTCCATCTCGGCGACCTCGGGGTTCGGGTGCTTCATGCCGAGGAACACGAGCCGGACGTCGCTTCGGTTGCGCCGCAGCTTCTCGATCGCGCGGACCAGCGTCAGCGGGTCGAACCAGCTGTACACCCCGCCCGCCCACAGCACGACGTGGTCGGTGCCGCCGATGCCCAGCGACGAGCGCAGGCCCGGCCCGGTGCGCACCGGCGGCTGCGCCGGCAGGCCGAACGGGACGACCGCGAGCAGTGACTGCGTCGTCGGGTCGGCGTCGTAGAGGCGCGGCGAAAGCCGGCCCATCGCGGCGAGGTGGCCCAGCCAGAAGTGCCGCTGCCGCTCGGACGCGCAGAGGAAGAAGTCGCCGCGTTCGAGCTGGGCGTCGAGGACGCGGGTGACGCCGGCGAGGTCGGCCGCGCGCTGGTCGTCGGCGATGCCCTTGCCCTGCTCCAGCAGCTCGAGGTGCATCGGGTCGTACAGGTCGGCGACGACGATCTTGCCGCTGTGCTGCTTCTTCAGCGACGGCGCCAGCTCCAGCACGTGCCCCTGCAGGACGACGACGTCGGCCCACTCGATCGGCGCCTCGAGCTCGCGGAACTTGCCCGCGCTGACCCGGAACGGCGCGGGCGGCGGCGTCGCGAGGGGGTTGGTGGTGACGAGGTGGACGTCGTGCTCGGCGGAGAGCGCCAGCGCGATGTTCCAGGCGCGGATCGCCGGGCCCGCCATCCGCTCGGTGAGCGCGTCGCCGGTGAGCACCAGGACCTTCCGGCGCTGCCCGAAGGCCTTTTCGATGCCGAACGCCTCGACGAGGATTTCGTGCGCGGCCAGGTAGCGCGGCAGCGGGTAGGCGGGCTCCAAGGCCTTGCGCAGCAGGGGAAGCAGGTCGGCGTCGGTGCGGACGCGGGCGGCCTGTTCGACCGCCCGCGACTCGGCCAGCGACGGCAGCTGCTCGACGAACTGGTCGATGGCCAGCAGCCCGGCGAGCGTGGTGCGCGGGATGGCGACCTCGCCGGATTCGATCGGGCCGACACCGTGTTCGAGGTCGAGCTGGGTGGCGTCGAGCTCGCCGCGGGCGGTGGCTCGGCGCACGGCCAGCGCGAGCGCGGCGGGCAGCGCCCTGACCAGGGTCTCGTCGGAGAGGTTCTTGTAGAGCGCGGCCAGGGCGTTGCGTTCCAGGAGGAACGTCTCGCGGCCGGTTTCCGGCGCGTCGACCGCGCCCATGGTGCCGTGGTGGCGGTGGTAGGTCAGCGACTCCGGGACGTACCGGACGCGCCAGCCGCGCAGGTTGAGCCGCCAGCCGAGGTCGACGTCCTCGTAGAACATGAAGAACCGCTCGTCGAAGCCGCCCAGCTCGGCGAACACGCCGGCCCGGACGAACAGCGCCGAGCCGGTGCCGAACAGGACGTCCTTCGCGACCTCGTGCTCGGCCGCCGGGACGTCGGCCAGCGGCGAGCCGGCGTGGCGCTTGTAGCCCATGCCGAACCAGGTGAGGCCGCCGTCGACGAAGTCGGTGCCGGTGCCGTCCCAGTCGAGGACCTTGCTGGCCACCGCGGCGACGCGGGGCTGCGCGCGCAGCTCGGCGACGGCGGCGGACACCCAGCCGGGCGCCGGGCGGGCGTCGTTGTTGAGGAAGGCGAGGACGGTGCCCTTGGCGTGCTTCGCGCCGAGGTTGCAGCCGCCCGCGAAACCGGTGTTGCGCCCGGCCTCGACGACCTGGGCCTGCGGGACGGCCTCGCGGATGCGGGCGGCCTCGGCACGAGAGGTGGAGTTGTCGACGCAGATCAGCTCGAGCTCGGGGTAGTCGTGCTCGGCGAGCGCGCGCAGGCAGGTGATCGTGTCGTCGGCGCCGTGGTAGTTCACCACGATCACCGAGACGAGCGGTTGCGGATCCCCCTGCGCCAAAGCCAGCTCCTCGTCGTCGATCCTGGCGCAAGCTTAAAGGCCTGCCCATGCCTCCCAGACCGCGCCTCGGCCGAGCGCCCCGCGGCGGGTGATCTTGCGGCGTGTCCGCAACGTCGCTGGTAGCCGCCGGACCACTTCGGCCAGCACCCGGCAGCGCAGGCCGAACCGGAAGTTCGGCGCCGCCGGCCGCCCGCGCAGCGGCAGCACCGCCGTCAACACGGCAAAGCGGACGAGCTGGTTCACCGCGACTTCCCGGGGCGCGCAGCGCAGCAGCATGAGCAGCCGGTTGCGCTCGTTCCAGCGGTGGAACTCCGGTGAGCCCAGTCCGCTGCTGACGCCGTGGCCGTGCCGGACGCGGGCGTCCGGTGCCGCGACGACGTCCCACCCGGCCAGCCGCAGCCGCCACGCCGTGTCGGTGTCCTCGTAATAACAGAAGAAATCCGCCGGGACGCCGTGGACGCTGCGGAGGGCGTCGGCGCGCAGCAGCGCGGCGCCGCCGCAGAAGCCGAACACCTCGCCGGCGGGCTCGGTGACGTCGGCGCCGTGGCCGTCGGCGGTCAGGCGCACGCCGGCCGACTGCGTGGTGCCGTCCGGGCGCACGAGCCGGGACGTCGCCGCGGCGGCCAGCGGCGCCTTCGCCAGGGTGTCCTCCAGCGTCGCGAGCCAGTCCGGCGCCGGTTCGGCGTCGTCGTTCAGCCACGCCATCAGCGGGGTCTGGACCTTTTCGAGGGCGACGGCGAGCGCGCCCGCGTAGCCGGTGTTGCGCGGCAGCCGGATCACTTGCGGGTGCGAAGGGTGGGCCGCGAGCAGGGCCGCGGTGCCGTCGTCGGAGGCGTTGTCGACCACGAGCGTCCGATGTGGACGCGCCTGCGCGGCCAGCGCGTCGAGGCAGGCCGTGATGTGCCCGGCACCCCGCCAGGTCACGACTACCACCGTGGTGGCGGGATTCGCGGTCACGTCCCGCACAATAGCCGCGTGCCCGAACTGGTCGTGCTCGCCGAGCAGCTCCTCGCGCCGGTGCCCGGTGGCACCGGGCGCTACACGGCCGAGCTGCTCCCCGCGCTCGCGAAGACCGCGCCGCCGGGCTGGACGGTGTCCAGCGTGGTCGCGCGGCACGCCGACGTCACCGCGGCCCGGCTGGACGGCGTCGACGGCCCCCGGGTGCTGCGGATCCCGCCGCGGGCGCTGGTCGCCGCGTGGCAGCTGGGCCTGCGCTGGTGGCCCGGAGGCGACGCGGTGCACGCGCCGACGCCGTTCGCGCCGCCGCGCGCCCCGGCCGGGAAGACGCTGAGCGTGACCGTGCACGACACCGTGCCGTGGACCCACCCCGAGACGCTCACCGCGCGCGGCGTCAGCTGGCACCGGTCGATGATCGCCCGGGCCGCGCGACGGGCGTCCGGGCTGGTCGTGCCGACGCGGGCGGTCGCCGACGAGCTGGCGGTGCTGATCGACGTCGACGTCCCGGTCCGCGTGGTGCCGCACGGCGCCCGGGTGCCGACGGGATCGGCCGAGCTGGACCTGCCGGAGCGGTACGTGCTCGCCGTCGGCACGATCGAGCCGCGCAAGGGCATCGACGTGCTGGTCGACGCGGTCGCGGCCCTGGACGGCACGGCGCTGGTGCTGGCCGGGCAGCCGGGCTGGGGCGGCGTGGACCCGGTGGCGCTGGCTCATGAGCGTGGCCTGCCCGCGGACCGGCTGCGGATGCTGGGGAAGGTGACGGACGCCGAGCTGGCGACCGCGTTGCGCCGGGCGAGCGTGCTGGCGGTGCCGAGCCTCGCCGAGGGCTTCGGGCTGGGCCTGCTGGAGGCCCTGGCGGCGGGGATCCCGGTGGTGCACACGGACGTCCCGGCACTGGCCGAGGTGGCGGGCGGCGCCGGGCTCATGGTGCCCCGCGGGGATGCCGCGGCGCTGGCTGCCGCGCTGCGGGAGGTGCTCGGCTCGCCGTCGAAGGCGGCGGAGCTGACCCGGGCGGGGCGGGAGCGGGCCCGGGCGTTCACGTGGCGCCGGGCGGCGGAGGCGGTGTGGGCGATCCACCGGCGTGCGCACGACTGAGCTGACCGGGGCGGGGCGGGGCTGGGCCGTCGCGTGGCGCCGCGGGCGCGACTGGGTTGACCTGGGCGGGGCGGGCTTTCGCGTGGCGCCGCGGGCACGACTGAGCTGTCACCTGCCCGGTTTGCCAGTTCCCCACCACCGCGCCGGGGCGCCGCCGTACGCTGCACGGGTGAGCGATGATCCCCGGGTGCTGATCGACGCGACCGCGGTTCCCGCGGACCGCGGCGGGGTCGGCCGGTACGTGGATTCGCTCGTCGCCGCCCTCGATGCGGACGGGGCGCGGATCACCGTCGTCTGCCAGCCCCGCGACCTGCAGCTCTACGACCGGCTGGCGCCGCGTTCGCGCGTCGTGCCCGCTTCGCCGGCGACGACCACCCGCACGGCCCGGCTGACCTGGGAACAGGCGACCCTGCCGCGGCTGGCCCGCCGCCTCGGCGCGGACGTCGTCCACTCGCCGCACTACACGATGCCGCTGGCGACGTCGGCCGCTTCGGTGGTCACCCTGCACGACGCGACGTTCTTCACCGACGCCGTCCTGCACTCGTCGGTGAAGGCCCGCTTCTTCCGCGCGTGGACCGCGACGGCGCTTCGGCGCGCGACGCTCTGCGTGGTGCCTTCGGCGGCGACGGCCACGGAGCTGGCCCGCGTCGCCCCGGTGCGGCACGCGTCGCTGGAAGTGATCCACCACGGCGTCGACAGCGAGCGCTTCCACCCGCCGTCGCCGGACGAGGTCGCGGCGGCGCGCGCGGCCATCGGCCTGGGCCGGACGCCGTACGTGGCGTTCTTGGGAGCTCTGGAGCCGCGGAAGAACGTGCCGGCGTTGATCCGCGGGTTCGCGCGGGCGGTCGCCGGGCAGCCGGACGCGCCGGCGTTGGTGCTGGCCGGCCAGCCGGGCTGGGACACGCAGGTGGAGCGGGCGTTGGACGCCGTCCCGCACCGGCTGCGCGTGATCCGGGCCGGGTACCTGCCGTTCGGCACGCTGGCGGGGTTCCTGGGCGGTGCTTCGCTGGTGGCGTACCCCTCGCTGGGGGAGGGGTTCGGGCTGCCGGTCCTGGAGGCGATGGCGTGCGGGGCGTGCGTGCTGACCACGCGCCGGCTGTCGTTGCCCGAGGTGGGCGGCGACGCGGTGGCGTACTGCGGAGTCGGCGCGGGAGACGTGGCGGCGGCGCTCAGCGAGCTGCTGGCCGACCCGGGCCGCCGCGCCGAGCTGGCGACGGCGGCGCAGCAGCGGGCCAAGGAGTTCTCGTGGGCCACGACCGCGGAACGGCACCGGGAGGCGTACGCGAAGGCCTGGTCCCGGCACCTGCGCACCCGCTGACGGGCACGGGCCGTGATCGGCGATGGTAGACTGACTTTGCGAGGCTCCGGTGGGGCCGAGTATGAAAGCCCGTGACGCGTCCGGACGGTCGTCTCGCGGGCTTTTCGCTGTCTTCAGAGGTCGAAGTACTCGGCGATCACCGGGCCGGCACGCCGCCGCCAGTCGCCGCCCGCGCCGAAACACCAAGCGACCGCGTCGGAGACCCACAGAAGGGGCTCGGCGGCTGCAGGGTTTGGCGATCGTGTCCGTCGCGGTGGTTGCGCGAGTCGAGGACCAGCCGGTGAGCCTGCAGCCCGAGCAGGTGCTCCGCGAGCAGCGTGAGACAGCGTTGCCGGGCGGCCTCCTCGGTCTTGGGCGTGCAGGAACCGCGATAGAGGCGCGTCGAGACCGGCATCCCGGCCATCCGGTCGATCAGCATCCGGCGACGAGGTTCCTTCTCCTTCTTGAAGTGCAGTTCGCGGGCCCCTCGGAGGAGTAGCGACGTCAGTGCGCGTCTCGTGGTGGTCAGGTGTGCAGGCTCCACGATCGTTGCGCACAGCAGATAGCTGCCACCGCGGGCTGATTCATCGACGAAGGCGTGCACCGTCATCGCGCCATCATCTCGCGCCCCATGCACGATCTGCGATCGGGATCGCACCTTCCGTGACTGCGTGCCGAGGATTTCTTCCAGTGTGCTGCTGGGCCGGGGCACCCGATTCACCCTCGGTGACGAGTGGACAATGGCCGGGTGACTGAGCAATCCCGCTATGGCGACGATGTCGGCGTCGTGACCGTGACCTACTTCTCCGAGGACACCATCGAGCGGTTCCTCGACACCCTCGAAAAGGCCACCGAGCGCGAGGTCAAGGTGGTCGTCGCGGACAACGCGTCCGTCGAGGGGGCCCTCGAGCAGGTCGTCTCGCGGCGGGCGAACGTGCAGTTGCTCACCATCGGGGAGAACGTCGGCTACGGGACCGCCGCGAACCGGGGCGTCGCCGAGCTCGAGGACCGCTACGGGTGGGTCGTCGTCGTCAACCCGGACCTCGAATGGGAGCCCGGGTCGCTCGACGCGCTGCTCGAGGTGGTCCGGCGGTGGCCGCGCGGGGGTGCCTTCGGGCCGCTGATCCACGACCTCGACGGCACCGTCTACCCCTCGGCGCGGCTGCTGCCGTCCTTCGGCCGGGGCATCGGGCACGCCGCCTTCGCGAAGGTCTGGCCCGGCAACCCCTGGACCAGGCAGTACCGGCAGGAGACCGGCACGCCGGCCGAGCGCGTCGCGGGCTGGCTGTCCGGCTCGTGCCAGCTGATCCGGCGGGAGGCGTTCGACTCCGTCGGCGGCTTCGACAGCCGCTACTTCATGTACTTCGAGGACGTCGACCTCGGCGACCGGCTGGCGAAGGCGGGCTGGCAGAACGTCTACGCGCCCTCTTCGCGCGTCACGCACGAAGGCGGGCACTCGACTTCGCAGGCGTCGAAGAAGATGCTCGCCGCCCACCACGCCAGCGCCTACCGCTACCTCGCCGACCGGCACCCGGGGCTCGCCTGGAAGCCGGTGCTGGCCGCCGTGAAGCTCGGCCTCGCGCTGCGGCTGAAGCTGGAAACCCGCTAGATCCCGTCGAGCCGGCGCGAAAGGTCGGACTTGCCGATGTTCTGCGTCACCGTCGGCACCAGGCCGGTGTCCTCCGGGTCCGGCTCCTTCAGGGGGCTGGTGACCTGCTCGGCCTGGGGCCGGCGCGACAGCGGCGTGGGCAGCGGCGTCGTCGGCGACGGCGAAGGCGTGCTCAGCGGCGTGGTCTGCTGCGGACGGCGGCCGCCCTGCACCTCCATCCGCCGGGTCGGCGCCGAGCCGGCCAGCGGGTGGTCGTTCTCCTCGATCAGCGACGCCGGCAGCTGCGTCGTCGTGTCGGGGTCGCGGCTGCGGTCGAGCCCGTCGATCTGCGCGCGCGGGATCTGCTGGGTGTTCGCCGAGTCCATCGGTGACGTCGCGCTGTCGGGTGTCACGACGAACACACCGCGCGCCTGGGCTCGTGCGAGCAGGGCGTCCGCCCGATCGCGGGGGTCCATCCCCTCGGCCTCCCGACTGACCCGGGGCCCTCTGGGGAAAGGCCCGCCTGTTTCCTGTCTAGGGTAGGCCCTCCGGGCGACCTCCGTCAGGGTTTCCCGCGGCTTGTCGCTCAGCGGTGCGTGATACAAGAGGGAGATTTCCGTGATGTCCGAGGTCCGAACCGACGCTGTCGACGCCGTCGTGCTGGTCGGCGGCAAGGGCACCCGGCTGCGGCCGCTCACCCTTTCGGCACCGAAGCCGATGCTCCCGACCGCCGGGACGCCGTACCTGAGCCACCTGTTCTCCCGCATCCGCGAGGCCGGCATCCGGCACGTCGTGCTGGGCACGAGCTACCGGGCGGAGGTGTTCGAGGAGTACTTCGGCGACGGCAAGTCCCTCGGCCTCGACCTGGAGTACGTCGTCGAGGAGGAGCCGCTCGACACCGCGGGCGCCATCCGGAACGTCTACGACAAGCTGCGGGCCGACCACGTGATTGTCTTCAACGGCGACATCATCTCCGGCTCGGACCTCGGCGAGCAGCTGCGCGTCCACCGCGAGTCCGAGGCCGACGTCACACTGCACCTGCAGCGCGTCCCGGACCCCAGCCGGTTCGGCTCGGTGCCGACCGACGAGACCGGGCGCGTCCAGGCGTTCCTCGAGAAGACGCCGAACCCGCCGACCGACCAGATCAACGCCGGCTGCTACGTCTTCCGCCGCCCGGTGATCGAGGCCATCCCGACCGGACGGCGGGTGTCGGTCGAGCGCGAGACGTTCCCGCAGCTGCTGGAGCAGGGCGCGCACATCCAGGGGTTCGTCGACAGCTCCTACTGGCTGGACGTCGGCACGCCGGAGGCGTTCGTGCGCGGCTCGGCCGACCTGGTGCGCGGCCTGGCGCCGACGTCGGCGCTGCCCGGCCGTCCCGGCGACTTCCTGGTGCTCGACGGCGCGTCGGTCGCCGAGGACGCCCAGCTGTCCGGCGGTTCGACGATCGGCGTCGCCGCGGTGGTCGGCTCGCGCGCGAAGATCGACGGCTCGGTCCTGTTCGACGGCGCGGCCGTCTCCGAGGGCGCGATCGTCGAGCGCTCGGTGCTCGGGCACGGCGCGCGGGTGGGGGCCGGCGCGGTGCTGCGCGGCGTGGTGCTGGGCGACGGGGTGTCAGTCGGGGCCGGCTGCGAGCTCCTGGACGGCGCCCGCGTCTGGCCGGACGTCGTCCTGCCCGACGGTTCCGTCCGGTTCTCGAGCGACGCGTAGCCCGATGTTCTGGCGTCCCGCGTTCGAGGTCGACCTGGGCCGGGTCCTGGGGCCGCTGAAGCGCGGCCGCGGGTCGCTCAACATCCTCACCGACGAGCGCGGCATCACCTGGCTCGCGTCGAACACGCCCGACGGCCCCGGCACGCTGGCGCTGCGCCGGTTGTCCGACGGCCGGATCGAGGCCGCGGCCTGGGGCGCCGCGAAGGACCGGCTGTTGAGCGGGGTGCCCGCGCTGCTGGGCGCCGACGACGACGATGCCGGGTTCGTCGCGCACCACGACGTCGTCGCGCGGGCCCGGCGGGCGAACCCGGGGCTGCGGCTCGGGGCGACCGGGGTGGTGTGGGACTGGCTGGTGCTCGCCGTGCTGGAGCAGAAGGTGGCGGGCAAGGAGGCGATCCGGTCGTGGGCGGAGCTGTGCCGCCGGTTCGGCGCGCGCCCCCCGGGCCCGGCGCCGGAGCGGCTGCGCGTGCCGCCGTCGCCCTCGGCGGTGCTGGCCCTGCCGGACTGGCACTGGCACCGCGCGGGCGTCGACATCAAGCGCCGGACGGCCCTGCTGAACGCGGCCCGGATCGCGCCGCACCTGGAGCGCGCGGTGGAGCTGCGCGGGCTCGAGGGACGGCACTGGCTGCGCCAGGTCCCGGGCATCGGGGTGTGGACGGCGGCGGAGATCGCCCAGCGCGCCTGGGGCGACCCGGACGCGGTGAGCTTCGGGGACTACAACATCCCGTCGATGGTCGGGAACGCCGTGCTGGGCACGAAACTCGACGACGCGGGCATGGCCGAGGTGCTGGCACCGTACGCGCCGCAGCGGCAGCGGGCGGTGCGGTACCTGGAGGCCGCGGGGCACACGCGGCCGCGGTTCGGGCCGCGGATCGAGCTGCGCGACTACCGCGCGATGTGAGGGCGGCTTCCGGATGTCATGAACGACTCTTTCCTGACATCAGGCGCCATGAAAGAGTCGTTCATGACGGTTCGCTACTGCTGCGGAGGAGGGTAGCCACCCGGTGGGGGCGGGTACGGCGGCTGCTGGCCCGGCGGGAACGGCGGCCGCTGACCGGGGTGGCCCGGGTAGCCCTGCTGCGGCCCGCCGTAACCCTGCTGGCCCGGGAAGCCTTGCTGCGGCGGGTAACCCTGCTGCCCCGGGTATGGCGGCTGCTTCGGCTTGCCCGCCTTGATCACGAGGACCACGACGAGGGCGATCACCGCCGCGGCCACCACCAGGATCAGCAGCAGGAGTACCGGGACCCCGATCATGACGCCGTCCCCTCGTCGAGTGCGGCGCGGACGATCGACAGCGCCTCGGTGTCGTCGAGGCCGAGCTTACGGGTGGTCTTCGCGTACTCCGCCGCGGCCTGCTGGGCCCGTCGGCGGCTCTGGTCGCCCGCCGCCGCGACGAAGCTGCCCGCGCGGCCGCGTGTCTCGATCAGGCCCGCTTCCTCCAGCTCGCGGTAGGCGCGAGCCACCGTGTTCGGGGCGATGCCCAGGTCGGCCGCCAGCTGCCGGACCGTGGGCAGCTTGGTGCCCACGGCCAGGCTCCGGTCGTTGATCCGCGCCGCGAGCCCGCTCCGGACCTGCTCGTACGGCGGGACCGGCGAACCGCTGTCGAAGGGGACGATCACCAGCTCTGCGGCCCCGCTCCCGGCCCTGGCAGCTGCTGCTGCGGCGGGAAAGACGGCCCCTGCGGCGCGTACTGCTGCGGCGCCGGCGGGTATCCCGGCGGCTGCTGCGGGAATCCCTGCTGCGGCGAGGGCGGCGGGTACCCCGGCGGCGCGAACCCCGGCTGGGCAAACCCCTGCGACGGCGATCCCGCGGGCGCGAACCCCGGCGACGGCGGACCCGCGGGCGCGAACCCCGGCTGCGCGAAACCCTGCGCCGGCGAACCCTCCGGCGCGAACCCCGGCTGCGCAAAGCCCTGCGCCGGCGAACCTGCGGGCGCGAACCCCTGCGCCGGCGAACCCTCCGGCGCGAACCCCGGCTGCGCAAACCCCTGCGCCGCCGGCGAACCCGCGGCCGCGAACCCCGGCGCGGGCGCGGCAAACCCTTGCTGCGGCGGGAAACCCGGGTTCGGTGGGAACTGCCCACCCTGCTTCATCGCCTCTTCGCGGCGCATCTTCGACACCCGGACGATCACCGCGATGATGAACACGATGATGCCCAGCACGATGAGCCCGAGCACGATGTACCCGAACACGCCGGTGTCGCCGCCACCGCCGGAGTGGTAGTGCACCCGCTCCGGGAACTGTGTAGCCATGTGGTCCCTCCCTGTCCGCGGACCAGGTTATCGCCCGGCACCGACAGGAACGGCCGCTTTCACCAGATCGGCGAGATCTTCCGACCCCGCCGGCAGCGCGTCCGCCGGCCACCACCGCAGGTCGTCGGACTCTTCGCTGCGCACGGGCGATACGCCCGGCGGGGCGTGCACCGCGAACCGGACGTCGAAGTGCCGGGTGGGTACCCCCAGCGAGCACGTGATCGGGTGGACGTCGAGGTGGACCGGCTCCGGGGACAGCCGCAGCCCAGGAATCCCCGACTCCTCCGTCGCCTCCCGCAGCGCCGCGCCGGCCAGCGACGCGTCCGACGGCTCGCAGTGGCCACCCAGCTGCAGCCAGCGCCCGACCCTCGGGTGCAGCGTCAGCAGCACCTGCGTGCCCGTGTGGTCCAGGACCACCGCCGACGCCGTCAGGTGCCCGGCCGCGCAGGACCGCTCACACGAGTCCGAGCGAGCGGCGAGAAACCCGAGGAACGCCTGCCGCAGCGACTCCTGGGACGTCGAAGCAGGCCGCCACGCCGCCAGCGTCGTGACGGCGTCCGCGTGCAGGCTCACAGCTCCAGCAGCCCTTCCCCGGCCAGTGCCGGGGCCCGCGGTGCCGGCTCGGTGAGCGGGACGCCGATGGCGACCGAGCCCAGCGGCTGCCAGCGCTCGTCGAGGCCGAGGACGTCACGGACGATGTCCGCGGCGAAGATCGTCGACCCGATCCAGCACGACCCCAGGCCCTCGGCCGCCAGCGCGACCAGCAGGCCCTGCACCGCGGCGCCGCCGGCCACGGTGAACATCGTCTTCTCGCAGTCGTTGCGGCGGTCGTCGCGGTAGGCGTGCGCGCCGTCCGGGACCAGGAACGGGATGACGACTTCCGGGGCCCGGTACAGGATGTCGCCCCGGCTGAGCCGCTTCGCGATCTGCTCCGGGGTGAATTCGTCGGACTCGAGGTCGGCCTGCCACGACTCGCGCATGGCGTCCAGCAGCTTCTTCCGGACGCCGGAGTCGCGCAGCCAGACGAACCGGACCGGGTGCGTGTGGTGCGGCGCGGGCGCGGTCAGCGCCGAACCCACCGCCCGCCGGATCGAGGTCGGGGAGACCGGCTCGTCCGCGAACTGCCGCACCGACCGCCGGGCCGGGACGGCCTCGCGCCGGCCCTGCGCCACGGCTTCGTTGGCGCCCAGCCGGAAGAGGTCCTCCTCCAGCGGGCGGATCAGATCGCGCGCGGTCGAGCCGTCGTCCTCGATCGAAAGCCCGCGGACCACCGCGACCGGCGTCCCGCCCAGCTTGCCCTTGACCAGGTCGGCGGCCGAGGCGAGCTCGTCGGCGACGGCGACCTCGGTGACGGCCAGCTCGTTGCCCTGCCCGTCGACCTGCCCGCGGTAGGCGTGCAGCACGCGCAGCCCGGACGAGCCGATGGCGGCGTCGGTCTGCCCGACCCGCCACGCGCGGCCCATCGTGTCGGTGACGACGACGGCGACCTCGACGCCGAGCCGCTCGCGCAGCCCGTTGCGCAGCGCCAGCGCCGACGCGTCCGGGTCGGCGGGCAGCAGCGCGACCTCGTCACCGGCCACATTGGACGCGTCGATGCCGGACGCGGCCTGCACGATCCCCAGGTGGTTCTGGGTGATCACCGTGCGCGCGATCCGCGCCACGATCCGCACGGCCTCCTGCTCGACGAGCTTCCGGCGCTCGGCGTCGCGGGCTTCGGGGTCCGACGGCACGCGCACGAGCCTGCCCTCGGCCTTCGAGACGATCTTGCTGGTCACGACCAGGACGTCGCCGGAACGCAGCCAGGGCGCGGCGGCCGCGATCGCGCCGGTGAGGTCGTCGCCGGGGCGGAACTCCGGCAGCCCGGTGACGGGCAGGATCTCCAGCTTGGGGGAAGCGTGGTCACTCAACAGGGGCTCCAGCCAGTTCGAGGGCGGCGCGGGCCATCGCCGCGGTCGCGTCCACATCGGACATCAGCAGCGGGACGTCGCGGACGGTCACGCCCGGCACGTCGGCCGTCTCGCCCTCGGCGATCAGCCAGCCGTCGAGCACGCCGCCGTCCTTCCGGGAGCCGTAGTGCCGGCCGACGGCCTCGGCCGACGTCTCGACGCCGATCGCGGTCAGGCACGCGTCGGCCATCCCGCGCAGCGCCTTGCCTCCGATGATCGGCGACACCCCGACGACACCGGCCGACGTCTTGCGCAGCGCGTCCCGCACCCCGGGCACGCCCAGCACGGTCCCGACCGAGACGACCGGGTTCGACGGCGCGAACAGCACCGCGTCGGCCTCCTTGATCGCCTCCAGCACGCCCGGCGCGGGCTTGGCCTCGTCGTTGCCGACCGCGACGATCGAGTGCGCCTTCGGCTCGGCGCGGTAGCGCACCCACCACTCCTGGAAGTGGACGGCCTTCTGCTGGCCCTCCTGCTCCGGGTCGTCGATCACGACGTGCGTCTCGACGCGGTCGTCGGACATCGGCAGCAGCCGGACGCCGGGCTGCCAGCGGTCGCACAGGGCCTCGGTGACCGCCGAGAGCGGGTAGCCCGCGCGCAGCATCCGCGACCGGATCAGGTGGGTGGCGATGTCCTTGTCGCCGAGGCCGAACCAGGTCGGCTCGGCGCCGTAGGCGGCCAGCTCCTCCTTGACGACCCAGGTCTCGCCCGAGTGCCCCCAGCCGCGTTCTTTGTCGATCCCGCCGCCCAGGGTGTACATGCAGGTGTCCAGGTCGGGACAGATCCGCAGCCCGTGCATCCAGACGTCGTCGCCGGTGTTGACCAGCGCCGTCACCTCGTGCGGCGAGTCCGCCGAACCTTCGGCGGGCATGCCCAGCGCCGCCTTGACACCCAGCAGGAAGCGGGCCCCGCCCACTCCGCCGACCACTACCACGATCTTCACGACGTCGAATCCTCGCACGAGCCGGGTGCGGGCACCCAGTACCGGTATCTGTGGTGCGGGGCGTATCCGAGCCCCGCGTAGAGCGCGAGCGCGCCCGAATTCCCCTCCGCGACCTGCAACACCGCGTGGGCCGCCCCGTGTTCCACACCCCACGCCTGCACCGCGCCCATCAGCGCGGACGCCAGCCCGCGGCGGCGGAAGGCCGGGGCGACTTCGAGCCTGCCGATGTGCAGCCAGTCGTCGACCAGGGCACCCCGGACGACCCCGGCGAGCACGCCGTCGACCACCGCGGCGCCGTAGCCGATCTTCCCGCCGCTCAGGACCTGCCGGGCGGCGGGGGAGTCCTCGCCAGGCCGCATCGCCAGCCCCCACCACCCCGGCGGCGCCTCATCGGGCACTTTCACGTGAAAGTGCCCACTTGGGGGCGGCACTTTCACGTGAAAGTGCCGCCTTGTGAGGACGATGACCTCGTGGCCGGCGCCGTGCCCGGTGGCCTGGACCCACCCGGAGTCGCGGATGGCGTGCTCGTTCGGGCTGTCCCGGACGACCTGCACCATCGGGGCGATCCCCCGATCGTGGGCGAAATCACACACCGCTCGCAGGGCCTCGGGGAGCGGGCGGCCGGGGTCGCCCACGGCCAGTGCGCTGTTGGCACGCCCGGTGAAGCCGTCCGCCCAGCGCAGGTGCCACTCACCCAAGGGATCCTCGACCAGGGGCGGCCATGCTTTGCTGCAGGTGATTTCGAGCGTCTCGCGGGCGTTCACCGCTAGATTGTGACGGAGACGGTGAACGCCGCGGGAGCGGATTTCCGCAGGAGGTGAGGCGTGGGTATCCAGCGCAAGGACGAGCGGCACAACGAGAAGCTCGTCGACGAGATCGCCGAAGGGTTCAACCGAGCTGTGGGGGAGAAGAAGACCGAAAGTGACGCGGGCGAGGCCCCCAAGCCGCGCTTCGTCATCACCGGCGACGCCCGGGCCACCCCGCCCCCGCGCCGCCGGGAGAGGTGAGTCCCATACCCGGAGTATGGCTAAGGCTTGCCTCACCAACCGAACGGGTGCCGACGCCGCGTAATGTCGGCACGGACTGGCTGTTTGCAGAGACTGTCTTTGCAGAGATAAGCAGGAGTGCGCAGTGACCTACGTGATCGCCGAGCCCTGCGTCGACGTGCTCGACAAGGCGTGTATCGACGAGTGCCCCGTGGACTGCATCTACGAGGGCGAGCGGATGCTGTACATCCACCCGGACGAGTGCGTCGACTGCGGCGCCTGCGAGCCGGTCTGCCCGGTCGAGGCGATCTACTACGAGGACGACGTCCCGGACAACTGGTCGGACTACACCAAGGCCAACGTCGACTTCTTCGACGAGCTGGGCTCGCCCGGCGGCGCGTCCAAGGTGGGCAAGACCGCGCACGACCCGGCCTTCGTCAAGGCGCTGCCCCCGCAGGGCGAATGAACCGGATCGCGCTGCCCGACTTCCCCTGGGATTCGCTCGCCGAGGTCAAGGCCACGGCGCAGGCGCATCCCGGTGGGGTCGTCGACCTCTCCATCGGCACGCCGGTCGACCCGGTCCCGGACCGCATCCGCGAGGCGCTCGCGTCGGTCTCGGAGATCCCCGGGTACCCGACCACCCACGGCATCCCGGCCCTGCGGGAAGCCGCGCGCGGCGCGCTTTCGCGGCGGCACGGCGTCGACGGCATCGAGCCGGACGCCGTGCTGCCGACGATCGGGTCCAAGGAGGCCGTGGCCTGGCTGCCGCGGCTGCTCGGCTTCGGCCCCGGCGACCTCGTCGTCATCCCGGAGCTGGCGTACCCGACGTACGAGGTCGGCGTGCTGCTGGCGGGCGCCTCGATCCTGCGTGCCGACAGCACGGTCGCGCTCGGCCCGCAGAAGCCGGCGATGATCTGGCTGAACTCGCCGTCCAACCCGACCGGCCAGGTGCTGCCGGTCGAGCACCTGCGCAAGGTCGTCGAGTGGGCGCGCGAGCGCGACGTCGTCGTGGTTTCCGACGAGTGCTACCTGGCGCTCGGCTGGGAGTCCGACCCGCGGTCGGTACTTCACCCGGACGTCTGCGACGGCCGGACCGACGGGCTGATCGCGGTGCACTCGCTGTCGAAGTCGGCGAACCTGGCCAGCTACCGCGCCGGGTTCCTGACCGGTGACCCGCGCCTGGTCAAGCAGCTGCTGGAAGTGCGCAAGCACGCGGGCATGATCGTGCCGCGCCCGGTCCAGGAGGCCATGGTCGCCGCACTGGCCGACGACGAGGCACTGGAAGTGCAGCGCGAGCGCTACGCGCGCCGCCGGCTCGTCCTGCGCAAGGCCTTGCTGGACAACGGCTTCCACATCGACCACTCCGAAGCGGGCCTCTACCTCTGGGCCACCCGCGACGAGGACTCGGCCGCGACCGTCCGGTGGCTGGCCGAGCGCGGCATCCTGGTCGCGCCCGGGACGTTCTACGGCCCGAAGGGCGGCAAGCACGTCCGCGTCGCGCTGACCGCGACGGACGAGCGCGTCGACGCCGCGGTGGAGCGGCTCACTCAGTAGTCGCGGCCGGTGAGGCCCCGGTAGACGAACCGCGTCAGCATCTCGACGGCTTCTTCGTCGGTCGGCGCGGTCCCGGCCGGGGCCGCGCCGTGCAGCCACGTCGCCGCGAACGAGTCGACGAGGTGGTAGATCAGCATGCCGCAGCGGTCCGGGTCGGCCGGCAGCCGCAGGCCGGCGCGCGTGATGTGCGCGAGGTGGTCGTCGAGGTCGGCCGCCTGGGACGCGCCGAAGCGCGCCACCGTGCGCGCGAACGACTCGCTGACCATCGCTGCCTGGCGCAGGGCCAGCATGGTCGCGGCGTTGTCCCGGTAGAAGTCCCAGTACTGCTTGACGTGCCAGCGCACGGCCGCCGGGTCGCTGAAGTCGGCCAGGTGGTCTTCGCTGTCGGCGCTCTCGTCGCCTGACGCCGCGATGTCGGCCATGAGCGCCTCAAGGAGCTCTTCCTTGCCCGCGAAGTGGTTGTAGAACGACCCCGCGGCCCGGCCCGCCTCGGCGGTGATGTCGGTGATCTTCGTGTTCAGGTAGCCCTTGCGGGCGAAGACGCGCTTGGCCGCGGCCTTGAGCGCGGCCTCGGTCTCCGCGGCCTTCTCCTTGCGGTTCACCGCCACCTCCTTGACACGGGACGCTAGCAGCGTCATGCTGAATCCAGATTCACTGAATCGAAATTCACTGGGAGGGTGACATGGACACACGGGTGTTGATCGCGGGAGCGGGACCGACCGGGCTGACGCTGGCCATCGAGCTGGCGCGGCGCGACGTCGCCGTGCGGATCATCGACAAGGCCGAGACGTACTTCGCCGGCTCGCGCGGCGACGGGATGCAGCCGCGCACGCTGGAGGTGTTCGAGGACCTGGGCGTGCTGGACGCGGTGCTGGCCGCGGGCATGGCCCCGGTGCCGATGAAGATCCACCTCGGCGGCGAGGTGGTCGGCGAGCGGATGATGTTCGACCCGGTCGAGCCGACGCCGTCGAAGCCGTACCCGACCGGCTGGTTCCTCGGCCAGTCGCAGACCGAGGGCATCCTGCGCGACCGGCTGGCCGAGTTCGGCGTGCGCGTCGAGCTGAACACCGCGCTGACCGGCTTCGAGCAGGACGCCGACGGTGTCACGGCGACGCTGAGCACGGGCGAAACGGTCCGCGCGGAGTACCTGGTCGGCGCCGACGGCGGCAAGAGCTTCGTGCGCAAGACGCTGGGGATCGCGTTCGAGGGCACGACCGACGAGTCGATCCGGATGCTGCTCGGCGACGTCGTGGCCTCGGGATTGGACCGGAACCACGGCCACTGGTTCGCGACGCCGGACGAGCCGATGAGCGGCATGATGTTCAGCCCGCTGCCGGGCACCCCGCACTTCCAGTTCGGCGCGCCGCTCGGCGAGGGCGAGACCGACGTCGAGACGGCGTTGCCCGCGGTCCAGGCCCGGCTCGACGCGCTTTCGGGCGGGACGGTGGTGCTGTCCGACCTGGCCTGGTCGACGGTGTGGCGGCCGAACGTCCGGCTGGCGGCCCGCTTCCGCGACGGCCGCGTGTTCCTGGCCGGCGACGCGGCGCACGTCCACCCGCCGACCGGCGGGCAGGGCCTGAACACCGGGGTCCAGGACGGCTACAACCTGGGCTGGAAGCTCGCGGACGGGTCACCGGAGCTGCTGGACAGCTACGAAATCGAGCGGCGCGCGGTCGCGGCCCGGGTGCTGGGGGTCTCGGCGGACCTGCTGCAGAAGTACGTCGACGGTGACGAAGACGCCCACCGGCGGGGCGAGGACACGCAGCAGCTGGACATCACTTACCGCGGCGGCCCGCTGTCCCCGGCGGGGACGGGCGCGCTGCGGCCGGGGGACCGGGCACCGGACGCGCCGCTGGTGGACGCGAACGGCAAGCGGGTGCGCCTGTTCGAGCTGTTCCGCGGCCCGCACGCGACGGAGCTGGTGTTCGGCGACGGCGCGACTTCGGGGTACCGGATCCTGCCGACGGGAAGCGTCGCGACCGGAACGGACCTGGTCGACGAGGGCGGCCACGCGTACGCGGCTTACGAGGCCACCGACGGCCGCCGGGTGCTCATCCGGCCGGACAACTACGTCTGGTCGATCTCCTGAGGGCCGGCCGACGTCATGAACGACTCTTTCAGTACGTCCGACGCACTGAAAGAGTCGTTCATGACGTTCGGCGGGGGCTGGTCAGGCGTGCAGGGCTCGAGCCGCGGTGTCGACCGCCGCCCAGGAGTCGCGCCAGACCGCGCGGGCCGCCGCCCGGCGGGCCAGCTCGCGCTCGGCGATGCGGCCGGCCACGAACCCCATCGGGCCGTCCGCCGACTCCAGGACCGTGCGCAGCCGCTCGGCCGCGAGCACCGCGTCCTGGTGGTCACCCAGCACCGTCTGGAAGTCCTTCGTCGCCTTCAGCAGCGTCTTGATCTTCGCCGCCTGCTTCTTCTTCGCCGACGTCTGGGCCAGCTCCGCCGCGTACCGCAGCTTCTTGCCGTGGATGCGCAGCGCGTGCAGGTCGTCGTCCGGCGGATCCGCGGGCAGCGCGCGAACCGCCTTCGCCAGCTTGCGGTGCGGCTTCGCCAGACCGGTGATCAGGTCGTGCGGCTCGTCGGCCACCTCGGCGGACGCCCGCGTCAGCAGGCTCACCTCGCGCAGCAACGTCGAGTACCGGGCGCTCGACAGCGCCCGCGTCAGGCGCCGCTTCGCGTTGGCCCGCTCGCTGACGAACACCGACACCAGCCGGCGGCCGGGCGCCTGGTCGCGGACCTCGAAGTCCGCGATCACCTCGCGCAGGTGCCCGATCAGCACGTCGTAGTCGCGGACCTCGCCGAGGGACTGGCCGAGCCAGCCCAGCTCCGCGCGCACCGGTTCCGCGCCGTCGCCGACCAGCTTGCCGGACAGCTTCAGCACGCTGCGCATGCGCCGGAGCGCGACCCGCATCTGGTGCAGGTCTTCGGGATCCGCGCCCGAGCGCGTGCCGGGTTCGTGCGCCAGCAGCGCGCGGATCTCACGGTCGAGCTTGGCCCGCACGTGGTGGACCGCCGGGTCGGCCGGACGCGCTTCCACGGGCGCGTCCGGCAGCCCCAGCTCGGCCGGCGTGCGACGCAGCGATTCGGTGGTCACCTCTGAATGGTAAGTGACCGAACGCACTCAGTCGTTGGCGTGCAGCGCCGCATTCAGCTCGACACCCGAGCCGGTCCGGGCCACGACCTCGACCGCGCCGGTCGCCGAGTTGCGGCGGAACACCGCGCCCGAAATGCCGTTGAGCTCGCGGGCCTTGACGACCTTGCCCTCGACGACGACCTTCGTGCCCGCCGTCACGTACAGGCCCGCCTCGACGACCGTGTCGTCGCCCAGCGAGATGCCGACGCCGCCGTTCGCGCCGATCAGGCAGCGCTCGCCAAGGGAGATCGTTTCCTTGCCGCCGCCGGAAAGCGTGCCCATGATCGACGCGCCGCCGCCGACGTCCGAGCCGTCGCCGACGACCACGCCCGCCGAGATCCGGCCCTCGACCATCGACGCGCCGAGCGTGCCGGCGTTGAAGTTGACGAAGCCCTCGTGCATCACGGTCGTGCCGGTCGCCAGGTGCGCGCCGAGCCGGACACGGTCGGCGTCACCGATCCGGACGCCGGACGGCATGACGTAGTCGACCATCCGCGGGAACTTGTCGACGCTGTAGACGGTGACCGGGCCGCGCGAGCGCAGCCGCAGCCGGGTCGTCTCGAAGCCCTCGACCGGGCACGGGCCGTGGTTGGTCCACACGACGTTGGCCAGCAGGCCGAAGATGCCGTCGAGGCTCTGGCCGTGCGGGCGGACCAGCCGGTGCGAGAGCAGGTGCAGGCGCAGGTAGATGTCGTGGGTGTCGGCGGGCGCGTCGGCCAGCCTGCCGATCGTGGTGCGCACGGCGACGACCTCGACCCCGCGGTCGGTGTCCGGGCCGAGCAGCGCCGCGGCGGCTTCGCCGAGGAGCTCCTTCGCCTCGTCGACGCCGAGGCGTTCGGTGCCTTTGGCACCGGCAGCGTCGTTCTCGATCAGCTTCGGGTGCGGGTACCAGGTGTCGAGGACCGTCCCGTCGGTCGTGACGGTGGCCAGCCCGACGCCGCTGGCGCCGGTCGTTTCGGGGTTCGGGCTCTGCTCGCTCACGGCCCTCACCGTAGCCGAGTGACGGCGGTCAACCACTCGTGGGCCGCGCGTCTACCTGCTTCTTCAGGCCCGAAAGGGCCGCGGCGATGTCGACGAGCGCCTGCGAGCAGGGACCGCCCGCGGCCGGCACGGTCGTGCAGCCCGCGCTCCGGAACTCCCCGACGGCCTGGTCGAGCTTGGCCGCCTCGGCGACCAGCTGCGGGTCGCGGTCGTCGGCGCGCTTGCGGGCCGCGCCCGGCACGTTGGCGACCTCCGTGACGTACTTCTCACAGCCCTTCGGCAGCTGGGTGCGCGGGCTCGCGTAGCACTGGTCGACGGTCAGCGCGGTCAGCTTCGTCGGCAGCGCGTCCGGACCGGGCTCGCCGCCCCGGCGCGGGGGCGTGGGCCCGGCCTCGTTCCCGCAGCCCGACAGGACCAGGACCAGCAACGCGCCGCCCACGGCGACCGGGAACTTCAGCACACCCTCACGGTAGCGTGCGGGCCATGAGCCTCGACCTGCACGCCGACCCCGTGGACCTGACCGCAGCGCTGGTGGACATCTTCAGCGTGTCCGGCGCCGAGGCGGAGATCGCCACCGCGGTGCAGGACGCGCTGCGCACACAGGCGCCGCACCTGGAGGTCGTCCGCAACGGCGACGCCGTCCTCGCCCGGACGAACCTCGGCCGCGAGTCGCGGGTGGTGCTCGCCGGGCACCTGGACACCGTGCCGGAGAACGGCAACTTCCCCTCGCGGCGCGAAGGCACCGGTGACGAGGAGGTCCTGCACGGCCTCGGCACGGTCGACATGAAGGGCGGCGACGCGGTCTTCCTGCACCTGGCGGCCACGCTGCCGTCGCCGAAGCACGACGTCACGTTCGTGTTCTACGACAACGAAGAGGTCGAAGCGGTCAAGAACGGCCTCGGCCGGATCGAACGCGAGCTGCCGGAGTGGCTGGCCGGCGACCTGGCGATCGTCGGCGAGCCGTCGAACGGCGTGATCGAGGCAGGCTGCCAGGGCACCATGCGCGTCGAGCTGCGGTTTTCGGGCAAGCGGGCGCACACCGCGCGGGCGTGGATGGGCGAGAACGCGATCCACGCGCTGGCCGAGCCGCTGCGGCGGTTGAAGGAGTACACCCCGCGGATCGTCGACATCGACGGGCTGACCTACCGCGAGGGACTTCAGGCGATTTCGATCGGCGGCGGGGTCGCGGGCAACGTTGTCCCGGACGAAGCGGTGCTGAGGGTCAACCACCGCTTCGCGCCGGACCGCGACCCGGCGGCGGCCGAACAGCACCTGCGCGAGGTCTTCGACGGTTTCGAACTGTCCGTTGTGGACATGTCGCCGGCCGCGCTCCCCGGCCTGTCGGCCCCGGCGGCGGCAGAGCTGGTGGCGGCGGCGGGCGGCCGCGCGGCGGCGAAGCTGGGCTGGACGGACGTGGCGCGCTTCGCGGCCCGGGGCATGCCGGCGGTGAACTTCGGCCCGGGCAACCCGACGTTGGCGCACACGCAGCAGGAGAACGTCCGGACGGCGGAGATCCGCCAGGTCACCGAGGTGCTGCGCAAGTTCCTGGGCTGAGCCCCAAGCGCCCCAATGTGGCGTTGGTTGCGTTGGACGCACCGAACGCCACATTGGGTGCGTTGGATGCACCGAACGCCACATTGGGGCGCTGTGGTGGTCGTCACACCTGTATGCGCTGAGCTGCGGTGACGCTCCGCCACCGCAGGTCATCGCAACTTTTCCCGGCCGCGGCCCGTATGTCCTTCTGAAGCCGCGCACCCCGGGAGGACCCATGCCGAAAACCGCGAGACGGGCCGCGGCCGTGGCCGCGCTCGCCCTGGCGGTGAGCGGCTGCGGCGGGGAAAGACAGCCGGTCGCCGCGCCCGCGGCCGGGCCGGTCATCACCGCGATCGGGGAGGCCACCTCGATCCCGCCGCCGCCCGCCGAGCGCGAGCCGGTGACGCAGAGCGCGCCCGTCGAGGCCGCCATCACCTTCCCGCGGACCGGCTCCGGCCAGTGGATGTTCACCCCCGGCAGCGACGAGGTCGCCGGGAAGTCGGGCCGGCTGATGCGCTACCGGATCGCCATCGAGACCGACATCGACGGCGTCGGGCCCGCCGAGTTCGCCAAGGACATCCGCACCATCCTCGGCGACCCGCGCGGCTGGACCGCCGGCGGGCAGTGGCGGCTGCAGCAGGTCGGCCCGGCCGACAGCGCCGACTTCACCCTCTACCTGGCCACGCCGTCCAGCCGCGACCGGCTCTGCGGCGGCACGCCCGACAGCTACACCTCCTGCCGCAACGGCAGCAACGTCGTGCTCAACGTGGCCCGCTGGGCCAACGCCGTGCCGAACTACGGGGCGCCGCTCGAGGTCTACCGGCAGTACATGGTCACCCACGAGACCGGCCACCGGCTGGGGCAGGGCCACGAGCTGTGCCCGGGGCCGGGCAAGCGCGCGCCGGTGATGGAGCAGCAGACGCTCGGCCTGCACGGCTGCGTGCCGAACCCGTGGCCGTTCCCGGACGGTGGCCGCGAATACACCGGCCCCCCGGGCGAGTACGACGACCCGATCCCGACAGGAACCTCCTGAGCGCCGCTAGGCTCGCCGGCATGCCGGACAGCACCCCGACGTCGCGCGTGGCCGGCGGTGACGTCGTCGAGGGGCGGCAACGCCTCGTCTTCTTTCGCAACAACGACTACTACACGCTCGACACGCTCGGCGTCTTCGCGGACGGCGCCGTCCTCTGGGGCTACGAGACAACCGATTTCGCCGGTCTCCGCGCCGCGTTCGACGACGGCACGCTGACCCTGACCCCGCCTGAGGGCGTCCCGCTCATCATCACCGGCACGGCGAAGGGAACCGTGCCGGCACTGGAGTCGTGGCTGACTCCGGAGCTGCTGATCGGCGAGCTCGCCGACGAGGTCGACAGGCTGAACGACCGGCCGGACTCCTCCGGGCGCTGCCGGGACACGCTGGTGGCGTATGCCGCGGATCCGACCGCGGCCCGCCTCGAGCTCGTCCGCGCGGCGTACCACGCGGTGCCCGAGCACCGCCGGATCTTCATGCTCGGCGACATGGACCACAACGACGTCCCGGTGCGGATCCTGCTCGCCGAGGTGGGCGAGACGATCCCGGCCCGGAACGAGGGCCAGACCCTCACGGTGACCCCGGAGCTCCGGGAGTGGGCGCTCGGCTACCTCCGCCGGAGCGAGGCCGGGGTCGCCGGAGAACAGGCGCGGCGGGTGGCGGACGGCCCGGAGGCGACCGTCCCGCTGGTCGTGGGCGGTACCGTCTACCCGAGCGGCTGGCCCGAGCCGGCGGGCCTGGAGGTCCTGCAGGCCGACTACCCGGCAGCGGTGACCCACGACGGCCGGGAGTACGCGAGCGTCATGCACGCCTACTGGGCGCTGTCCACCGACGACGCCGGTTGGCACGACCGGATCGCCGCCGCCTTCCGGGGCCTCGACGCCCGGAGCCTCGGCGTGGAAGCGCCCCGGCGGGCGGGCTGGCCGGCGGCCCGGCTGGGCGTGATGGCCGCGTTGCTGCGGAACAAGTTCGAGCGCCACCCGGCGATGGCGGAGACGTTGCTGGGCACGGGTGACGCCCGGCTGCTCTACAGCGACTGGGCTTCGAAGTACTGGAGCTCGAGCGGCGCCAACTGGCTGGGCCGGCTCCTCGAGCTCGTCCGTTCCGAGCTGGCGAGGTCTCAGCGGCCCTGAAGCGCCTTGACGTTGTTGCCGAACGTCCAGCCCTTCGAGCCGTCCCAGTTGATCGACCAGTCCATCAGGCCCTTGAGGCCCGGAACCGAGCGCCACGCCTGGGAAACCAGGCTCGGCGACATGTACCCGCCGCCCGCGCCCGGCTGGGCGGGGAGGCCGGGGACCTGCTTGTCGTAGGGCACCCGGATCGTCGTGCCCTGCACGACCAGGCCGTTGTTCAGGCACTGCGTCTGCACGGTGAAGCCCTGCACGGTTCCGGCCTGGTACGAGTCGCCGGAGCAGCCGTACATCGAGCCGTTGTAGTACTGCATGTTCAGCCACCACAGCCGGCCGTTGTCCGCGTACTTCTTGATGATCGGCAGGTACGCGCCCCAGATCGAGCCGTAGGCGACGCTGCCGCCGGTCACGTACGCGGTCTCCGGCGCCATCGTGAGGCCGAAGTTCGACGGCATCTGCGCGAGCACGCCGTCGATGATCCGGATCAGGTTGCTCTGTGACGCCGAGAGCGTCTTGATGTTGCCGCTGTTCGTCAGCCCGGTCTCGATGTCGATGTCGATCCCGTCGAAGTTGTACTGCTTCAGAATGGGCACGACCGTGGCGACGAACCGGTCGGCCACCGCCGACGACGAGAGGTCGATCCCGGCGGCCGCGCCGCCGATGGACAGCAGGATCGTCGCGCCCGCGGCCTTCGCCGCGCACATCTCGGCGGGCGTCGACACCTTCACGCCGGCGTCCATCCCGTTCTCCCACAACACGGTCCCGTCGGACCGGATCACCGGGAAGGCGGCGTTGACGACGTTGTAGCCGTGCTGGGCCATCCTGCTGTCGGTGATCGGGATCCAGCCCATGCCGGGGTGGACGCCGTTCGCGGCGCCGTCCCAGTTCTCCCAGTAGCCCTGGAGGACCTTGCCGGCGGGCCGCGACTTCACCGCGCACGTGTCCGCCTGCACCGCCCCCTGCGCGGGGACCGGGACGAACAGGGCCAGCACCGTGGCCAGCAGGGTTGCGCACAAGCGACCGGACATACCGGCTCCCATCGTCGTTGAGGGGCGAACGCGGCGTGTCCGCCCAACATAAGCGCCATGGGGAACCGGTGACTACCTACGAACGGGTGGTCTAGACAACTCGGGGGCGCCCGGCAACCGGGCGCCCCCGAGCGGCCGGTCAGACGGTCAGCGTCCAGGAGGACAGGTAACCGGTGTCGGCCGGGCCGACGTCGCGGATGCGGAGCTGCCAGTTGCCGTTGGCGGCCTCGGAGGAGGCGTTGACGGTGTAGGTGGTGTCGATGTTGTCGGCGGAGTCGCTGCTGGAGTTCTTCAGCCGGTAGGCGGTGCCGTCGGGGGCGACGAGGTCGAGGACCAGGTCACCGCGGTAGGTGTGGGTGATGTGCACCTCGACCTTCGTGGTGCCGGACGCGTTGCGGGCGCAGCCGGCCACGGTCGCGGTGCTGTTGACCGCGCTCGCCGGGTAGTCCGGGATGTTCAGGCGGGTCGAGTTGGTCACCGGCGCGCACGCCGAGCTGCCGACGCCGAGCGAGAACGTCGCCGTGTGGTCGGCGTTCGCGCCGTCCGCGGTCACCGTGACCGGGAAGGTGCCGGTCGGGGTCGACGCGGACGTCGTGATGGTCAGCGTCGAGGAACCGCCGGACTGCACGGTGGCCGGGCTGAACGACGCCGTCGCGCCCGCGGGCAGGCCCGAGGCGGACAGCGCGATCGACTGCGCTGAGCCGGACGTCGTCGCGGTGCTGACGGCGACCTGCAGCGACTGTCCCGGTTGGACGGTCCCGGATGTCGGGTTCAGCGACACGGAGAAGTCGTTGCCCTGCGGCGTGCCGACGGCCAGCTTCCACAGCGCGTAGGCGATGGCGTCGCTGTTCTTCTCCAGCGGCGCGTCCGGGATGTTGGAGATCGTGTCGCAGGCGCGGTGGTAGCAGTTGTCGAACGGCGAGTTCGCCGTGCCGCCCCACTTCTGCGCCTGCGCCGAGCTCTTGATGTCACCGGCGCCGGTGGCCAGGCCGCCGACCGGGATGCCCGCGCTCTTGAACGACGCGTGGTCGGACCGGCCGTCGCCTTCGCTGTCGCCCTCGGTCGGGATGCCGATGGAGGTGAAGTACTCGTCGAAGACCGCCTTGATCGAAGCGACGTCGTCGTAGACGAAGTAGCCCCAGTTCTTCGAGCCGATCATGTCGAAGTTGAGGTAGGTCTTGATCTTCGTGCGCTCGGTGCTCGGCAGGTTGTTGACGTAGTACTTGGAGCCGACCAGGCCGGACTCCTCGTCGGCCCACCAGCCGAACCGGACGCGCTTGGCCATCGCCGGGTTCGTGCGGGCCAGCGTCAGCGCGACCTCGAGGATCGACGCGCTGCCCGAGCCGTTGTCGTTGATGCCGGGGCCGGCGCTCACGCTGTCGAGGTGCGCGCCGAGCATGATGACCTGGCTCGCGTCGCCCTGCGGCCACTCGGCGATCAGGTTCTGCGACTGGCCGATGCAGCTGGTGCAGGTCTGCCGGGTCGTCGTGTAGCCGGCGTTCTTCAGCAGGTTTTCCACATAGGACACCGAGGCCGCGTACCCGCCGCCGCGCGGCGAGCGCGTGCCGCCGTTGTTGTTGGCGATGGTCTGCAGCTGGTTGAGGTGGGCCTTGACGTTGGCGAGCGAGATGTCCGGCGCGGCGAGCGCCGTGGCGGGCGCGGCGGTGGCCGCCGGCACGGATATGACGCCCAGCACGGCGGCCAGGGCGGTGACCCCGGCGCCGAGTCGTGTCTTCCACTTCATGGCGGTGAATTCCTTCGGTGGGGGTGGGGAGAAAGAAACCGGGGCGGCACTTTCACGTGAAAGTGCCGCCCCGGGGGTGGGTCAGACGGTCAGCGTCCAGGAGGACAGGTAACCGGTGTCGGCCGGGCCGACGTCGCGGATGCGGAGCTGCCAGTTGCCGTTGGCGGCCTCGGAGGAGGCGTTGACGGTGTAGGTGGTGTCGATGTTGTCGGCGGAGTCGCTGCTGGAGTTCTTCAGCCGGTACGCCGTGCCGTCGGGGGCGACGAGGTCGAGGACCAGGTCACCGCGGTAGGTGTGGACGATGTGCACCTCGACCTTCGTGGTGCCCGAGGCGTTGCGGGCACAGCCGGAGACGGTGTTGGTGCTGTTGACCGCGCTCGCCGGGTAGTCCGGGATGTTCAGGCGGGTCGAGTTGGTCACCGCGGCGCACGAGCCGGTGGTGCCGACGGACAGCGTGTACGTCGCGGTGTGGTCGGTGCTGGCCCCGTCGGCGGTGATGGTGACGGGGTAGCTGCCGGTCGGGGTCGACGCGGACGTCGCGATGGTCAGCGTCGAGGAGCCACCGGACTGAATGGTGGCCGGGTTGAACGTGGCGGTCGCGCCGGCGGGCAGGCCCGAGGCGGACAGCGTGATCGACTGCGCCGCGCCGGAGGTGATCGCGGTGCTGATCGTCGTGGTCGCCGAGGCGCCCGGCTGCACGGAACCCGAAGCCGGGTTCAGCGCGACCGAGAAGTCCGGCCCGCCGCCGCTGCACGAGGTCGGCTCACCGGTCGCCGTGGTGACGGAGACGGCGTCCCACGCGGCCTTGGTCGCGTTGTACTCGGCGCAGCTGCCGGGGAAGAGCGCGATCGCGGCTTCGAGGGTCGCCTTGCGGGCGGCCTTGTGGTTCCACGACGAGGTCTTCTTCAGCAGGCCGTTGTAGAAGATCTTGCCGGCCTTCTGGATGCCGATGCCGGTCACGGTCGAGCTGTTGCAGGTCGGGCTGGCGGGCTTGCCGCCACCCGGGTTCGAGCCCTCGGCCAGCAGGTAGAACCAGTGGTTCTGCGGGCCGGCCGCCGCGTGCACCTCGGTGCTCGGGATCGACGACGAGTAGCAGTTCGGGTCGCCGGCCTTCGACGGCTGGTACATGTAGCGGATCGGGCCCTGGCCGACCAGGTTGACGCCCTCGCCGACCTCGTAGTCCGGGGTGTCCTTCGCGTTGTTGGCGTACGCCTCGGTCAGCGCGCCGAAGATGTCACCGGTGGACTCGTTGAGGCCGCCGTTCTCGTTGCCGGAACCCGCGCCACCCGGGGTGGTCTGGAAGATGGCGTGCCCGTACTCGTGGGCGACGACGTCGATCGAGGTGGCCTGGCGCTGGTTGTCCTGCGAGTGGCCGAAGTGCGTCGACGAACCGTTCCAGTAGGCGTTGACGTCGGAGAGGCCGACCGAGGCCGGGTAGCCGCCGCCGTTGCCGTTGATGCCGTTGCGGCCCAGCCAGTCGCCTAGCATCTTCCACTCGGTCTGGGAGCCGAACAGCGTGTCGACGCAGGCGGTTTCCAGGTCGGTGCCGGAGCCGTTGCCCCAGTTGTTGTCCGGGCCGCTGTAGACGGAACCGCCTTCGCGGCCGCAGCTCAGGTTGGTGCGGGCGGGGTCGCGCATGGTGTACGTGCTGCCGGACTGCGTCGTGTCGATGGAGACGTTGCCGACGTAGTAGCTGTTGCCGGTACCGGCCACGTTCACCGTGGCGGGCTGGGCCTGCCGCTTCACGCCGGAGTCGAACGTGCGGACGTCGTCCCGCTTGTCGAGGACCGCGCCGGTGGCCGCGTCGACGAACACGTGCAGGTTGCTCGGCGCCGTGGCGGTGCGCCCGGCGACGACGACCTCGTAGGCCAGCTTGGGGCTCGCCCCGGCCAGCACCACCTTCTCCGGCGTGCTCACACTGTCCACAGTGGGCAGTTGAGCGCGCGCGGTGGCGGCGGCCTTGGCCGCGTCGACCAGCGCCTGCGTCCCGACGCTGATCGGCGCGGTCTCCGCGGCGCTGGTGCCGCGGACGCGCCCGGCACCGTCGGCGACGACGACCGCGTCCCCGCCCACGACCCGCAGGCCCTGGTAGGTGCGCTGGTAGGCGCCGTAGAAGAGGCCGGCGCCACCGGGGGTGAGGCCGATGCGCTGGAACGATTCGCCCGCGCCGCGGCGCAGGGCGTCGAGACCGCTGGCGGCCGCCTGGTCGGCGGCGCGGGCGGCGGCCGCTTCCGGGGCGGCGGGCTGTGCTTGGGGCGCTGCGCTCGCCGGGGTCACCGGTAACGCGAGCGTCATGGCGAGCCCGGCGGCAGCCGCCAAGCCCGTGCTGAACCCACGATGGGTCATCGAGGTCTTCCTTCCATGAAGGCAGAATCGAGGTCCGGTAAGGGGAATGAGGGGGACGTGTCCGGCGTGCTAACAGCAGGTATGCGTCCGGACGCATCCGAGTAAAGGATCAGCCGATCTGGGCGTCAATGCGCCGAACGGACCAACGGAACGTTCGGGATTCTCGGATCAATTCGTACAAACCCCGCTGCAGCAGGGCATTCTCGCCGCGTTCCGCGTCGGAACGACTTTCGTAGGGATTGTCGGCGACACCATCCGAACGCCGGTCGATCTCGATCACCGGGATTCGTTAGTACTGCTCAGAAAACGGTTACCCGTCCTCCGCACCCAGCGCGAGCAGGCCGTTCCGCAGCACGTCAGCCGCCTCCGCCTGCTTCCCGGTCTCGCCGAGCAGCTCGCTCAACGGCCGCAGCGCGCGCACGAGCACCCCACGCGCGCCCAGGCCGGTGGCCAGGTCGACGGCGGCCCGCAGGTCCTCGGCCGCGCGGCGGGCGTCGCCGCGGGCCTTGGCCAGCGACCCGAGCTGCAGCCGCAGTTCGGCGGCCAGCGGCGTGCCCGCCACGACGGCCGGGCGGATCTGGTCGAGCAGCGCCGCCGCCGTCTCCAGCCGGCCCGCCGCGAGGTACTCCCCGGCGAGCTCGACCGTGATCGCCGGAACGTCGTCCGGCCACGCCGTCTCGCGCGCCGCGGCCAGGTCGGCCAGCGCGCCTTCGGCGTCACCCGCCCGGCCGCGGACCCGGGCCCTCGCCAGCAGGCAGTAGGCCATCGCCGGGTGCAGGGCCCGTTCCTGCATCAGGTCGTAGGCCGCGGCGACCGACGCGGCGGCGTCGGCGAACCGGTCCGCCGCGAGGTGGCTGCGGCACACCTCGACGTGGCTGCGGGTGAGTTCCGCGAGCACCGCCGGGCTGCCCCGGGTGAGCCGCAACGCCGATTCCGCGTACTCGGCCGCCCGCTCGAGGTCGCCCTGGCGCAGGTGCCGCTCGGCCAGGCAGGCCCGCAGCGTCAGCAGCATCGACGGCTGCGGGTAGCCGTCGCGCAGCAGCTCGGCGTGGCAGGTTTCCAGCAGGTGCACCGAATACTGCACTTCGCCCCATGCGGTCAGCACCGCCGCGCGCAGCGGCACGACCATCGCCCGCACCGGCGGCGGCTCGCCCGAGAGAGCCGTCTCGGCGTCCGAGACGTACTTCGTGCGGACGTCGCCGGTCGAGTACCCGGCCAGCCACAGCAGCGCGATCCCCGCCTGCCGCGGCCGGTCCAGGCGCTCGGCCCGGCGCCGGATCCGCTGCATCCGCGGGGTCGCGCGCCGGGCGTCGCCGGCCAGGAACCGTTCCGCCGTCTCGATCAGCTCGAGGTCGAGCTCGATCAGCTCCCGCGGGGAGCGGCCGCCCAGCAGCTCGTCGGGATCGATGCCGAGCTGCTGGGCGAAGAACCGCAGGGCGTCCCCCGACGGCGTCCGCGCGCCGGTTTCGACCGACGACACGTACGCCGCGGAGTACTGCGGCCCGGCGAGCTCGCGCTGCGTGAGGCCGCGTTCGGTGCGCAGCTCACGCAGGCGTTCGCCGACGCTCTCGCTCACCCGGGTGCCTTTCCGCCGTGGACGTCCAGGGTAGGCCTCAGCACGCGCCGCCGTCGCTCCAGACGGCCCACGAGGTGGGCGCGCCCGGTTCGGCGCCGGTCGAATACCACAGCGACGTCCACTTGTGACCGTTGTGCCCGACGACGTCGTTCGGCACGTAGGCCTTGGCGGCGTCCCACTCGGCGAGCCCGTCGCAGCCGGTCGGCGGGGTGCCGGTGCCGACGGTGAGCGAGAACTGCGCGGTGTGGTCGGCGTCGGTGCCGTCGCCGGCGACCGTCACCTGGCTGGTGCCCTCCGGCGTGGTCGCCGAGGTGGTGATGGTCAGCGTCGCGGTGCCGCCGGAGGAGATGCTCGCCGGGCTGAAGGTCGCCTTCGCGCCCTCGGGCAGGCCGGTGGCCTCCAGCTGCACGGTCTGCGCGTTGCCCGAGGTGATCCGGGTGGTCACCGTGGTGGTCGCGGTCTGTCCGGGTTGGACGGACGCCGACGTCGGCGACAGCGTCAGCGAGTAGTCGTTGCCGGCCGGCGGCTGGCCGGTGCAGGTCGGCTCACCGCTGACCGCGGGCACGCTCACCGCGTCCCACGCGGCCTTGGTGCTGGCGAACTCGGTGCAGCTACCGGGGAAAAGCGCGATCGCGGCTTCCAGGGTGGCCTTGCGGGCCGCGCGGTGGTTCCACGACGACGTCTTCTTCAGCAGGCCGTTGTAGAAGATCTTGCCCGCCTTCTGGATGCCGACGCCGGTGACGGTCGAGTTGTTGCACGTCGGGCTGGCCGCGCTGCCCTGGGACAGGAGGTAGAACCAGTGGTTCTGCGGGCCCGCGGCGGCGTGCACCTCGGTGCTCGGGATCGACGCCGAGTAGCAGTTCGGGTCGCCCACCTTCGACGGGTTGTCCATGTAGCGGATCGGGCCCTGGCCGACGAGGTTGACGCCCTCGCCGACGCTGAAGTCCGGGGTGTCCTTCGGGTTGTTGGCGTAGTACTCGGTCAGCGCGCCGAAGATGTCGCCGGTGGACTCGTTGAGCCCGCCGTTCTCGTTGCCCGAGCCGGCGCCGCCCGGTGTGGTCTGGAAGATGGCGTGGCCGTACTCGTGCCCGACGACGTCCATCGGCGTCGCCTGGCGGCGGTTGTCCTGCGAGTGCCCGAAGTGCGTCGAAGAGCCGTCCCAGTAGGCGTTGACGTCGTTGAGGCCGACGCTCGCGCGGAACCCGCCGCCCGCCCCGTCGATGCCGTTGCGGCCGAGCCACTCGGAAAGCATCTTCCACTCGGTCTGCACGCTGTAGAGCGTGTCGACGCAGGCCGTTTCGAGGTCGGTGCCGGAGCCGGTGCCCCAGGTGTTGGTGCTCTTGGTGAAGATCGAACCGCCCTCGCGGCCGCAGGAGATCCCGCGGCGGCCGGGGTCGGTCATCGAGTACGAGCTGCCGGAGCCGGAGGTGTCGATGGAGACCGTCCCGGCGTAGTAGGAGTTGCCGGTGCCGGCTTCGCGGACGTCGTCGCGCGTGTCGAGGACCTTCCCCGTGGCGCTGTCGACGAAAACGTGCAGGCGGGTCGGCTTGCCGTTCGTGCGGCCGCCGACGACGACTTCGTAGGCGAGCTTCGGCGCGTCCCCGGCCAGCACGACCAGCTTGGGTGTCTCAGTCCTGTCTACTGTGGACACTCTGGCTGCGGCGATCTTCGCGGCCTGCTCGGCGTTCAGCGCGGCGTGCGTGCCGACGGTGATCGGCGCGGTGTGCGCGGCCTCGGTGCCGCGGACGCGCCCGGCGCCGTCGGCGACGACCACGGCGTCCCCGCCGATCACCGGCAGGCCGTGGTACGTGCGTGCGTAGGAGGCGAAGTAGAGCCCGCCGCCACCCGGGGTGACTCCGGTGCGGACGAAGGCCTCCCCGGCACCCTTCGCGAGCCGGTCGGCGCCGCTGAGGGCGGCCTGATCGGCGGCGCGGGCGGCGAGCGCCTCGGGCGGGGTGGCGGCGGGAGGTGCGGAAGCGGCGGCGGCCGGGATCGCCGGCACCGCGAAGGTGAGGACCAGGCCGGCGATCGCCGCCAGCCCACGTGGGGATCTCATGGGGAGCCTTTCCGGTGGGTGTGACCCGCGGAATAACTGCTGTTATTGCGCCGGACGCGTCCGAGTAAAGGTTCCGCCCCTGAGGGGGTCAATGGGCCGAACGGAGCAGCGGTCCGCGCCCGTGATCGGCAGCAGTCAAGCAAAACCGCAGGTCGCGGCGGGGTGCCAGACTGGTCTGAACCAATTCACAGACTTTCGTAGGAAAGCGCGCTGGTTCGGACCACCGGGCCCGCTGGTCCGCTACACGGCGCCGGCCGCCGAGTCGAGGCCGCGGCGGTACGCCTCGACGGCCGCGTCGAGATGACCACGTTGTCGGAGCGCGTCGCCGAGCCGCAGGGCCGTCGACACCGCCGCGCCGTGCAGCGATGCCCCCGTCTGGATCTCGAAGGCCTCGCGCAGCAGCCGGGTCGCCGCCTCCAGGTCGCCGCGCGCCCGGGCGACCTGGCCCAGCAGGCTCGTCGCCTCGCCCAGCGACTCGACGTCGCGGGACAGCAGTTCCCGGACTTCGGCGACGAGCGACGCGGCTTCGGCGGGCGCTCCCTGCCGGAGCCGGACCTCGGCCAGTTCGAGCGTCGCCCCGGCGAAGCCCTCCTCCGCGCCGATCGCCCGCAGCTGGTCGCGGGCCGCCGTCAGCTCCGCGCGGGCCTCGTCGAGCCGCCCCAGCCGCCGCAGCAGGTAGCCGCGGGCCCAGCGGCAGCGGGCCGCGTCCCGGTCGAACCCCACCGAAGCGAACAGCCGGCACGCCTCGGTCAGGTCCTCGTCGGCCCGGTCCGCGTGCCCCGTCGCCTGCCACACCTGCGACGCCTGCCGGTGGAAGCGCGCGACGAAGTCCGGCCGCGTCGCCGCCCGCGCCAGCCGCCGCCCGTCCTCGGCCGCGCGACGGGCCCGGTGCAGGCCGCCCATCTCCATCAGCGGGTGGATCAACGCCGTGAGCAGGCACAACTCGGCATCCGGGTCGGCCGGTCCGGCCGCCAGCTCGGCCTCGATCCGCGCGATCGCCGGGCCCGGGTCGCCGCTCTGGAACCGGCAGCCCGCCCACCGGTGCACGATCATCGCCCGCAGCCACGGCGGCGCCGAGCCGGCCAGCTCGTCCGCGTGCTCCAGCGCCCGCTGCGCCCCCGAGACGTCGAAGAGCTGCCACTTCACCTCGGCCTGGCAGAACCGCGCGTAGCACTCGACGTCGCCGAGGTGGTAGCCCGCCGCCTCCTTGCCCACGGCGGCGAACCGCTCCTCCGCCGTGGCGGTCCGGCCCTGCTCCAGGTCGCGGTAGCCCTCGTCCAGCGCCGCGCGCAGCTCGTCGGCGACGCCGGGCGGCCGGCCGAACCGCAGCTCGTCGACGGTCAGCCCGAGCCGTCCCGCCAGGTAGGCCAGCATCTCCTCCGACGGCGGGCGGCTGCCGGTCTCGACCTTCGCCAGGAAGCCCCGGTCGTAGCCCGGCTCGGCCAGCTCGCGCTGGGTCCAGCCGCGGCCGGTGCGCAGCCGCCGGATCCGCGCGCCGAGCGGTTCGGTCATCTCCCCACGTTAGGTCATCACCGCCGCCGCCACGGAAACGGACATATTGACGCCCCCGGCCGTGCCGGATAGCGTTCTCCGCTAAATAGGAAACTTTCCTAACAAAGTGGAGGCCGATCATGCGCCTGCTTCCCGTCGTGACGGCGGCCGCGCTCGCCGTCCCGCTCGCCGCGTCCCCCGCCGAAGCCGCGACGCCGGCCGAAGTGCGCGTCGACCAGGTCGGCTACGCGCTGGGCGAGGCGAAGCACGCGTACCTGCTCGGCGGCGCGCCCGGGAAGTTCGCCGTCGTCGACGAACGCGGCCGCACGGTCCGCGAAGGCCGCACGAGCGCGAGCCTCGGGGCCTGGAACGCGCGCTACCCGGCGGTGTTCGACCTCGACCTGTCCACTTTGGAGAGACCGGGCACCTACCGGATCAAGGCGGCAGGCGCGACGTCGCCGCCGTTCCGGATCGACACCGCGCGCCGGCTGTTCCGCCCGCTCGTGCGCGCGACCACCGAGTTCTTCCAGGCCCAGCGCGACGGCCACGACGTCATCCCCGGCCGCCTCGACCGCAGGCCGTCGCACCTGGCCGACCGGACGGCGACCGTCTACGCCGAGCCCAAGTTCGCCGGCGAAGGCGGCGACGAGATCGTCGAACCCCTGAAGCCGCAGGGCGGCCCGGTCGACGTCGAAGGCGGCTGGGTCGACGCCGGCGACTTCGTCAAGTTCACCTCCAACACCGCGTACTCGCTGGCCGAACTGGGTTTCGTGCTGCGCGAGGACCCCGATCCGGTGCTGGCCGAGGAGGTCCGCTTCGGCCTCGACTGGCTCGACAAGGTCTGGGACGGCAAAACCAGGACGCTCTACGCCCAGGTCGGCATCGGCACCGGCAGCGAGGAGTTCGGCTTCCTCGGCGACCACGACGTCTGGCGCAACCCGCAGGACGACGACGCCCTCGACGTCAAGCCCGGCGACCCGGCCTACTTCGTCAAGTACCGGCCGGTGTTCCCCGCGGCTCCGGCGGGTGCGCCGTTGTCGCCGAACCTCGCCGGCCGGGTCGCGGCCGCGTTCGCGCTCGGCGCGCAGGTGCAGGCCCACCGCGACCCGCGGCTGGCCCGGCACTACCTCGCCGAGGCGGCGGCCGTCTTCGCGCAGGCCAAGACGACCGGCGTCGGCGAGCTCGTCACCGCGTTCCCGCACGCCTACTACCCGGAATCGTCGTGGGCGGACGACCTGGAGCTGGGCGCGACGCAACTCGCCCTCGCTGCGAGAGCGCTGAAGGACCCACGCGCGAACGGGTGGGCCCGCGACGCGGCGAAGTGGGCGAAGGCCTACATCGGCGGCGGCGACACGAGCACGTTGAACCTCTACGACACGAGCGCGCTCGCCCACGCCGACCTGGCCGGCCTGCTGCGCACCGGCGTCCCGGGCGCGGAGCTCGGCGTTCGCGACCTGGCCGCGGACCTGCGGCGGCAACTGGACGAAGGTGTCGCGTCGGCGAAGACGAGTCCATTCCGGACGGCCGTGGCCGTCACCGACTTCGACGCGGCCAGCAAGAGCTTCGGCTTCGCCGCGACCGCGCGGCTGTACCAGCGCGTCACCGGGGACACGCGGTACGCCGCCTTCGGCGCGCAGCAACGGAACTTCACCCTCGGGGCCAACGCCTGGGGCGTGTCGCTCGTGGTCGGCGTCGGCACGACGTCCCCGCAGTGCCCGCACCACCAGGCCGCGAACCTCGCCGGCCCTTCGAAAGTGCTGTACGGCGCGGTCGTCAACGGCCCCAACGGCGCGGACAACTTCGCCGATCTGCCGTTCCCGGCGGGTGCGAAGGAATGCACCCGTCCGTATGAATCCTTCGACGGGCAGGGAAGCCGCTACGCCGACGACCTGAGTTCATGGCCCAGTAACGAGCCCGCCATCGACTTCACGTCTACAGCGTTGCTGGCATTCTCGCTGGCGGCGAGGCCGTAGCATGGCGTAGTGAGCGAACAGTCTGAATGGCCGGACGGCCAGTACCCCGAACGCCCGGTGGAGCGGCACAAGGGCCCGGTCGTGCTGCGCCGCGACCGCCGCGACCAGGGCAGCACCACCGACCAGCGGCTCCTGGACTCGCGCGGCCCGAGCGACTGGGTGCACACCGACCCGTGGCGCGTGCTGCGGATCCAGGCCGAGTTCGTCGAAGGGTTCGGCGCGCTGGCCGAGGTCCCGCGCGCGGTCACGGTGTTCGGCTCGGCCCGCACCAAGCGCGACAACCCGGAGTACGAGCTGGGCCGCAAGATCGGCGGGGCGCTGGCCAACGCCGGGTTCGCGGTGATGACGGGCGGCGGACCGGGCGCGATGGAGGCGGTCAACCGCGGCGCGGCCGAGGCCGGCGGCTTCTCCGTCGGGCTCGGCATCGAGCTGCCGTTCGAGCAGGGCCTGAACCCGTGGGTCGACCTCGGCGTCAACTTCCGCTACTTCTTCGCCCGCAAGACGATGTTCATCAAGTATTCGCAGGCCTTCATCTGCCTGCCCGGCGGGTTCGGCACGCTCGACGAGCTGTTCGAGGCGCTGACCCTGGTGCAGACGAAGAAGGTCACGAAGTTCCCGGTGGTGCTGTTCGGCAGCGACTACTGGGGCGGGCTCTACGACTGGATCAAGAACTCGGTGATGGCCGAGGGCAAGATCAGCCCGCACGACCTCGACCTGCTGCACGTCACCGACGACATCGACGACGCCGTCCGCGTGGTGCAGGAGTCCTACCAGGCGTGGGAGGACACGCACTGATGCGGCGCATCTGTGTCTTCTGCGGCTCGGCGATGGGCTTCTCGCCGCGGTACGCGGAGCAGGCGGCCGCGCTCGGCAAGCTGCTGGCCCAGCGCGGCATCGGCCTGGTCTACGGCGGCGCGAGCGTCGGCACGATGGGCGTGGTGGCCGACGCGGCCCTCGCGGCGGGCGGCGAGGTGATCGGCGTGATCCCGGAGGCGCTCTCGTCGGTCGAGATCGCCCACGCCGGGCTGACCGAGCTGCACGTCGTCGCGGACATGCACGAGCGCAAGGCCAAGATGGCGGCCCTGTCCGACGGTTTCGTGGCGCTCCCGGGCGGCGCGGGCACCCTGGAGGAGCTGTTCGAGGTCTGGACGTGGGCCCAGCTCGGCCTGCACGGCAAGCCGATCGGCCTGGTCGACGTCGACGGGTACTACGAGCCGCTGATGACGTTCGCCGACCACATGGTCGCCGAGGGCTTCCTCAAGGACGGCTACCGGCAGCTCCTGCTCACCGACCCCGACCCGGCCGCGTTGCTGGACAAGTTCGAGACGTACGAGCCGCCGGCGCCGCCGAAGTGGGCGAAGGAGCCACCGGGTATCTAGGCGACACCCTCGCTCGGCCGCTTGTGGTAGGTGTCCACGTACTCCTGGCCGGAGATCTCCAGGATGGCGTACATCACCTCGTCGGTGACCGACCGGCGGATGGCCGGGGCGTTGTCCTGGCCCTCGTACCGCGAAAAGTCGAGGGGCTTGCCGAACGTGATGGCGATCTTCGCCGGCCGCGGGATCTTCGCGCCCTTCGGCTGGAGGTTTTCGGTGCCGGTCAGCGCGACCGGCACCACCTTCGCCCCCGTGGCCAGTGCGAGGGCCGCGACGCCGGTGTGGCCGCGGTGCAGCCGGCCGTCCAGGGAGCGGGTGCCCTCCGGGTAGATCGCGAAGACGCCGCCCGCGTCGAGCACCTTGCGGGCCGCCTCCAGGGCGGCGAGCCCGGCCTGGGCGTTGCCGCGCTCGACCGGGACGTAGCCGAGGCCGCCGAGGAAGCCGGCCAGTGCCTTGCCCTTGAGGCCCTTGCCGACGAAGTACTCCGCCTTGCCGAGGAACTTGACCTGCCGCGGGGTCGCGAACGTGATCACGCCGGTGTCGAGGGCGGCGCGGTGGTTGGCCGCCAGCAACACCGGGCCGGTGGGCGGCACGTTCTCCACGCCGTGCACTTCGGGCCGGTACACCGCCCTGACCAGCGGTCCCAGCACGAACCGGACAAGCAGCGCGATCAAGTGGTCCTCCTCCTCGGGTGCGGTGCCACCAGCATGGCACGATCGTTACTCGTGAGTTGGTTCGAGCGGCGTACGTGGCAGGAGCCCGGTTGGACCCCCGCGGACATCGTGGCCGCGAAGGGTGACCGGACGGTTTCGGTCGTGCTACCGGCCCTCGACGAGGAGCGGACCGTGGGCGACGTCGTCGCGTCGGTGCGGCCGCTGCTCGGCACGGTCGTCGACGAGCTGGTCGTCATGGACTCGGGTTCCACCGACGCGACCGCCGCAACAGCCGAGGCCGCCGGCGCGCGGGTCGTCCGCCGCGAGGACGTCGTGGCGGACCTGCCGCCGGTGCCCGGCAAGGGCGAGGTGCTGTGGCGCTCGCTGGCCGCGACCAGCGGCGACTTCGTCGTCTTCCTCGACTCCGACCTGGTCGACCCGGACCCGGCGTTCGTGCCGTCGCTGCTCGGCCCGCTGGTCACCGAAAGCGGCGTCCACCTGGTCAAGGGCTTCTACCGCCGCCCGCTGCGGCTGGAGAGCAGCGGCGGCGGGCGCGTCACCGAGCTGCTGGCGCGGCCGGTGCTCTCGGCGCTGCGCCCGGCGCTCGGCGGCCTGGTCCAGCCCCTCGGCGGCGAGTACGCGGGCACGCGCGAGTTCCTCGAGTCGGTGCCGTTCGCGGCGGGGTACGGCGTCGAGATCGGGCTGCTGCTCGACGCCGAGGCGCGGTACGGGCTCGCCGGGCTGGCGCAGGTCAACCTGGGCGTCCGCAAGCACCGCAACCGGTCGCTGAGCCAGCTCGGCGTGATGGCCCGCCAGATCCTCGGCACGGCGCTGGACCGCTGCGGTGTTCCGGCCGCCGACGCGCCGTTCACGCAGTTCGTGCCGGTGGACGAGGAGTGGGTGCCGGACGTCACGAACGTCCGGGTCGCCGATCGGCCGCCGATGCGGGAAGTGCTCGCCCGTCCTCGAGGGTGAGCACTTCGTCGAAGCCCACGAGGTGCTCGGGGCGGTGGGTGACGAGGACCACGCTGCCTCGCGCTCGGGCTAGGACCCGCTTCAGGACGGCGTCGCCGTGGGCCGGGTCCAGACCTTCGACGGGCTCGTCGAGCACCAGGACCTCGGGCGCGGCCAGGACCGCCCTGGCGAGGACGAGCCGCTGCCGCTGACCGCCGGAGAGCGACTCGCCGTCCGGGCCGGTGTCGCGGTCGAGGTCCAGGTCGAACCCGGCGGTTTCGCAGGCTTCGCGCAGCTCTTCGTCGGTCGCGTCCGGCTTGGCGAGCAGCAGGTTCTCGCGGACGGTCGTGTGGAAGACGTGGGCGTCGGCTTCGGCGCCCGAGATGAGCTTCGGCAGGTCCCGGTACTCGCCGAGGGGGTGGCCGTCGAGGGTGACCCGGCCCGAGGTGGGGGACTGGCTGCCGAGCAGGAGCCGGAGGAGGGTCGTCTTCCCGGCGCCGCTGGGGCCGAGGATCCCGACCCGCCTGCCGGGCGGGAGGTCGAGGTCGATGCCCTGCAGCGCGGGTGCCCGGCCGGGGTGGCGGACGCCGGCGTTCTCGAGCCGGAAGTGCCCGGTAGACGCGACGCGGGTGCCTTCCGGCGAGGCCGGTTCGGTGAGCACGGCCCGCACCCGGGCGACGGACGCGCGGATTTCGGGCACGCGCCGCGCGGCGCCGATCAGCGGGAGAACGACCTCGAAGGCGGTCACGGCGGCGAGGGTGAGCGCGGCGGTCCAGGGCACGGAGGCGTGGGCGAGCAGTCCGACGGCGACGGCGGTGCCCAGCTGGACGAGCACCCCGGCGGCGCCGAGCAGGGCGGTCGTGGCCGAGGCCGCCCGCTCGCTCCGCGCGAGGTCGCCGACGACCTCGGCCGCCCGCGCGCGGTGTTCGCCGTGGGCACCCGCGGCGACGAGCTCCCGGCGGCCGGTGACGAGTTCGACGGCTCGCTCGGCGAGTTCGGCCCGTTTCGGGGCGTTCTCCCGCGCGGCCGCGGCGGTGCCGCGGATGACCAGCCACGGCAGGAACCCGCCCGCCACGAGCAGCCCGCCGGCCAGCACCGCGGCGGCGGGCACCGAGGTCGCGGCGGTGACGGCGACGGCGGTGGTGCCCACGAGCGCGGCGACCCCGGCGGGCAGCAGCCACCGCAGGACGGCGTCCTGCAGAGCGTCCACATCGGACACCAGCCGGGTGACGAGGTCGCCGCCGGAGTACCGGGTCCCGGGGATGAGGGCCTGGTAGACGCGCGTCCGCAGCGAGCCGAGCCACCGGAGGACGACGTCGTGCCCGGCAAGGCGCTCGGCGTACCGGAGACCACCGCGGAGGAGGGCGAGGGTCCGGACGGCCACGATGGCGACGGTGAGCGCCGCGAGCGGGGGCCGTTCGGCGGCCCGCAGGAGCAGCCAGGCGGCGGTGGCCATGAGCGCCAGCGCGGCGAGTTCGGCGGCCGCGCCGAGGAGCGCGGCGCGGAGGAGGCGGAAGAGGTCCTTCGTGGAGACGTTCACGCCGCCACCTCCGCACGGACCCGGCCGTCGCGGAGTTCGACCTTTGTGGATATGTTCACGCCGCCACCTCCGCACAGACCCGGCCGTCGCGGAGCTCGACCACCCGGTCGGCCAGCGCCACCATCGCCGGGCGGTGGGCCACCAGCACCGCCGTCCGGCCGGGCAGCAACCGCCGTGCCGCCGACAACACCGCCTCCTCCGTGCGCGAGTCCAGGCGTGCTGTCGGCTCGTCCAGCAGGACCAGCCCGGCCGACGTCCGGGCCAGCGCCCGGGCCAGGCCCACCCGCTGCCGCTGTCCCGCCGACAAGGGCGACCCCAGCTCGCCAACGGGTGTCTCGTAACCCGCCGGCAGCCCGGCCGCCACCGAGTCCAGCGCCGCCGCCCGGGCCGCCGCCGGGACGTCGGCCGGTGACCCCAGGGCGATGTTCGCGGCCAGCGACCCCCGGAACAGGGTCGGCCGCTGGGGGACCCACGCCACTTCGGCCAGCCAGTCCGGCGACGACAGCGAACGCAGGTCCACCCCGTCCACCAGCACCCGGCCCGCCGAAGGCGGCACGAACCCCAGGAGCACCGCCAGCAGCGTGCTCTTCCCCGAGCCGCTCGGCCCGACCAGCGCCAGCCGCGAACCGGACGGCACCGTCAAGTCCACATCGGACAGTGCTGGAACTCCGTCGTAAGCCACCGAAACCCGTTCGAAAACCACCGAAGGCGCGCCCCGGCGACGGCACTTTGCCCCGGAAGCCACCGAAACCACCGGCACGGAGAGGGCCTCCCGCAACGCCGTCAACCCCTCCGCCGCCGCGTGGAACTTCGCGCCCGCCGCCCGCAGGGGGAGGTACGCCTCGGGCGTCAGCAACAGGATCAGCAGCCCGGTCCGCGCGTCCAGCCCGCCCGACAGCAGCCGGAACCCGATCGGCACCGCGACCAGCGCCACCGACAACGTCGCGACCAGCTCCAGCACCAGCGCCGACAGGAACGCCACCCGCAGCGTCTTCATGGTCGCGTCGGCGTGCGCGTTCGCCATCGACCGGACCGTCGCCGCCTGTGCCGTCGCCCGGCCGAACACCTTCAGCGTCCCGAGCCCGCGGACGACGTCCAGGAAGTGCCCGCCCAGCTTCGTCAGCAGCTCCCACTGGGCCGACGCCTTCGCCTGCTTCCCGACCAGGATCGCGAACACCGGGATCAGCGGCAGCGTGACCACCACGACGACCGCCGACGTCAGATCCGTCGTGAAGAGCCGCGCGATCACCGCGACCGGGACCACGACCGACACGACCAGCGAGGGCAGGTAGCCGGTCAGGTAGCTGTCCGTGGCGTCGACACCGCGCGTGATCTGCGTCGCGACGACGCCCGCCCGGTCCGACGCGGACTCGAGCAGCCGAAGCCGCAGCGCGCCGCGAACCGACGCGGCGAACCGTCCACTGAGGACGGACTGACCCCACGACAGTGCCACGCGGGCACCGACGGCCACGACGAGGAACAGCGAAACCCCGCCGCCGGTGAGCAGCGTGGCGAGCCCTTCGGCCTGGAGGAGCACCGAAAAGGCGGTGAACACGCCGAGCAGGCTCAAGAACAGCAAGTACCGCCGGAGTCCGGGCAGTGCGGGCACGACGTCCCCCTAGAAGTGCAGCAGCGAGCGCTGGTCGACGGGACGGCGGTGCGCGCGCCAGGTCAGCCACTGCACCACCAGCAACACCACCACCGCGGGCGGCGCGAACCAGGCCAGCACCGCGAACGTCTCCGGTGCCGTCGCCGCGTCGTCGAGCGTCAACGCCGGGGAAGCCAGCACGGTGGGGAACCGCAGCGTCCCGGCGAGCAGCGCCGGACAGGCCGAAAGCGTCATCGACCCGACGAGCGCGAGCCGGTACCGCCGCGTCGCCAGCCCCAGGTAGACGCCGGCGAAAGCCGCGAAGGCCAGGACGACCGCTCCCACGCCGAGCGCGGAAACGCCGTCGAGCGCGAAGTACCCCCACACCGCGGCGATCACCAGGAAAGCCAGCACCGGCGCCGAGAACGCCCGGGCCAGCCGCACCGCGCGGCCCGTCAGCTCGACCGGCGCCCGCACGGCCAGGAAGGCCGCGCCCTGCAGGCAGAACAGCGCAACGAACCCGAGGCCCCACAGCACCGCATACGGGGTGAACAGGCCGGGCACGTCGCCGACGGGCGGCAACCCGACGACGAGGTTGCCGAGGAACAGGCCCCACGCCAGCGCCGTCACGAGCGCGCCGCCGACGATGCCCGCCGTCCACGCGCCGCGCCGGGCGTCCGGGCGGCGGCTGCGCAGCTGCATCGACGCCGTGAACGTCACCAGGCCGAGCAGGAGGACCACGACCAGGACGTACGCCCCGGCGAACACCTTGCCCTCCAGGTGCGGGAACGCCCCGAAGAGCAGGCCGACGGCGGCCACCAGCCACACCTCGTTGGCCAGGAAGAACGGCCCGAGCGCGCCGAGCGTCTGCCGCCGCTTCCGCTCGTCGGCCTCGAACGCGGGCAACAGCATGCCGACGCCGTAGTCGTAGCCCGCCAGCGCGAAGTACCCGCAGGTCAGCAGGCCCAGCACGCACCACCAGAAGGTCACCATCGGTCAGACTCCGCTCAGGACGGGCAGTTCGGCGGGCTGCTCGACGGGGTCCGGGCCGCGCTTGGCGACGCGCGCCATGAGCACCCAGTCGGCCACCGCGAGCGCGGCGAACAGCAGTGTGAAGGCGATGAAGGAGAACAGGATCTGGCCGGCCGGGACGTCGGCGATCGCGTCGGCGGTGCGCAGCTTCCCCCAGACCAGCCACGGCTGGCGGCCGATTTCGCGCACCAGCCAGCCCATGATCGCCGCGACGAACGGCAGCGGGATCGCCGCGACCATCAGGTAGTGCAGGAACCGCGCCTTGGTGATCCAGTTACGGACCAGCAGCAACGCGCCCAGCAGTGCGCACAGGAACATGGCGAACCCGAGCAGGATCATCAGGCCGAGCGGCAGGCCGACGCCGACGCCGGCCTTGTCCAGCTTGTCCGGCTGGTACTTCGCCAGCTCGCCGAACTGCGCGAAGCCCTGGTTGATCACGAAGATCGAGCCGGCCAGCGCCGCCACCACGCCGAGGCGCATCGACCGGCGGAAGAACTCGATCTCGGTGGTGCGCTTGAGGAAGTGCCAGGCGCTGACGCCGACGACGAAGAAGCCGCCGGTCACGATCGCCGCGCCCACGACGTGCGGCAGGGACGCGACCAGCGCGGGGTTCGAGAACAGCGCGCCGAAGTCGTCGAGGCGCAGCGTGCCGTTCTCGACGCGGCTGCCGACCGGGTTCTGCAGGAACGAGTTGGCCAGCATGATGAACAGCGCCGACGCGTAGGCGGTCAGCGTGACCAGCCAGAGCAGCGTCAGGTGCAGCCACTTGCTCATCCGCCCGAAGCCGAAGATCCACAGGCCGAGGAACGTCGACTCGAGGAAGAACGCGACCAGCGTCTCGATGGCCAGCGGTGCGCCGAAGACGTCGCCGGCGAAGGCGGACAGGCCGGTCCAGGTCAGCCCGAACTGGAACTCCATCACGATGCCGGTGGCGATCCCGAGCGCGTAGTTGATCACGTACAGGCGGCCCCAGAAGCGGGTCATCCGCAGGAGCTCGGGCTTGCCGCCGAGCGTCCAGCGCGTCTGCATCACGGCCACCAGCGTGACCAGCCCCAGTGTGAGCAGCACGAACAGGAAGTGGAACGAAGTCGTCGTCGCGAACTGGAGTCTCGCGATCGGAAGAGCGTTCATGTAGACAGGCTACACATAGTCTGCCTACATGTAGCGAGCCGACGTGTAGACTGCGTACCCATGAAGGCGGACACCCTGCGCGGACACCTCGACGCGTTGCTGCTGGCCGTGCTCGACGGCCGGAAACTCCACGGCTACGCGATCATCGAGGCGCTCCAGCTGCGCAGCGACGGCGCGCTCGACCTGCCCACCGGCACCGTGTACCCGGCCCTGCGCCGGCTGGAGCGGGCCGGCTGGCTGGCCAGCGAATGGGACGTCGTGTCCGGCCGCAAGCGCCGCACCTACCGCCTCACCCGCTCCGGCGAGCAGGCCCTGGCGGCGGAGCGCGCCGAGTGGCGGGAGTTCACCACGGTCATCGGGGGAGTGCTGGGGACATGATCGACGAATACCTGGGGGAGCTGGACCGCAGGCTGCACGGCTGCGGCCGCTTCAAAGCCGACCTGCTGGAGGAGGCCCGCGGCGGGCTGCACGACGCCGCCGACGCCTACCGCGCCGGCGGCTGGGACGACGCGGAAGCCGAACGCCGGGCCGTCGCCGACTTCGGGCCGGCCGCGGTCGTCGCCCGTGACTACCAGGCCGAGCTGGGCATGCTCAGCGGCGTCCGCACGCTGTGGAAACTGGTGCTGGGTGTCCCGGCCATGCAGATCGCGTGGGACTACGCGCGGATCCTCACCTTCGGCGAGTGGACGAAGCTGTCGACGCCGTCGCCCGAGTGGTACATGGTGATCACCCGCGTCTCCCACGGCGCGGTGTTCCTCGTGCCGGTGATCGGCCTGGTCGCGCTGCTCGGCATCCGCTGGCTGAGCCGCCGCATCGACGGCACCGGGCTCGCCCGGTTCTGCGGGGTCCTGATCGCGCTCGCGGTCGGCGTCAACATCGGCTCCATCGGGCTGCTCATCGCGGCGACCGGTGTCGTCGACGTCTCGAGACTGTTCCTCAGCGTCCCGTGTGCCCTGTTGATGTTCGCCTGGGTGGCGCTTTCGGTCCGGCTCGTCGTGCTCGCGAGACGGTCATGGGGTGGGTATGCCACGATCGTCGCGTGACGACCGCGCTGATCTACCTCGTAGTCATGCTGCTGGTGGCGGCCGTGGTGTTCCTGCTCGCCGCGGTGGTGTTCGGCCGGGGTGAGGAGCTCGCCCCGCTGCCGCCGGGCAGCTCGCCCACGCGGCTGCCCGCCGAGGACATCACCGGCGAGGACCTGGCCGAGGTCCGCTTCCAGATGGTGCTGCGTGGCTACAAGATGTCCGAAGTGGACTGGGTGATGCGCCGGCTGGGCGTCGAGCTCGACGACCTGCGGGCCCGCGTCGCCGAACTGGAGGAGCGCGAACGAGAGCGGGAGAGCTCGCCCGAGGCCTCCCCGTGACGGACCTGATCCTCTCGGTCGACGTCCGCGCCCCGGCGGGGACGACCTGGCTCGCGCTGACGGACTGGGCGCGCCAGGGCGAGTGGATGCTCGGCACCGAGGTCGAGGTGGTCGAGGGCAACGGCCGCAGCGTCGGTTCGCGGCTGTCGGCGTTCACCGGCGTGGCCGGCGTCGGCTTCACCGACACCATGGAGATCACCAGCTGGGAGCCGCCGGTCCGGTGCGGCGTCCGGCACCTCGGCAGCTTCGTCCAGGGCACCGGCGTGTTCCAGGTGGTGCCGAAGGGCCCGGCGCGCTCGACGTTCGTCTGGGCCGAGCACCTGCGGCTGCCGTTCGGCCCGCTGGGCAGGCTCGGCTGGCCGCTGGTGCGGCCGGTGTTCGCGCTGGGGGTGCGCCAGTCGCTGCGGCGGTTCGCGCGGTTCGCGGAGAACTATTCGGTGGGTGGGGATGAGTGAGCTGATCGGCGCCGACGGCGTCGCCCGCTGCAGCTGGGGTAATTCGACCCCGGACTACGCGGTGTACCACGACGAGGAGTGGGGGCGGCCGCTCCACGGGCAGGACGAGCTGTACGAGCGGCTGTGCCTCGAGTCGTTCCAGTCCGGGCTGTCGTGGATCACGATCCTGCGCAAGCGGGAGGGCTTCCGGAAGGCGTTCAAGCAGTTCAAGCCGGCGAAGGTGGCGAAGTTCGGCGAAGCCGACGTCGAGCGGCTGATGCAGGACGCGTCGATCGTGCGGAACCGGGCGAAGATCCTGGCCGCGATCAAGAACGCGCAGGCGATCGCCGCCCTGGACACCCCGCTGGACGAGCTGCTGTGGTCGTTCGCGCCCGCTTCGCACCGGCGCCCGCGCACCATGGCGGACGTCCCGGCCATCACGGACGAGTCCAAGGCGATGGCGAAGGAGCTCAAGAAGCGCGGCTTCGCCTTCCTCGGCCCGACAACGTGCTACGCGCTGATGCAGGCCACCGGCATGGTCGACGACCACGTCGCGGGCTGCTTCCGGGCTGCCTGAGCCCGGAAGCAGCCGCGGCGTCACTTGCCCTGGAAGTCCGGCTTGCGCTTGCTGACGAAGGCCTCGACGGCCTCGGTGTGGTCGGCCGTCGCGCCGAGCGCCGTCTGGGCGGCGTCCTCGGCGTCGAGCGCCTCGTCGAACGTCGACTGCGCGGCCAGGTTCAGCACGCTCTTGATCTTCGCGTAGGCGACGGTCGGGCCGGCCGCGAGCTTCGCCGCCACCTGCTGGGCGCGGGCGGCGAGTTCGGCGTCCGGCACGACCTCGCCGACCAGGCCGAGGCGCAGCGCCTCGGCCGCGTCGACGGTGCGGGCCAGCAGCATCAGCTCGGCGGCGCGGCCGTAGCCGACCAGCCGCTGCAGCGTCCAGGACGCCCCCGAGTCGGGGCCGAGCCCGACGTTGGCGAACGCCATCAGGAACGACGACGACTCGGCGGCGATCCGCAGGTCACTGGCGTACACGAAGGCGGCCCCGGCGCCGGCGGCGGTGCCGTTGACGGCCGCGATCACCGGCTTCGGCATGCCCACGATCGTCTTGACGATCGGGTTGTAGTGCTCCTTCACCGTGTGTAGCGGAGCGGGGTCACCCGCTTGCAGCAGCCCCACGTGCTCCTTCAGGTCCTGGCCGGCGCAGAACGCCTTGCCCGAACCGGTCAGCACGACCGCGCGGACGGCTTCGTCGTCCGCCGCCTCGCGCAGCGCCGCGAGCAGTGCTTCCTTCAGCTCGACGGTCAGCGAGTTGTACGCCTGCGGCCGGTTCAGGGTGAGGGTGCGCACCCCGTCGGCGTCGGCGGTCAACAGGACGTCGGATGTGGTCACGTCTTCTCCTTGCGCGGAAAACTTCGGTCGGCCGAGAGTCTTTCACCTCGCGCGGGCCGCATACCAGCACCGATACGGCGGCAAAAGATCGGTCCGCTGATGCGCCCGGCCGCTGATGAGGGACAATGGACAGCAGACCCGGCTGGCTTTCACGCGAGCGCGACCCGGGCGCGCCGGTTGAGACGGAGGGAGCACGCTATGGCGGCCATGAAGCCCCGGACCGGAGATGGTCCCCTCGAAGTGACTAAGGAGGGGCGGGGCCTCGTGATGCGCGTACCGCTCGAGGGTGGTGGGCGACTCGTCGTCGAGCTCTCCGCGGAAGAAGCGAAGGACCTCGGCGCCGCTTTGGCGGAGGTCACCGGCTGACCCGGCCCCCTCGAACCGTCCTTCCGTCGCACCCCGGTCTCCCTGTGGAGGCCGGGGTCGCGGTTCCTCTGCGCCCGAAGGTTGCTCACTGTGCGTAATCCGCTACCGCCCGTTCCGGCTACTCTGCTCGACATCGAGGTCGCGGGCGAACTCCGCCGCGGCGTCCCGACGGCCCGGCTGGTGGCCGCGCCCGACAACGATGACGTCGAGCCCCTGGAGATCGAGGGCGTCCGGATCACCGGCAAGGCGGGCGACGTGCAGACGGTGCCCGGCACCGGGCCGCGGTGGATCGCAGGCATCGGCGGCGGCGAGCCGAAGGAGTACCGCAAGACCGGCGCGGCGCTGGTCCGCGGGATCAACGCGGCGCTCGCGGACGACGTCGACCACGGGGGCAAGGCGTTCCGCGCGGTGCAGCTGGAGCTGCCCGAGGAGGCGTCCGGCGAGCACGTCACCGAGCTGGCGCTGGGCCTCCTGCTCGGCGGCTACCGGTACAAGGTGACCGGCGAGGACCCCAAGCCGTCGGTGCGGACGATCCGGCTCGTGGGCGACGACCCCGCGCTGGCTTCGCTCGTCGATCGCGCCGCGGTGCTGGCCGCGGCGACGGCGCTGACGCGTGATCTCGCGAACACGCCGTCCAACGTGAAGACCCCCGCCTGGCTGGCCGACACGGCGGCCCGCGTGGCGGGCCCGCGCGTCGAGGTGACGGTGCGGGACGAGAAGTGGCTCGCGGCGGAGGGCTTCGGCGGCGTCCTGGCGGTCGGCGGCGGTTCCGCGCGGCCGCCGCGGCTGCTGGAGATGACGTACAAGCCGGCGGGGGCGTCCCGGCACCTGCTGCTGGTCGGCAAGGGCATCACGTTCGACACGGGCGGCCTGTCGATCAAGCCGGCCGACGGGATGCACCTGATGCGCACGGACATGGCGGGCGGCGCGGCGGTGATCGCGGCGATCCGCGGCATCGCGGCACTCGGGCTCGGCGTCCGCGTGACGGCGCTGGTGCCGTGCGCGGAGAACCACGTCTCGGGTTCGTCGTACCGCCCGGGCGACATCGTCCGGCACTACGGCGGCAAGACGACCGAGGTGGACAACACGGACGCGGAGGGCCGCATGGTCCTGGCGGACGCGCTGGTCTACGGGATCAAGCGGTTCACCCCGGACTACGTGGTCGACGCGGCGACGTTGACCGGCGCGATGAAGGTCTCGCTGGGCCTGCGCACGGGCGGCCTGTTCGCCTCGGACGACACGCTGGCGGCACTGGTTGCCGCGGCGGGCTCGCGGGTGGGCGAGGCGTGGTGGCGGATGCCACTGGTGGAGGACTACGCGGAGAGCGTCCGCGGCGAGTTCGGCGACGTCCGCCAGATGCCGGGCGGCCCCGGCGGCATCGCGGCGGCGCTGTTCCTGCGCGAGTTCACGTCGGGACTGCCATGGGCGCACCTGGACATCGCGGGCCCGGCGAGGTCGGAGAAGAACTACGACGAGGTGGTCCCGGGCGCAACGGGCTTCGCGGCGCGAACACTGGTGGAGCTGGCGGCTTCGCTGGCCTGACGAGGTTGTCCACAGTTCGGCTGGGCCGGTGGACGGCTGATGTGCGAGTCCGAAGTTCGGAGGGCTCTCCTTGATTCGGCACTATCCCTATACTGTCAAGTATAGGGATGTCCTGACGCAGGGACGTGACAAAACGCCTGCTCGTGCAGGTGCGTAGGTCAGATGACAACCGCTATGTCAAGTTGACAAAGTCTGGACAAGAGCATGACGGCCCCCTCTTGCGTGGCCCTAGCCTTCGTAGACTGCTTGCGCTCAAGGTTCAAGCCTTGAACGCCCCGAGCGTCCCTGCTGGTCCAGGTGGGTTCGCGGGTGAAGGGGTCGCCGTTGCACCGGCGGCCCCTTCGTTGTGCCAACGGTTGGTTGCTCAGCGTAGTAAACCTCGCCTTTCCGGTGTCTGTAGGCAACAATCAAGCCCTCCGTGATCGAGGTGCAACTCGGGTGCGGAGGACTGCTCCACTGCATCAAATCCCACCTGGACCACGTAGGAAGGCGTCTTTATGTCACCGCGGCGGCGTTACCCCCATGCAGCACGCCCGAGCTCGATCAGGCCTGGCCGGTCCGGCGGGCTCGAGAAAAGATCATTCTCGTGATCACCATCCAGGCGTTCGCTGGATTCTTGATCATCCGCGGATACCCGGTGGAAGCTGCGCTGGCGGCCAGTAGTGCAACGGTCGTCCTCGCGCACGAGAGCACGCGGATTGCCGGCCGGCTGCGGTTCCGCGATCGACTGGCCTGAGGGCGACAGCCGTGCATGAGGCATCCGAGCTGGCTCCGAGCTTGTATCCCCTGCAAGCTCGGCTGATGTCTCATGCACGGCGTCGAGCGCACCGAGGTTCGTGATGGCACAGGAAGCTCGTAAGGCGAAGGTCAACGCTCTCTCGGTGGAGCTGAAACTGCTCCGCAGGGGACTGGGTATCCAGACAAAGAACTTGTCTGACGTCGTAGGCGAGGGCCTGCGCGAAGTGTGCGATGTCCACAACGACGACAGCCCGGGAACGATGCGGGGCAAGGTCGTCGAAACGCTTCGCCGGTTGATCGAAAAGCTGCCCGAATCGCACCGGGAAACGGCGCGGATCGTCCTTGGTTTCGGTACCGGCGCGAACGAGCGCTACACCCAGCGCCTCGAACTGCTGAGCATGGGCGCCGACCGCAACGTGCGCACGATGCAGCGGCGCGCCGACGACGTCATCTACCTGATCGCCGAAGCCGCGTACGGGGCGCCGTCGCCGTTCGGCGGCGCTGCGGCGACGAGTGGGCTGGGACCTTGGCACACGTCGGCCTTGGCTGTCCGGCTGACCCTAAGTGACGGCGGCGCTGAGGTGTTCGAGACCCGGCGGGTGGTCAGCCACGTCGCCGGGCTCGTCGAGGTCGAGCACGCCGTCTCCTTCGCCCGCCCGGCCAGTACCGGGCAGCTTGACCTTTCGGATGTCGGTATCGACGTCGTCGCCGGCGGCGAAGTGCATTCCGTGCGGCTGGTCAGCTCTTCCCGGGTGGCCTTCAGCCTCCGGCCGCCGCAGCCGCTGGACGCCGGCGACGAGCACGAGTTCTTCTTCCGTATCCGAGTGGACGCCATGCGTGCGCCGTTCTACTGCTGCACACCGGAATTCCCGTGCGAGAGTTTCGACCTTAATGTTCGGTTTGACCGGCGGAAACCGCCGTCTCGCGTCTGGCGCATCGACGGCGACCTTTCCAAGGACGCGGATGACCCCCTGCTGGCGCGTAAGCCACTGTTCCTCGACAACGCTGGTGAAGTGCGCAGTGGTTTCCGCGACCTGCGGCCGGCGCGGTCCTACGGCATCGGCTGGCAGCCCAACAGCGACGCAGCAGCCAGTGCAGGTATTGGCCATACCCACTGACTGCGTGGTAGCCGACGCGGGCGGCGGTAAGCGCGTCCAAGGAACAGGAATAGCCGGAACCCTGGCGGGTCAGCCCCTGGCCGCCGCGAGCACGTGGTCGAGGAAGCCCGCCACCGCCGGCGTCATCGGCTCCTCCGCCCGCCACACCAGCCCGATCGTCCGGTAGGGCGGCGGTGCCAGCGGCACCTCCGCCACCCCCGCCGGGCTGCCCGGCCCGAACCGTGGCAGCAGCGCCACTCCCAGTCCCGCCGCCACCAGGCCGCGCACGGTGTCCGACTCCTGGCCCTCGAACGCGATCCGCGGCGTGAAGCCCGCCGCCGCGCAGAGCTCGTCCGTCAGCGTGCGGACGCCGTAGCCCTGCTCCAGCAGCACGAACTCCTCCTCCGCCAGCTCCGCCACGCGCACTTCGCGGCGCCCCGCCAGCCGGTGGCCAGCCGGGACCGACAGCAGGATCTCCTCGTCCACCAGGCCCGCGCAGGCCAGCGCCGGCACGTCCGGCAGCGGCGCGACCAGTGCCAGGTCCAGCTCGCCGCCGGTCAGCCGGTCGACCATGTCCTGCCGCGAACCCTGCACCAGCGTGAACCGCACGCCCGGGTGCCGCGCGCGGTGGCCGCGCAGCAGCGACGGCACCAGCGACCGCCCGAGCAGGTGCAGGAACCCGAGCACGACGTGCCCCGACTCCGGCGAAACCTCCTCGCGCGCCAGCCGGACGCCGGTGTCGAGCGCCGCCAGTCCGCGTTCGGCCGCCTCGGACAGGAGTTCCGCCGCGCGCGTCAGCCGGATGCCGCGGCCGTCCGGGACGGTCAGCGGGGCGCCCAGCGCGTCCGCCAGTGCCGCGAGCCGCCGGCTCACCGTGGGCTGGGGCACACCCAGCAGTTCGGCCGCGCGTGTGACGTTCCTCGTCTCGCGGAGCGCGGCGAGCAGCGGCAGGTGCGGTGCGACCTGCGCGGACAGGGAGTCATACGTCACCGCATCGATTCTGCCATCTTCGTGCATTAGACGTATTGATTAGGCCTGCTTACTTTCAGGAGGTGACTTCCACCCGTCGGGTCAAGACCGCCGTCGCCGCGGCCGGGATCTCCTCGTTCGCCCTGCTCTACGCGCCGCAGCCGGTGCTGCCGCAGCTCGCCGCGCAGTACCACCTCGACCCCGGCGGCGCGGCGCTCGCGGTCAGCGTCGCGACCGGCGCCCTCGCCATCGCGGTCCTGCCGATCGCGGCACTGTCCGAAGTGGTCGGACGGCGGCCGGTGATCCTGACGTCGGTCGTCGCGTCGGTGGTCTTCGGCGTGCTGGTGCCGCTGATGCCGACGTACCCGGCGTTGCTGGTCGTGCGCGCGCTGCAGGGCGTCGCGATCGCGGGCTTCCCCGGGGTGGCGGCGGCGTACCTGGCCGAACGCCTGGGCCGCGCGGGCGTCGCGGCGGCGGTCGGCGCGATGATCGCGGGCAACACGGTCGGCGGCATGCTCGGCAGGCTGGCCAGCGGGTTCACCGCGGGCCCGCTCGGCTGGCGCGGTGCGCTGCTGGTGGTGGCCGTGGTGGGCGCGGTGTGTTCCGCGGTGACGGTGGTGACGCTGCCACCGGGCACCCGCCCCGGCCGCACCCACGGCGTCGGCCGGGGGCTGCTGACGGCGCTGAGCAGGCCGGTGCTGCTGGCCCAGTACGGCGTGGCGCTGCTGGCGATGGGCTCGTTCGTGGCGCTGTACAACGCGGCCGGGTTCCGGCTGACCGGTGCGCCGTTGGAGCTGTCGCCGGCGGTCGCGTCGCTGGTCTTCCTGGCGTACGCGACGGGCTCGGTGTCCTCGGCGGCGGCGGGACGTCTGGTGGCGCGGGTCGGTCGCCGTCGCGCGTTGGTGGGAGCGCTGCTGCTGACGGCTTTGGGTGCGGCGCTGACGTTGCCGGACTCGCTGCCGTTGGTGATCACGGGGTTCCTGGTGCTGACGTGCGCGTTCTTCGCGGCCCACGCGGTGGCGAACGGCTGGGCGGCGGCGGACGCCCCGGAGAGCGCCCGCGGCCAGGTGGGCGGGACGTACACGGCGGCGTACTACCTGGGCAGCAGCGTCGGGGGAGCCGCGGGGGCGTGGGTGTACGGGCACGCCGGGTGGACGTGGCTGGTCGCGGTGGTGGCGGTGTGGCTGCTGCTCGCGGTGGCCGCGGTGGGTTTCGGGACCCGGGTGCGGGCCGAGCGGCGTGAGCTGGTGAACGCGCTCAGGTAGCCGCGCCGACCAGCAGTCCGCCGCCCACCGGGAGCAGCGCCGGGACCAGGCGTTCGTCCTCGCGGAACGCCCGTGCCACCTCGCGCAGGGCGAGGGTCTCCGGATCGCGGTGGGCCGGGTCGATCACCCGGCCGCCGGCCAGCACGTTGTGGAACGCGATGATCCCGCCGCGCCGCAGCAGCGACACGCCCAGCTCGTAGCAGCCCGGGTACTCGATGTGCGCCGAATCGACGAACACCAGGTCGTAGCCGCCCGGCGTCAGGCGCTGCAGCACGTCCAGCGCGCGCCCGATGATCAGCCGGGTGCGGCCCGGCGCGAAACCCGCCTCGCGGAACGTCGTGCGCGCCGCCCGCTGGTACTCCGGCTCGACGTCGATCGACGTCAGGACGCCGTCGGGGGCCATGCCGCGCAGCAGGCTCAGCCCGCTCACGCCCGCGCCCGTGCCGACCTCGACGACGGCCTTGGCGCACAGCGTCGCGGCCAGGAACCGCAGCGTCGCGCCCGCACCCGCGCTGAGCGGGGTGCAGCCCAGGTCCTCGGCCCGTGCCCGCGCCGAAGACAGCACCTCGTCGTCGGGCAGGTACCCGTCGACGAACCCGGAATCGGCCGGTGCGGCCGCAGGGGTGGGCGTGTTCACGCACGGAGGTTAGCGTTGGTTGTCGATAAATCCGCGCAGGCTCCCTGGTAAGCACCCGGGAAGAAGTTCTCAGCCTGCTCTCAGTCCAGTCTCACTAGAACCATAAGGAGCCCGGAGAGACTGAAATCCGAACACACGGGAACACCGTGGCCACAGCCCGCGTTGGGTGGAGCAGACAGGAGATACGCAGATGGAGGTGCCTGCTCCCGCGATGCAGAACGCCGTTGCCGACGCCGGGGCCCAGCCCGTGACCCTGGACGAGGCCGCTTGGACGCCGCCGTCCTGGGACGAGGTCGTGCGCGAACACGGTGACCGGGTCTACCGGCTCGCCTACCGCCTGACCGGTAACACCCACGACGCCGAGGACCTCACGCAGGAGACCTTCATCCGGGTCTTCCGCTCGCTGGCGTCCTACAAGCCCGGCACGTTCGAAGGCTGGCTGCACCGGATCACCACCAACCTCTTCCTGGACATGGCCCGCCGCCGCTCGCGCGTGCGGATGGAAGGCCTGCCCGAGGACACCGACCGCATCGTGGGCGACGACCCGAGCCCCGAGCAGGTCTACTCGGACACCCACCTGGACCCCGACCTGCAGGCGGCGCTCGACGAGCTGCCCCCGGAGTTCCGCGCCGCCGTGGTGCTGTGCGACGTCGAAGGGCTGTCGTACGAGGAGATCGGTGCGACGCTGGGTGTCAAGCTGGGCACGGTCCGCAGCCGGATCCACCGCGGGCGTCAGGCGCTGCGCGCGTCGCTCGAGCGTCGGCGCGCTTACGCACCGCAGTCTGCGAAGGTGACGGTATGACCGCACCGCGAGGCTGGGCACTTCCCGAGTCGCACCTGCTGCCGGACGTCGTGGTGGCGTTCGTCGACGGCGAGCTGTCCCACAGCGCGCGCGACCGCGCCGCGTCCCACATCACCCGCTGCACGGCGTGCGCGGCCGAAGTGCGCGCACAGCGCCAGACGGTCGAGGCGATCCGCCGCGCGGGCGCGCCGTCGATGTCGGCCGGGTTCCTGGCGAGCCTGCAGTCGATCCCGCAGCACACGGAGCTGCCGAGCACCCCGGACAACCTGGCGATCACCGCCGACGGCCAGCTGGTCGCGGTCCAGCGCCCCGACCGGGTGGCGGGCCTGCGCGACGCGGGCGTGCTGGGTGGTGTGGCGCCGTTGGGATCATCGGCCCCGTTGGGCCAGTCCCCGAACGTCCTCGGCGGCGGCCGCTTCAAGCGCCGCGCGGCACAGGGAGCGGGGGTCGTGGTGTCGGGCCTGGTGCTGAGCGCACTGGCCCTGGTCGGAACGTCGGCGGACGGCGACGGAACCCCGGAGACGGGCGGCGGAGCCCCGCAGCCGGCGAACCTCCTGCCGGCCCAGATGGCGGTCCCCCAGCAACCGGCCCCGATTTCGACCCCGGCGAGCACGACCCCGGTGGCGGTACCGGCGGGCATCCGCTGAGCTGACTTTTGAAGGCCGCTGCGAGCTTTCTCGCGGCGGCCTTCGGTGTGTTAGGGCACGCCCGGGCGGGGCGGTGGCGTGATCCGGAGGGCGGCGTTCGGTGTGTGCGGGGGCGGGCCTTCGTTGTGTCCGGCGCAGCCGGGCACGGCGGCGTGATCCGGACGGCGGGCCTTCGTGTCCGAGGCAAGCCGGCGGCTTGATCTGGCCTGTGGGCCTTCGGTGGCACGGCGCAACGGCCGGGTAGGGCCGTGGCTTGATCTGGCTTTGATCGCAGGCCTGCGGGGCCTGGCGGACCGGCACCCCACCCAGCCCTCCCCCGCCACCCCGATCCGAAGCCTGCACGCGGACGGTGGTGCCGGGTCAAGGCACGCTTTCCCGCCTTGACGCGGTACCACCGTCCGTAGTGACAATCGAGCTTCGGGGTGGTGGGCAACCTGCACCGACACCCCGGGGGCGCCCCCCAGGGTTCCGGCAAAGTCGATCGCTGAGTGACCCTTCACCGGGTGGCCGAAGGCCGGTGGAGCTGTCGCCGATGCAGTGAACGACTCGTTCACTGCGCCAGACGTCATGAAAGACACTTTCATGACGTTCGAACCCGCTGCCACGCCCGGCTGAGCCCAGCAGCGCGGCTGCTCGGACAACTTTGCCGGGCCCCTGGGGGCGCCCCCCGGGTCCAGCGTATCGACCCAGACCGACAAAACCCGCCGCTCACAGCCCCACACGGCCGTTTTGTCCACATCGTCGCCACCCTGTGGATCAGGGCTCAAGAAACAGCCACTTCACCCGTGGACCGGCAGACTCGGACCACTGGGCTTGGGTATCGTCACGCCCAGCCACCTGATCTTCTGCACCGGGGAATGATGACCGAGCCGAACGTGAATCCCGAGCAGCCCGGCGCGCGTGATGCCGACAGGCTGGGCCCGCGGCCGCTCGCGCGGCCGGCCGTCGATCCGGCGCAGGCCGCCGTCTTCGGCAGGCCGCAGGGCGTTGACGGGGCGTTCGACAAGCTCTACAGCCCGCAGAAAACCAACGGTGTCAACCTCGCCCCGCCCGCGCCCGAATCGCTCGCCGAGGCCTTCCGGCGGCCGCCCGGGGCCGAAGGTGTGCTGCTCGAACGGCCGCGGGAGGCCACCGGTGACTCGCCGGCCGCCGAACCGCCGTTGTGGACGGGGACCCGTGATCCGTGGCGGGATCCCGGGGCCGCCGCCGTGCTCGCCGGGCCCGCCCTGCCCGCCGAAGACGAAGAAAAGCCCGCCAAACGGCCGCCCGGTGCCCTCCTCAGCCTGCCCGAGGTGCTCTTCGGACGGCGTGTGCAGCCGAAGGCGCTCGTGCTGCTCGGTGTCGTCGCGCTGCTCATCGGCGCCGCCGGGGGCTTCGTCGGCTGGTGGGCCGGTGACACCGGCTCCGAGCTCACCGGCGCCGCCACCATCTCCGAAGCCGAGGTCGGCAAGGAACGGCCCGCCGGTTCGGTCGCCGACATCGCCAAGCGCGTCGCGCCCGCCGTCGTCTCGCTCGAGGTGTACAAGCCCGGCGCCGAATCCGGTGAGCAGGGCTCCGGGGTCATGATCGACCCGCAGGGCTACATCCTCACCAACGAGCACGTCATCGCCTCCGCCGCCGCGGACCCGAACGTCAAGGTCACCGCCGTCTTCATCGACGGCACCCGCACCGAGGCCAAGCTCGTCGGCGCCGACCAGAAGACCGACCTCGCCGTCGTGAAGGTCAACGTCACCAACCCGACCGTGCTGCAGATCGGCAAGTCCGCCGACCTGCAGGTCGGCGACACCGTGATGGCGATCGGCTCGCCGCTGGCGCTGCAGAACTCGGTGACCGCCGGCATCGTCAGCGCGCTGAACCGGCCGATCACCGCGGGCGGCGACAACGGCGCCCCGCCGGTCACCTACGAGGCCATCCAGACCGACGCGGCGATCAACCACGGCAACTCGGGCGGTGCGCTCGTCGACTCCACCGGCGCGCTGGTCGGCATCAACTCGTCGATCCGCTCGTCCGGCGCCGACGGCGGCAGCATCGGCATCGGCTTCGCCATTCCCAGCGACTACGCGGTCAAGATCGCGAAGGCGCTGATCAAGGACGGCAAGGTCCACCACGCCGACATCGGCATCAACGCGTCCTCGACGGTCGCCGGCTCGTCCACGATGGGCGCCCAGGTGAAGAACGTCGCGCCCGGCGGCCCGGCCGCGAACGCGGGCATCAAGGAGGGCGACGTGATCACGAAGATCGGCACCCGCCTCGTCCGCGACTCCGCGGAACTGACGGTCGCGGTCCGCGCGCACGACGTCGGCGAAGTCGTCCCGGTGCAGCTGGCCCGCGACGGCGCCAGTTTCGTCGTGGACGTAACCCTGGCTTCCGACTGAGTTCCCGCGTTCGGCCTGCCGGAGCGCGGCGGGCGGCGGGTACCCTGGGCGGGTAGGTTCCGAGTGGAGGTAGACGGGTGTTCGAGAGTGTCGGATGGGGGGAGATCCTCGTCCTCATCATCGCCGGTCTGTTCATCCTCGGCCCGGAACGGCTGCCCGAGGCGGCGTCCTGGCTCGCGAAGAGCGTGCGCAAGGTCCGCGACTTCGCGACCGGCGCGAAGGAGCAGCTCCGCGAGGAGATGGGCCCGGAGTTCGACCAGCTGCGCAAGCCGCTGGAGGATCTCCGCGGACTGCGCAACTTCGACCCCAAGCGGGTCGTGACGCAGCACCTCTTCGACGGCGACGCCGACCCGCTCGGCCTGAAGGGCATCACGAACGGCAGCAGCACCCCGGCGAACGGCACCAACGGCTCGAACGGCTACCTGGCCGGCCAGACCCAGTCCGCGCCGGAGCCGCTCAAGCCGGGCGAGCGCCCGCCGATCGACCCCGACGCGACCTAGGGCCACGGTCGTGCCGCGCCGCCGGCTTCAAGCGTGCCGGGCCGGCCGGTAGGTCAGCACCTGCGTGTTGCCGTCGAAGGTCCGGGCCGCCAGCAGTTCGAGGTCGAAGTCGGCCACGCCGTCGAAGACGCGGTCCACGCCCGTGTCGCCGGAAAGCACGGGGAAGATCGTCAGCTCGATCGTGTCGACGAGGCCCGCGTTCAGCAGCGCGCGGTTGAGCGTCAAGCTGCCGTGGGAGCGCAGCGGCACCTCGGATTCGGCCTTGAGGCGCGTGACGACCTCGACCGGGTCACCCGCCTCGATCGTCGTGCCCGGCCAGTCGAGCGGCTCGGTCAGGTGGCCGGAAACCACCGTGACCGGGGACGCGAACATGCGCGTGATCCACGTGTCGAACCCGCCGCGGTCGAAGCCCGCCGCGAGGAACGGCGCGTTCGACGAGTACGTCGTGGCCCCGAGCACCATGCGGAGCGATGACGGCCGCACCCCTGCCACGAACAGCCACGCGCCGATCCGACAACGCCGCGCGGATTTTTTTCGGGCGCGTGACGCTCAGCGGCCCGCCGGCGTCACGTTCAGCATCATCCCGGCCAGCCCGCGGGCCCGGACCGAGAGCTTCTTCGCCACGTCGCTCAGCACCACCGAGGCCGGGGCTTCCGGCTCGGACAGCACGATCGGCGTGCCCGCGTCGCCCTGGGCGACCACGCGCGGGTCCATCGGGACCTGGCCGAGCAGCGGCACCTCGGAGCCGATCGACTTCGTCAGCGAATCGGCCACCGTCCGGCCGCCGCCGGAGCCGAAGATCTCCAGCCGAGAGCCGTCGGCCTGCTCCAGCCACGACATGTTCTCGATGACCCCGGCCACGCGCTGCCGCGTCTGCAGCGCGATCGCCCCGGCCCGCTCGGCCACCTCGGCCGCCGCCTGCTGGGGCGTGGTCACCACGAGGATCTCCGCGTTCGGGATCAGCTGGGCCACCGAGATCGCGATGTCACCCGTGCCCGGCGGCAGGTCCAGCAGCAGGATGTCCAGGTCGCCCCAGAACACGTCCGCCAGGAACTGCTGCAGCGCGCGGTGGAGCATCGGGCCGCGCCACACCACCGGGGTGTTGCCCGGGGTGAACATGCCGATCGAGATCACCTTCACGCCGTGGGACTGCGGCGGCATGATCATCGTGTCGACCTTGGTCGGCTTCTCGCGGGCGCCCAGCATGCGGGGGATCGAGTGGCCGTAGATGTCCGCGTCCACCACGCCCACCGACAGCCCGCGGGCCGCCATCGCCGCGGCCAGGTTGACCGTCACCGAGGACTTGCCCACGCCGCCCTTGCCCGAGGCCACGCAGTACACCCGCGTCATCGAGCCCGGCTGCGCGAACGGGATCACCGGCTCCGCCGCGTCGCCGCGCAGGGACTTCCGCAGCTCCGTGCGCTGCTCGTCGCTCATCACGTCCAGCTCGACCTTGACGTCGGCCACGCCAGGGAGCTTCGAGACGGCCGCCTTGGTGTCGTTGGTCAGCGTCGCCTTCAGGGGGCAGCCCGCCACCGTCAGGTAGATCCCGACCGTCACGACGCCGTCGTCGCCGACGACCACGTCCTTGACCATCCCCAGGTCCGTGATGGGTTTCCGGATCTCGGGGTCTTGCACGCTCTTCAGCGCGCTGCGGACGTCGTCGACGCTGGGGAGCTGCTGGGTGCTGGTCACCCACCCCATGTTACGAGCCGGTAGGGGTGCGGGACTTCCTGGGCTGGACGGACAGGTCCTCCCGCAGCCGGTCGAGCTCGCTGCGGAGGTAGTCGCGCGTCGCCACCTCGCCGATCGCCAGCCGCAGCGCCGCCAGCTCCCGGGCCAGGTACTCCGTGTCCGCCTTCGTCTGGGCCGCCCGGTTGCGGTCCTCTTCCAGGGAGACGCGGTCGCGGTCGTCCTGGCGGTTCTGCGCGAGCAGGATCAGCGGCGCCGCGTACGCCGCCTGCGTCGAAAACGCCAGGTTGAGCAGGATGAACGGGTACGGGTCCCATTGCAGCGACACCGCCGTGATGTTCAGCACGATCCACACGACGACGACGAGCGTCTGCCAGAACAGGTACTTCCCGGTGCCCAGGAACCGCGCGATCCGCTCGGTGAACCGGCCGAAGGTGTCCGGGTCGATGTTCAGCCTGAACCGGTTCTGGCCGCGGGGCTGGTCGAGCCGCCGTCCCGAAATCAGCTCAGGCACGGTCTTCCTCCAAGGTGTCGTGCAGGCCGGTCTCCCGCCAGTCCTCCGGCAGCAGGTGGTCGAGGACGTCGTCGACGGTCACCGCGCCGATGAGGTGGTCTTCGGTGTCGACGACCGGTCCGCAGGTCAGGTTGTAGGCCGCGAAGTACCGCGTGACCTCGGCCAGCGGCGCGCCCGGCTTGAGCGGCGGCAGGCCGGTGTCGACGGCGCTGGCGACCAGCTCCGCCGGCGGCTCCCGCAGCAGCCGCTGGAAGTGGACGACGCCGACGTAGCGCCCGGTCGGCGTCGCGGTCGGCGGGCGGCAGACGAACACCATGCTGGCCAGCGCCGGCGGCAGCTCGGCGTTGCGGATGTGGGCCAGCGCCTCGGCGATCGTCGTGTCCGGGGTCAGCACCACCGGCTCGGGCGTCATCAGGCCGCCCGCGGTGTCCGACGAGTACTCCAGCAGCCGCCGGACCGGCGCCGACTCCTCCGGCTCCATCAGCTCCAGCAGCCGGCTCTGGTCGGCCGGCGCGAGCTCGGCCAGCAGGTCGGCCGCGTCGTCGGGGTTCATCGCCTCCAGGACGTCGGCGGCGCGCTCCTCGGCCAGGTAGGCCAGCAGCTCCTTCTGGTCGTCGTCCGGCAGCTCTTCGATGACGTCGGCGAGGCGCTCGTCGTCCATCGCGTCGGCGACCTCGTGCCGCCGCTTGAGCGGCAGGTCGCGGACCGTCGCGGCGATGTCGGCCGGGCGCATGGTGTCGAACAGCATGAGCAGCTGGCCGGCGCCCTGGGGCTGGCCGGTGAGGTCGGTCAGGCTGAGCCCGGACACCTCGGACCAGCCCAGCACCTGCATCGCCGACCGGCGCCGGCCCAGCCCGACCCGCCGCTCCCGGATGGCCAGCTTCGCCAGCACCCAGTCGCGGGTGCGGGTCGGCTCCATCCCGGCGTCGACGACGGTTATCCGGGTGCCGGAGCCGGCCAGCGTGGCGTGCGCGTCGAGGAGCTGGCCGAGCACCAGGACCTCGTTGGGGCGCTGGTTGAACTGGCGCATGTTGACCGAGCCGGTGGCGAGCGTCACCGCGGTCGGCTCGATCGAGGTCACCCGCAGCATCGGGACGAAGACGCGCCGCCGCGTCGAGAGTTCGACGACCAGGCCGAGGATCCGCGGCGGCTGGGCGTCCAGGCGCAGCCCGGCGACCAGGTCGCGGACGCGGCCGATGGACTCGCCGTCCGGGCCGAAAACCGGCAACCCGGACAGCTGAGCTGCGAAAACCCTGTTGACCCCGGCCATGCCGCTGACACTATCGGCTGGCTGCCCAGGGGGCGATTTCCGCCACTGTGACGAAGGCGGGATCTTCGCTTTCTTCGCCGAACTCCTGAAACTCCTCGACCATCCAGATCCAGTTCTGCACCGCGCGCACGAGCGTCCAGGCGCGCGCCTTCGCGGCGTCCAGTTCCTGCGAAGCGACGATCATGGCGAACCGTTCGTCCAGTGTGGACTCGGTGAAGCGGTTCCAGAACAGCGGGATGACACCCCACTCGAGGTCGCCGGCCAGTGGCTTGGGGTCGATCACCAGCCACGGCTCGCGCGTGCCGGCCAGGACGTTCTCGAAGTGCAGGTCCTCGTTCACCAGCAGCTCACCCGCCGACGGCCCGAGTTCCCGGCAGATCGCGACGGCGTCGTCGACCAGCCGCCTTTCGAACGGCTCGCCGAGTTCGGCCCAGCGGCGGGGGAGCTCCTCGGCCAGCCGTTCCGCCTCGGCGGCCAGCCGCCGCCGCATCGACGCGGGTGCCGGGACGGCCAGCCGCCGCGCCAGGCCGCCGATGAGCGGGATCGCCGAACGCAGCGGGAGGTCGTCGAGGGTGCGGCCCGCGTCGAGCCGTTCGAGCAGCAGGACGCCGTCTCCGGGCGCGGACTCCAGCAGCAGCACCGCACCCCGACCGGCCCATGTGGACAGTGCGAGCGGCTCGTCGGCGGACTCGCCGTCCCGCCAGCCGAGCTTCAGCACCACCGGCGTGCCGTCGGGCAGGCGCGCGGGCTGCACCACGCCGACGTAGCCGTGCATCGCCTCGCCCTCGAACGTCAGGCCCCACTTCCGGGCGTAGGCCGCGGCGAGCTCGGGCAGCGCGGCCAGCCACGGGACGGCTTCGGGGCCGAGCACCTGCGGGGCCCTGGCGGCGAACAGCGGGGGTACGCGGAGATCGTTCACCACCTCAGTCTGGTGCCCCTGTCCAGTGCGTTTCGTCGGCGTCGACACGGGCGTACGCTGGGGTTTCAGGGGAAAACCATAACCCCGGGAGCAGCCATGGTGGTGGAGATTCTCGGTGCCGTCCTCCTCGCGGGCGGGGTCTGGCTCGCGTCGAGCGTGCGCGTCGTGAAGCAGTACGAACGCGGGCTGATCTACCGGTTCGGGCGGGTGCGGGCCCGGGTGCGCGAACCCGGGCTGGCGGTGCTCGTGCCGTTCGCGGACCGGCTCCAGAAGGTCAACATGCAGATCGTCACGATGCCGATCCCGGCCCAGGACGGCATCACCCGCGACAACGTCACGGTCCGGGTCGACGCGGTCGTCTACTTCAAGGTCATCGACCCGGTCGTCGCCGCGGTCAACGTGCAGGACTACCGGTCGGCGGTGGGCCAGGTCGCGCAGACGTCGCTGCGCTCGATCATCGGCAAGAGCGACCTCGACGACCTGCTCTCCAACCGCGAGCGCCTCAACGAGGGCCTGGAGCTGATGATCGACAGCCCGGCGCTCGACTGGGGCATCCACATCGACCGCGTCGAGATCAAGGACGTCGCGCTGCCGGAGGCGATGAAGCGCTCGATGTCGCGGCAGGCCGAGGCGGAGCGGGAACGGCGCGCGCGCGTCATCTCCGCCGACGGCGAGCTGCAGGCGTCGCACAAGCTCGCGCAGGCCGCGGCGACGATGGCCGACACGCCCTCGGCGCTGCAGCTGCGGCTGCTGGAGACCGTGGTCCAGGTGTCGTCGGAGAAGAACTCGACGCTGGTGCTGCCGTTCCCGGTGGAGCTGCTGCGGTTCCTGGACGCGCAGACGCCTCGGGTTCCTGCGCCGTCGCCGCAACCCGAGGCGAAGCCCGAGGTGAACGGCCACGCGACGCCGTCGCCGCGCAGCCCCGGGGACGCGGTGCTGCCGTCGGCGGACTAGCGGAGGTAGCCGTTCGTGCCCAGGATGATCAGGGTGGTGAAGAAGCCGACCCACAGCGCGATGACGACGTAGCCGACGATCACGGCGGCCGTCGCCAGCCCGCGGCCGCCCGCCTCGCCGCGGTTGGTCTTGGCGAGCGCGATGTGGCCCATGACCAGCCCGGCGATCGCGGTGAGGCCGGAGCAGAAGCCGAGGATCGAGCACACGAGCGCGCCGATCGCCAGCGCGTTGTCCTGCCGCTGTGGAGTGGTGTACGGCTGCCCGTAGGGCACGGGCTGCCCGTACGGCGCCGGTGTCGCGTACGGCTGGCCGTAGGGAGGCGGGTACTGCTGCTGGTAGGCCTGCGGGATCGGCTGCCCCGGCGGCGCGTAGGGCGTACCGGGGATGTAGGCGGCCGGGGTTTCGTAGGCCCCGGGCGGCAGCTGGCCCGGCTGCTCGGCGATGGTCGGCTGCTCGGCGGCCTGCGTCCAACCGGGCGGCACCGCGGCGGCCGTCGTGGCACCCGGCGGCACCTCGGCCGCCGTCGTGGTCGCGTCGGCCGGGAACTGCGCGGCGGCCGTCGTGGCCTCGGCGGCCGGGACCTGGGCAGCGGCCGTCGTGGTCGTGTCGGCCGGCGGGTCGTAGTTCTCCGGCTGGTAGGGCGCGGAGGCCGCGGCCGTCTCGTAGGCCCCGGGCGGCAGCTGGCCCGGCTGCTCGGCGGCCTGCGCCCCACCCCGCGGCACCTCAGCGGCCGTCGTGGCGGCCGTCGTGGTCGTGGTGGTTGCGTTGTCCGCGGGCACCGACGTGGCGATCGTGGCGTCGGCCGGCGGCGGGTCGTAGTTCTCCGGCTCGTACGGCGCGGGTTCCGCGGCCGTCGGCGGGTCGTACGACGCCGCGGTCGGGTCGGCGGCCGGGCGGTCCTTGTCGCCGGTCGGGTCGGTCATGACGGATCCCCTCGGTGCGGGCGGGAGGCCGGTGTCGCGGCCGCCGGTGCGACGGAATTGTCGGTGGTCGCCGGTAGAGTCGAAAACGGGGGGCGCCCCGGCGGCCTGCTCACGCGTAGCCCAGGAAGCCGAGGGCGGCGCCGAGGGCGAAGAGCGCGATGTTGAGCGCGATCCCGACGTACCCCACGATGATCGCCGCCATCGCGATGCCCTGGCCGTCGGCTTCGCCGCGCTTCGCCTTGCCGTGGGCGATGTGGCCCATGATGATGCCGGGGATGCCCACCAGGAAGCACAGGACGACGCCGAAGATCGAGCAGACGAGCGCGCCGACCGCGAGCCCCGAACCTGCGGCCGGCGGGCCCGGCATCCCGGGATAGCCCCCGTACGGCGGGTACTGCGGATAGCCGCCCGGCGGGTACTGCGGCCCGTGACCGGGCTGCTGGTAGCCGCCAGGGGGTGGTGGCCCGCCGTAGGGATCCTGCGGATCAGTCATGATTTCTCCCCTCCCGGCGCACTTTACGGGCCTGGCCCCGCACAGCGTGAGCGCCCTCATAGCAGCCTGGGGGCTTTCGGGTCATACTCACCGGTAACCCAGCGCCGGGAGCGGCGTCGTACTCCGGAAAGGGAGCCGTGATGGCCCGTCTCGCCCAGACCGCCGGCCTGACCGACGTGCAGTCGGAGATCCTCGCCACCGTCCGCCAGTTCGTGGACAAGGAGGTCATCCCGCACGCGCAGGAGCTCGAGCACGCCGACACCTACCCCGCCGACATCGTCGCGGGGATGAAGGAGATGGGCCTGTTCGGGATCACCATCCCGGAGGAGTACGGCGGGCTCGGCGAGTCGCTGCTGACCTACGCGCTGGTCGTCGAGGAGATCGCGCGGGGCTGGATGAGCGTGTCCGGCGTGATCAACACGCACTTCATCGTGGCGCACATGATCTCCCGCCACGGCACCGAGGCGCAGAAGCAGCACTTCCTGCCGCGGATGGCCACCGGCGAGGTCCGCGGCTCCTTCTCGATGTCCGAGCCCGACCTCGGCTCGGACGTCGCCGCCATCAAGACTCGCGCCCGCAAGACCGGCGACGGCTACGTCATCGACGGCTCGAAGATGTGGCTGACGAACGGTGGTTCGTCCAACCTGATCGCGCTGCTGGTCAAGACCGACGAAGGCGCCGAGAAGCCCCACCAGAACCTGACGACCTTCCTGGTCGAGAAGCCGGAGGGCTTCGGCGAGGTGGCGCCCGGGCTCACCATCCCCGGCAAGATCGACAAGATGGGCTACAAGGGCGTCGACACGACCGAAGCGGTCTTCGACGGCTACGAGATCGGCGCCGACATGGTCCTCGGCGAGGCGCCGGGCAAGGGCTTCGCGTACATGATGGACGGTGTCGAGGTCGGCCGCGTGAACGTCGCCGCCCGCGCCTGCGGCATCGCGATCCGGGCGTTCGAGCTGGCGGTGGAGTACGCGCAGCAGCGCAAGACGTTCGGCAAGGCCATCGCCGAGCACCAGGCGGTCGCGTTCAAGCTGGCCGAGATGGCGACCAAGGTCGAGGCCGCGCACCTGATGATGGTGAACGCGGCCCGCCTGAAGGACTCCGGCGCGCGCAACGACGTCGAAGCCGGGATGGCGAAGCTGATCGCGTCCGAGTACTGCGCCGAGGTCACCCAGGACGCCTTCCGCATCCACGGCGGCTACGGCTACTCGAAGGAGTACGAGATCGAGCGCCTGATGCGCGAGGCGCCGTTCCTGCTGATCGGCGAGGGCACCAGCGAGATCCAGAAGACGATCATCAGCCGCGGCCTGCTGCGGGAGTACAAATCGCGGTCCTGAGGGGCACTTTCACGTGAAAGTGCCCTCCCGGGTCGGGGTTTGTCGCTCTGTCGACAAACAGTGCCGGGCGTCGGATGTCATGAACGACTCTTTCAGTGCGTCCGACGTCATGAACGACCCTTTCATGACGTCGGCGCCCGGCGTGCCGGGCCTTTCGGGGTAAGCGGCTCGCACGGTCCGGGCGTTCTTGACAAGATGGACGCCCGGACCCACGAGTGCGCAGGTGATGATGGTGAGTAGTCCCTTTGGCGGGGGGCGGGCGCCCGGTGGCCTGCCGCGGCTGCCGACCCCGCCGACCGGCTGGCCGATCGGGTCGTACGCGACCTACGGCGAGGCGCAGCAGGCGGTCGACTTCCTCGCCGACAGCGAGTTCGCCGTCGGCGACGTCACGATCGTCGGTGTCGACCTGATGCTCGTCGAGCGCGTGATCGGGAAGCTGTCCTGGGGCCGCGTGCTCGGCACCGGCGCGGTGTCCGGTGCCTGGTTCGGCCTGTTCGCGGGGCTGCTGCTCGGGTTGTTCGTCAACCAGGGGTTCGCGCTGCAGGTGCTCACCGGGCTGGTGCTCGGGGTGCTGTCCGGGCTGATGTTCGCCGCGATCGGGTACAGCATGTCGCGCGGCCGCCGGGACTTCTCCTCGGCGAGCCAGCTCGTCGCCGGCCGGTACGACGTCCTGTGCCAGCCGCGCTCGGCGGAACGGGGCCGGGAGCTGCTCGCCAAGCTGGCGCTGAAGCCGCCGTCGGCGAACCCCTAGCAAAACCCCAGCCTTACCAGGGAAAAATCACGATTCGGCGCGCGGTGCGCTGAATCGTTACCGATACTGCTTGCGGGGTGTGATCGCCCGGCATAAGTTGGCCGACACCAGTCGGGCGGCCTCGCCCCACCAGCGCGGCGGCCCGAGCACTAGCACGTCGGGGTGCTGGCGCGGTTTCGCCTCATCGCGTCGTGGTGCCCTCCGGGCGTCACGGCATCCGGCGTGCACGCGGGTGAGGAGGCCTTATGGGGAAGAGGATCGGCTCGGGCAAACGAGGACGTTCGCCCGGCCGCACCGCCGTCCTGCTGGGGGCAGGGGCATTGGTGACCGGCATGCTGGCCGGTTGCGGCTCGGGCGGCGGACTGAAGATCAACGTCTACTACGCGCCCGAGGACAGCTTCCAGAAAGTCGTCGACAACTGCACCAAGGCGGCGAACGGGCGCTACGAAATCGTCTACAACAAACTGCAGCGCGGTTCGGACGACCAGCGCCTGCAGATGGCGCGGCGGCTGGCCGCGGGCGACACCGCGATGGACGTCCTCGGGCTCGACGTCACCTGGGTTTCGGAGTTCGCCGAAGCCGGGTGGATCGACGAGTGGACGGGCGAGAACAAGACCGCGGCGTCGCAAGGTGTCCTGGAGGGACCGCTGGAAACGGCGACCTACAACGGGAAGCTCTACGCCGCTCCGAAGAACACGAACGTCCAGCTGCTCTGGTACGACGACCGGATCACGCCGACGCCGCCGAAGACGTGGCAGGACATGATCGCCGAGTCGAAGGAGCTGAAGGCGCAGGGCAAGCCCTACAGCATCGTGTTCACCGGCGCGCAGTACGAAGGCCTCGTCGTCTTCTACAACACGCTGGTGGAGTCGATGGGCGGGCACATCCTGTCCGAGGACGGCAAGTCCGTGGTGATGGACGACGGCGCGGTCCAGGCGCTCGCGCTGCTGAAGGAGATCACGTCGTCGGGGATCACCGACCCGTCGCTGACCAACTCGAAGGAGGACGACGTCCGGCAGACGTTCCAGCGCGGTGACGCCGCGTTCGAGCTGAACTGGCCGTTCGTCTACGCCTCCTACGCCAAGGACAAGCCGCAGGACGTCTCGCACATGAAGTGGGCGGTGTACCCCGAGGCGAAACCGGGCACGCCTGCCAAGACCACGATCGGCGGCTACGACCTCGCGGTCAGCTCGTTGTCGGCGCACAAGCCGGAGGCGTACGAGGCGGCGCTGTGCCTGCGGAGCGCGGAGAACCAGAAGTTCTCGGCGATCAACGACGGCGTGCCGCCGACCATCGAATCGGTGTACCACAACGACACGCCGCTCGACCCGGCGAAGCCGGCGGGCGACGACAACCCGAACATGGCGATCAAGTACCCGATGCGCGACTCCATCCTGGACGCGCTGAAGGACGCCGCGGTGCGGCCGCTGACCCCGGCCTACCAGAACATGTCGACGGTGATGTCGAAGATCCTTTCGCCGCCGGCCGAAATCGATCCGCAGGCGACCGCGGCCCAGCTGCGCGAACAGCTCGGTGACGCGCTCCAGTCGAAGGGAGTGATCCCGTGACCGTCCAGGACTCGACCCCGGCCGGGGCGACCGCCGCCGAACAGGCGGCACCGGCCAAAAAGGGCAAGCCGGCGCTTTCCGAAGGGAAGAAGGCCGAGAGACGACTCGGGCTCTGGCTGTGCGCGCCCGCGTTCCTCGTCATGGTCGCGGTCACCGGCTACCCGATCGTCTACTCGATCTGGCTGTCGCTGCAGCGGTACGACCTGCGGTTCCCGGCGCAGCAGGAGTTCGTCGGGTTCGACAACTACGCGGCCGTGCTGTCCAATTCGTACTGGTGGACCGCGTTCGGGACCACGATGTTCCTCACCGTGGTGTCGGTGGCGATCGAGTTCGTCCTCGGCATGGCGCTGGCGCTGGTGATGCACCGGACGCTGGTCGGCCGCGGCCTGGTCCGCACGGTCGCGCTGATCCCGTACGGCATCGTCACCGTCGTCGCGGCGTTCTCGTGGTACTACGCCTGGACGCCGAAGACCGGCTACCTGGCGAACTTCCTCGCCGACGGCGCGGCCCCGCTGACCGAGCAGTGGCCGTCGATGTTCATCATCATCGGCGCCGAGGTGTGGAAGACCACGCCGTTCATGGCGCTGCTGCTGATGGCAGGCCTGGCGCTGGTGCCGGACGACCTCCTCAAGGCCGCGGCGATGGACGGCGCGAGCGCGTGGCAGCGGTTCACGAAGGTGATGCTGCCGGTGATGAAGCCGGCGATCCTGGTGGCGCTGCTGTTCCGCACGCTGGACGCGTTCCGCATCTTCGACAACATCTACGTCCTCACCGGCGGCGCGCAGGACACCGGTTCGGTGTCCATGCAGACCTACAACAACCTGGTCAAGGGCCTCAACCTGGGGATCGGGTCGACGATGGCGGTGCTGATCTTCATCACGGTGGCGATCATCGCGTTCATCTTCATCAAGGTGTTCGGCACCGCGGCGCCGGGCTCGGACAACGGGGGTAAGCGCTGATGGTGATGGGAACCGTCACGACGGGCCGCAAGGTCAGGTGGGGCCTGGTCGACATCCTCGTGCTGGTGTTCGCGCTGGTGCCGGTGCTCTGGGTGGTGTCGCTGTCGTTCAAGACCAAGGACACGCTGACCGACGGGAACTTCATCCCGCGGTCGTGGACCTGGCAGAACTACGCGGACATCTTCCAGACGTCGGAGTTCCTGCTGGCGCTGGTGAACTCCATCGGCATCGCGATCATCTCGACCGTGATCGCGGTGGTGCTGGGCACGATGGCCGCGTACGCGATCGCGCGGCTGGACTTCCCCGGCAAGCAGCTGCTGGTCGGGCTCTCGCTGCTGATCGCGATGTTCCCGCAGGTGTCGCTGGTGACGCCGCTGTTCAACATCGAGCGGAACCTGGCGCTGTTCGACACGTGGCCGGGGCTGATCCTGCCCTACATCACGTTCGCGCTGCCGCTGTCGATCTACACGCTGTCGGCGTTCTTCCGGGAGATCCCGTGGGAGCTGGAGAAGGCGGCGAAGATGGACGGCGCGACGCCGGCCCAGGCGTTCCGGAAGGTGATCGCGCCGCTGGCCGCGCCGGGCGTGTTCACCACGGCGATCCTGGTGTTCATCTTCTGCTGGAACGACTTCCTGTTCGCCATCTCGCTGACGTCGACCACGGCGTCGCGCACGGTGCCGGCGGCGCTGTCGTTCTTCACCGGGTCGTCGCAGTTCGAGGACCCGACCGGGCAGGTGAGCGCGGCCGCGGTCGTGATCACCATCCCGATCATTGTGTTCGTGTTGTTCTTCCAGCGTCGCATCGTGGCGGGGCTGACCTCCGGTGCGGTGAAGGGGTAGCGCTATGGCAGAGATCGTGCTCGACAAGGTGTCGAAGAAGTACCCCGACGGTGCCCTCGCCGTGTCCGAAGTGGACATCACCATCGCCGACGGCGAGTTCATCATCCTGGTCGGCCCGTCCGGCTGCGGGAAGTCGACGACGCTGAACATGGTGGCCGGCCTGGAGGACATCTCCTCCGGGGAGCTGCGCATCGACGGCAAGCGCGTCAACGAGAAGGCCCCGAAGGACCGGGACATCGCCATGGTGTTCCAGTCCTACGCGCTCTACCCGCACATGAGCGTCCGGGAGAACATGGCCTTCCCGCTGCGGCTGGCCAAGGTCGACGACAAGACCGTGCGGGCGAAGGTGGAGGAGGCCGCGAAGATCCTCGACCTGACCGCGCACCTGGATCGCAAGCCGGCCAACCTCTCCGGTGGCCAGCGCCAGCGCGTCGCGATGGGCCGGGCGATCGTCCGCAGCCCGAAGGCGTTCCTGATGGACGAGCCGCTGTCCAACCTGGACGCCAAGCTGCGCGGCCAGATGCGGACGTCGGTGTCGAAGATCCAGAAGCAGCTCGGCACGACCACGCTGTACGTGACGCACGACCAGACCGAGGCCATGACGCTGGGCGACCGGGTCGTGGTGCTGCGGGCCGGGTACGTCCAGCAGATCGGCTCGCCGCAGTTCCTCTACGACAACCCGGCGAACCTGTTCGTGGCCGGGTTCATCGGCTCGCCGTCGATGAACTTCGTCCCGGCGACGCTGGAGAACAACGAGCTGCGCAGCGCACTGGGCACGACGCCGCTGACCGACCGCGTCCGGCAGCTGGTGGAGCGGGCGAACGCGCCCCGCGACGTCATCGTCGGCATCCGGCCGGAGCACTTCGAGGACGCGGCGCTGGTCGCGGACAAGAGCGGCGGGGGGACGTTCACCGCGCACATCGACGTGCTCGAGTCGATGGGTTCGGAGAAGTTCGCCCACTTCACGGTGGAGGGCGAGGCCGCCACGGCCCAGGAGCTGGCCGAGCTCGCCGCGGACAGCGGGTCCTCGGACGTCCCGGGCGCGGAGTCCCAGATCGTGGCGCGGCTGTCGGCGGAGTCGTCGGCGGCGGAGAACGCCGACCTCGAAGTCTGGTTCGACGCGGACAAGATCAAGCTGTTCGACCCCGCCAACGGCAAGAACCTCACCTACGAGGACTGAGCCGCGGGTTCGTGAAGGCCATCCCGGGCGACCGGGGTGGCCTTCACGGCTTTCCGGGCGTGGGGAGGCGGGGGAGGATCGCGTTGGCCGCCCCGCGGGCGAGCGTGCAGGTGCCGTCGCCCGCCGTGCCGGCCGTCTCGACCACGCTGATCTCCGCCAGTTCGCGGCGGCCGGGCAGGCCGGGTGCCGGCTGGGTGGCGTCGACCAGGCAGAACGCGCCGGCGACCCGGACGCGCGCCTCGCGCCCGCCGAGCGTCTCGACCGGGCCGGCCGGCTCCACCGTTTCCACGGTCAGCTTGAAGCTGACCTTGCCGCGGATGCAGCTGTGCCCGGACAGGCCCGCCGTCGGCTGGCTGCCTGCGCCGGCCGCGGCGTCGAGGTCGTGGTTGTCGAGCGGGACGCACGGGGCGACCCGGCCCCACGAGCCGTCCGGGAACGTCAGCCTGCCGACCTTGCGCGCGGTGATCGCGGTCAGCGCCGAGCCGACGGCGGCGTCCGCGACGGTGCAGCGGGCGTCCTGGTCGCCGCCGCCGTCGGTGACCGACAGGTCGAGCCGGGTGCCGTCGGCGAAGGTGATCGCGCGGGTGCACGCGCTGCGGTCGTTGAACATCGACTGCTGGACCGCGACGCCGTCGGGCACCGGGCCGGCGTAGTCGTAGGGCTTGATGTTCGGGTCGGAGTCGAAGGCGAGCGGCCCGACGAGGATCGTCCGCGGCCCGGCTTCGGCCCGGCAGCTTTCGAACGTCGGGACGGCGACCGCGCCGGGTGCCACCTTGGGCACGTCCAGCAGGCTGCAGTAGTCGATGCTGCCGAAGTCGCCGAGCGCGTCGACGGCGGTCAGCGGCGTGGGTCCGGAATCCCGCTCGGGGGCGGCCTGGGTGGTGGCGCAGCCGGCGGTCAGCAGGGCGCAGAGCATCGCGACGGCCAAGCTTTTCGGACGCGGGTTCACGGGGTGCAAGTATCACCACATCGGGCCGAAAAACCAGCCCTGACGGGGACATCTCTCACTATTTTTCCCCGGCCGCGGGCACAACGCGCAGGTCATCGGATTCCGGCCGGGTTTTCCCGCGGTTCCCCGGTCACTTGAACGATTTTCGCCTTTGCCGCCCCCTAAGGGGTCGGTCCATCGCGCGGGCGATGCGGAAACGGGTACTCCGGTGGTGAAGTGGAGGTATCGGAACTTCGAGGAAAGGGAAACGACGATGAGCGCACCGGTCACTCGACGGCTGTCCCGCCCGCGCCACGGCCGCATGATCGGCGGCGTCTGCGCGGGCCTGGCCCAGCGGTACGGCATGAAGCCCGGCACCGTGCGGCTGCTGGCCGTGCTGTCCTGCCTGCTGCCCGGGCCGCAGTTCGTGGCCTACATCGTGCTGTGGGCGGTGATCCCCTCCGAGTAACGCGTTTTTCGAAGCGCCGGTGATCCCGAGGCGATCACCGGCGCTCGGCTGTGCGTCAGGGACGCCAGCAGGACATCGCTTCCTCGATCTCCTGCTCGTCCAGCGGTGGGTGGGGCAGCTCGGACGGCTTGCCGGGCTGGGCGCGGAGGCCGTCGAGCAGCATGGCGAGCGAACGCCGCCAGAGGTCCGGGTCCACCGCGCACGTGAACTCCACCACCGAGCCCACCATCATGTGGACCAGTGCCATGTCCGTGGGGGCGAAGTCCGGGCGCAGGCCGCCCGCCGCCTGGGCTCGCTCGATCAGCTGTGTGATCAACGGCACCATGCGGGCTTTCTCTTCGGCGACGTGCTCGTGGCCGAACTTGTTGGACAGCATGATCTCGCGCAGTCCGCGGTCGGCGGAGTGCAGCTCGGCCGCCTGCCAGGTGAAGTCGACGAACGCCTGCCATGCGTCTTCGGCCTTCAGTGACTTCGCGGCGAGGTCGCCGAGTTCCTCCATCCGCTCGGCGAACATGGCCTCGACCAGGTGTTCCTTGCTGGGGAAGCGGCGGTAGACCGTGCCGACGCCGAGGCCGGCGTGGTGGGCGATGTCGTCCAGCGTGGCCTCGAGCCCGCGCCGGCCGAACACTTCGCGGGCCGACGCCAGGATGCGACGGCGGTTGAGTTCAGCGTCACGCCGCAGCGGCCGCGCCGGTGCGGCGGGACCAGCGTCCCGTGCCATGACCCCAGTCTAACCGCTGAAGTAGAGGCGCCATCTCCGGTTCTTGTGTACCTTGGGCCGAGTAAGGGGAGATACCTACTCCACATAGTCTTCTGATCACTTCCTGTGAGGACCCTCCATGTCCGAGTCCACACTCGCCGTCGCGCCGTCGGGGGACACGCGCGCCGCCGAGAACCCGCACCACTCCAGACGCTGGCTGATCCTGGTGATGATCGGCATCGCACAGCTGATGGTCGTGCTGGACGCGACCGTCGTGAACATCGCGCTGCCCTCCGCCCAGGTCGACCTGGGCTTTTCCAACGACGCCCGGCAGTGGGTCGTCACGGCCTACGCGCTCGCGTTCGGCAGCCTGCTGCTGCTCGGCGGGCGGCTCGCGGACCTCTTCGGCCGCAAGAACGCCCTCCTCGTCGGCCTGGCCGGCTTCGCCGCGGTGTCGGCGCTCGGCGGCTTCGCGACCAACATCGAGATGCTGCTGGTCGCCCGGGCGGCACAGGGCGTGTTCGGCGCGCTGCTCGCGCCCGCCACGCTTTCGCTGCTGACCACGACGTTCACCGACCCGAAGGAACGCGGCCGCGCGTTCGGTGTGTTCGGCGCCATCGGCGGTGGCGGCGCGGCGGTCGGGCTGCTGCTCGGCGGCGTGCTCACCGAGTACCTCGACTGGCGCTGGTGCATGTTCGTGAACATCATCTTCGCCGTCGTCGCGTTCGCCGGCAGCTCGGTCCTGCTGCGCAACCAGAAGGACGAGGGGCCGCGGCCGAAGCTCGACCTGCCGGGCACGATCACCGCGTCGGCCGGTCTGTTCGCGCTGGTCTACGGCTTCGCGAACGCCGAGTCGGACTCGTGGTCGTCGGCGTCGGTCTGGGGTTTCCTGGCCGGCGGCGTGGTGCTGCTGGGCGTGTTCGTGTGGCTGCAGCAGCGCGTCGAACACCCGCTGCTGCCGCTGCGCGTGCTGCTCGACCGCGACCGCGGCGGCTCCTACCTGGCGATGTTCCTGCTCGCCATCGGGATGTTCGCGATCTTCCTGTTCCTGACGTTCTACGTGCAGCAGAACCTGCAGTTCACGCCGATCCAGAGCGGCGTCGGCTTCCTGCCGATGGTGGCGACGCTGATGCTGTCGGCCACGTCGGCGACGGCCGTGCTGCTGCCGCGGTTCGGCCCGCGGCCGCTGGTGCCGACCGGGATGGCGATCGCCGCGGCCGGCCTGTTCTGGCTGAGCGGCATCGACCTCGGCAGCACGTACGTCTCCGGCGTCCTCGGCCCGCTGCTGGTGATGGGCCTCGGCATCGGCCTGGCCATGGCGCCGGCGATGAGCGTCGCGACCTTCGGCGTCGAGGCGCACGACTCGGGCGTCGCGTCGGCGGCGGTGAACACCGCGCAGCAGGTCGGCGGTTCGATCGGCACGGCGCTGCTGTCGACGCTGGCCGGCAACGCGGCCACGGCCTACCTCGCGGGCAAGACCCCGACGCCGCAGCTGGCGGCCGAGGCGGCCATCGAGAGCTACACGACGGCGTTCACGTGGGCCGCGGTGATCTTCGTGGCCGGCGCGGTGCTCAGCGGCCTGCTGCTGCGCCCGGGCGTCCCGAAGGGCGAAGCGGCGCCGGGCGCCGTGCACATGTAGTCCCTGGTGACGTGACCGGGTTTCCCGGTCACGTCACCAACCCGTGCCGGTAGGCGTAGACGACCGCCTGGACGCGGTCGCGCAGGTCCAGTTTGGTCAGGATGCGCGAAACGAACGTCTTGACCGTCTCCTGGCTGATCACCAGCCGCTCCGCGATCTCGCTGTTGGACAGGCCGTCCGCGAGCAGGCGCAGGACCTCCAGCTCGCGCGGGGTCAGCGGGACGTCCGGGGCGGCGTCCGGCGCCGGCCGGATCCGCGCCGCGTGCCGTCCGACCAGCTTGCGCGTCACCTCCGGGTCGAGCAGCGCCGCGCCCGTGGCGACGGTCCGGATGCCGTGCAGCAGCCGGTCCGGCGGCGCGTCCTTGAGCAGGAACCCGCTCGCGCCCGCGCGCAGGGCCTCGTAGACGTACTCGTCGAGGTTGAACGTCGTCAGCACGAGCACCTTGACCGGGTGCGGCACCCCCGCCCCGGCCAGCAGGCGGGTGGCCTCGATGCCGTCGAGCACCGGCATCCGCACGTCCATCACGACGACGTCCGGGCGCAGCCGGGCGGCCAGGTCGACCGCGGTGCGCCCGTCGCCGCACTCGCCTGCCACCTCGAAGTCCGGCTGGGCGCCGATGATCGTCACCAGGCCGGTGCGGATGAGCATCTGGTCGTCGCAGACGAGGACCCGGATCGGTGCGCTCACGTGGGAATCCGCGCGCACACGGTGAAACCGGCGCCGTCGCGGCCCGCGCTGAAGTCGCCGCCCAGCAGGCCGACGCGCTCCCGCAGTCCTGCCAGGCCGCGGCCGCTGCCGCCGGGGGACACGCTTTCGGATCCGGCCGTCCGGACCGCCACGGTGATGTCCCGGTCGCCGTGGTGCACCTCGACCTCGGTGCGGCTGCCGCGGGCGTGCTTGAGGGCGTTCGTCAGTGCTTCCTGCACGACCCGGTAGGCCACCAGATCGGCGCTGCCCGCCGATTCCGCGGGGGCGCCTTCCTCGGTGAACTCCACCGGCTGCCCGGCCTGGCGGGCCTGCTCCACGAGGGAGCCGAGCCCGCCGGGGGCAGGCGTCTCGTGCTCGGGGTTGAGCAGGTCGAGCAGGTGCCGCAGGTCGGTGATGGCCCGACGGCCGGTGTCACTGATCGCGGTCAGCGTCCCGTCGAGCCGATCGGGCGCGGCGGTGAGGTACCGGGCGGCCTCGGCCTGCACGACCATCGCCGTCACGTGGTGGGTGACGACGTCGTGGAGCTCGCGGGCGATGGTGGCGCGTTCGGCGGCCCGGGTGTCCTCGGCGACGCGGCGGCGGCGTCCCGCTTCCGCGGCACGGGTGGTGCGCAGCCACGACCCGATGCCCCACGCGAACACCAGCAGCAGGAAGAACGTGACGTACTCGCTAGGCGGCTCCGTCCCGAAGCGGGACAGCGCGATCGCCAAGCCCGCGTACGCCGCGGAGAGCAGGAGGGCCGTGAGACCCCGGCGTCGCTCCAGGTGGGCTCCGGCGCTCACCAGCGCGAAGCCGAGCGCGGTCCCGGCGACCGAGTGGTAGCCGCGGAGCTGGTCGACGGCGAACCCGAGCGCCACCAGGGTCAGGCACAGGGCCGGCCACCGCCGCCGCACGGCGAGCGGGAGGCTTTCGACGACGACCACCACGACGGCCAGCGCGTCGAAGGGGCGCTCCGGCACGCCGCCGACCTGCGTCCCGTGGCTCTGCAACCAGGGCACGAACGACCCGGCCAGGAACAGCAGCCCGAGCGGGAGGTCCCGGACCACGACGTCGAGCCGGCGCCACCGCGCCAGAGCCGCCCGGAGCTCGATCACCGGGAAAGTGTAGTGACGTCGTCGACCCGCTCGGCGCGGCGGCGCGGCACCAGGCGGCCGCGCCGGTGGGCCAGCCACAGGAACCCGCCCGTCGCCAGGAGGCAGAACAGCACCGAGTAGAGGCTGCCCTCCGGGCCGAAGCTCCCGCCGGTGATGGCCGACGGCCCCGACGTCACGGCGTCGAGCAGGCCCTGCGGGGTGCCGTTGCCGGAGACCTCCGTGCCGAAGATGCCCGCCGCGGCGAAGTTCCAGCCGAAGTGCACGCCGATCGGCACCCACAGCTTGCGGGTCGCGATGTACGCGCCGGTCAGCAGGCCACCGGCCTCGATGGCGATGGCGATCGCGCCCCACAGGCTCGCGTGCTCGTTGAACAGGTGCGAAAGACCGAACAGCAGGCCGGTGGCCACCAGCGCGATCCACGTGCCGGTCCACTTTTCGACGAACCGGAACAGGATGCCGCGGAACAGCAGCTCCTCCGTCACCGCGGCGGCGGCCATGAAGCCGAGGAGCCCGATCGCGCCGGAAACCGTGCCCCAGCCCCGGATTTCGTAGTCGCCGAGGAGGGCGATGTTGAGGATGACGGCCGCGAAGAGCGCGACCCCGGCCAGGGTCCCCCGGCCGAGCGCGAGCCCGGCGCCCGGGCCACTCAGCTCGGTGACCGGGCGGTGCTCGGTCTTCCGCACCACCCACCGGTAGCCGGCCACCGCGAGCACGGCGGTCAGCCCGCCGGCGAGCAGCGTGAGCCACGGATTCCCGTCGGCCACGGCGACCGCTTGCTGCCCGGCGAACGCGATCGCGGCCACCGTCAGCAGCTGCCAGACGACCCTCATGACGACCCCTTCGTCCCGTCCGCGGCCTGGTCCCGCGGCTCTGCGAGGAACGCTAGGGATCGGGCGGGCGGGAAGCGTCCCCTCGGAGCGGACACCTGCTTGTAGCTCGCACGGGGGACGCTTGAACCTTTCGTGGCCCCCGCGCACTAATAGGGGCGTGGCACGAGACGTCGATTTCAGCGAGTACTTCGCCGCGCGGGTCCAGCGGTTCCGCCGGGTGGCGTTCGCGCTCTGTGGGGAATGGCACGCGGCGGAAGACCTGGTCCAGGCCATGTTCGTCCAGCTGTACCGGCGCTGGCGGCGGGTGCGCCCGGCCACGGCCGACGCCTACGCGCGCCGCATCCTGCTGAACCTGTTCCTCGCCGGACGGCGGGGCGCCGGGCGCGAGCACGTGACGTCTTCGGTGCCGGATCGGGAGTCGCCGCCCGGCCGCGACCCGTCGTTGCGGCTCGACGTGGAGCGCGCGCTGGCCGGGTTGACGCCCCGGCAGCGCGCGATGGTGGTCCTGCGGTTCCTCGAGGACCTCCCGGTGAGCGAGGTCGCGGCGCTGCTCGGCGTCGCGGAAGGAACGGTCAAGTCCCAGACGGCCCGCGGGGTCGAGGCCTTGCGCGTGGCTCTGCCTGCGCCGACGACGGAGGAGTCGTGATGGAAGACGTCCGGTCCTTGCTGACGGCGTACGTGACCGAAGACGAGCCCCCGCTCGGCCTCGACGGGGACCGGGTGCTCGCGGCGGCCCGGCGGTCGCGTCGTCAGCACCTGCTCACGGGGGCGGCGGCGGTGGCCGTGGTGGTGCTGGCGCTCGGGCTGGCGGTGGTGGTGCTGCCGAACCGGGGTCCGGTGGCGGGGCCGTCCTGCCCGTCCGGGTCGACGCGCGAGGCTTTGGTGGAGCGCTTGAGCTGCGTGGTGGCCGGGGCGGTGCGTCCGCTGCTGGCGCCGGACGCGCGGCTCTCGCCGGGCTCGTTCGCGGTCGTCGCGGACCCGGTGGGCGATGCGCCTCGAGAGGCGGATTTCCGCACGCACGTCCGGGTGACGGATGCGCGAGGGACGGGCTCGGTGACGGTGGTGCTGTACCCGACGCCGAACTCGGCCACCCCCTCCTGCGTCCCGGACGACCTGATCTCGTGCTCGGTGGAGCGGCTGCCGCAGGGAACGCTGCAGCTGACGACGGACCAGTCGACCGGGGCGCTCGTCCACCGGGCGGCGCTGTCGGCGCCTTGGGGCTATGTGGCGGTTTCGTCGAGCGACAGCGGGGAGCCCGAGCGGAAGGACCTGCACACGCCGTCCCAGCGGCCCGAGCCCACGCTGACCCTCGACCAGGTGCGGCAGGTGGCGTTGACGCCGGAGCTGGCCTTCTAGGGGACGAGGGCGACGAACCCGAGGCCCGTCGTGCGCTCCGCCAGGTCGAGGGCGGCCGCCGGGTCGGCCAGGCCCGCCGTCAGCAGCTCGACCGCGGCGAGGTCGAGCACCCCGGACCGGACCAGGTTCCAGACCGTGGTCACCGTGTCTTGATCGCTCATCCAGGAGCCGCGCAGGGTGAGCCGTCGGTGCATCAGGTCGCCGTACGGGACGGGCAGGTCCTGGCGCACGCCGCCGACGAGCACCAGGGTGCCGCGCACCCGCAGGCTGTCGTAGGCGGCCATGGTCGCGTCCGCCGACGGCGTGGCGCCGAGCGTGTCGAGGGCCACGTCCACCGGGCCGATGCCCGCCGCGTCCGTCGCGCGGTCGCCGGTCAGCCGGTGGGTGCGGACGCGCGGGTCGAGCTTCGCCAGCCGGCCGAGCGCCTCCTCGTTGCGGCCCACCGCCGTCACCGTCGCCGCGCCTTCCGCCAGCGCGGTCAGCACCGCCGCGCCGCCCAGCTGACCGGTCGCCCCGACCACCGCGACGTCGCGGCCGGCCACCGGGCCCGCCGCGTGCAGCCCCGAGGCGGCGATGCAGAGCCACGGCAGGAACGCCAGGCGGGCCGGGTCCGGGTACGTCCCGGCGCCGGGCAGCTTGACCAGCGTTTCCTTGGCGCACAGGGCTTTCTCCGCGAAGACGCCGTCGCGCCACACCGCGCGCATGCGATCCGTGCGCTCGCTGCCGGCGCCGGAGCCGCCCAGCCCGACCCAGCCCACCAGGACCTCGTCGCCGCCGCCCGCGTCGAGCAGCGCGGTGTCCAGCACGAGGTCGCCCGGCTCGACGTGGAACACGTCCGGCGCGACGGCGAGCACGCGCCCGACGCAGGACGGTCCGAGGACCAGGGGAACCGGCAGGCCGCCGCGGTTTCCCCGCACCACGGCGTTCGTGTACGCCGGGACGTGCGCGGCGAGCACCTCCACGAGCACGCCACCGCCCTTGAGCGTGGGCTCCGGCACTTCGGACAGGCGTACGTCTTCTGCGGTCGCGATCCAAGCTTGCATGGCACCAGCTTTGCCGCGCGTTAAGCTGGTATCCAGAATCGCGTTATTCTGGTACTGGAGGTTCCAGGGTGAGCACCGAACTGGGCGCCTTCCTGCGCAGCCGCCGGGAGCGGCTGGCCCCGGCCGACGCGGGCCTGCCGGCCACCGGACGACGGCGGACGCCCGGGCTGCGCCGCGAGGAACTGGCCCTGCTGGCCGGGATCAGCGCCACCTGGCTCACCTACCTCGAGCAGGGCCGCGACGTGCGGCCCTCCGGCCAGGTGCTGGACGCGCTGGCCCGGGCGCTGCGGCTGACCGGCGCCGAGCAGGAGCACCTGCACCGCCTCGCCGGCGGCCGGGCGACGTCCGGGGAGAGCGCCGCCGAGGAAGCTGCGCCCGAGGTCGCGGGCGTCCCGGCGTTGCTGGGTGACAACCCCGCGTACGTCACCGGGATCTGCTACGACGTCCTCGCGCTCAACGCCGCCGCCGAGGAGCTGTTCCGGGGGATCGGGCTCGGCGGCAACGTCGTGCGCTGGCTGTTCACCGATGCGGCCGCCCGCGAGGTGCTCCTCGACTGGGAGCGGGAAGCGCGCGGCGTCCTGGCCCGGCTGCGCGCGATCGCGGGCCGCCACCCCGGCCACCCCCGCGTGACCCGGCTCGTGGCCGAGCTGACCGAGGCCAGCCCCGAGGTGCGCGCGTGGTGGCCGCAGTACGACGTCCAGTTCAGCCACGCGGGGCACAAGCGCCTGCGCCACCCCCGGCTGGGCCCGGTCACCGTGGCGCACGCGGCGTTCCACGTGGCCGAGCGGCCCGAGCAGACCCTGGTGGTCTACCACCTAGTGACGCCGTGACCTCAGCGTCTCGATGACGTCGTCGTCCCAGCGGTGCGTGCGGATCAGGCGGTACCGCTCCGCCGCCACCCACATGTACGCCTCGGCGTCCGTGCGGTCGCCGATCAGGCCCGCCTGCCGCAGCATGCCCACCACCGGGACGAACTCCTCTTCGAACCAGCGCTGCGCCACGCTCGCCCGGTCGCAGAACTTGCCCTCGTCCTGCATCAGGCGGAAGCCCCACGCCTCCACGTGCTCGCCCAGCTTCGCGTAGTCCCACGGGTCCGACACGATCACCGACGCGCGGGCGTGGCCGGTCAGCGGGACGCGCTCGAGGAACAGGCGGCGGTAGTCCTTGACGATCAGGTCGCCGCGGTGGCGGATGCCGCTCGGGTCCAGTTTGGTCCGCACCGCCGTCACCGACGCCTCTATTGTGGACAGTCCCTGGGCGATCGCCACCGAGACGCGGTGGTGGCCGTCGATGATGAAGTGCAGCTCGCCGACGCGGTAGACCTCGATCGGCGGGATCTCCTCGCCGCGGCGGGCGGCCAGGGCCAGCCGTTCCCAGCGCTCGCGGACGCGGGCGGACGTCGGGCGGAAGCGGCGGTCGAAGTCGCGGCTGCGGTCGACCGTGCCGACGATCGACTCCAGCTTGATCACCCGCAGCCCGATCCGGTGCTCGCCGAGGTAGCCGAGCGCCTCCACGACCTCGTGGAACGGCAGCATGATGTTGACGTCGTCGGGCTCGCGGCGCAGCCACGTCGAAAGCCGCGAGAGCACCTGGCCGCGGCGCGCGCGGAGGAAGTCGTTTTCCGCGTCGGCGCGGGGGAATCCCGTCTCTTTCATCCGAACTCCATGATCCGGTGGCCCACCACGTTGCGGATCCGGGTCGTGCCGGCGACGCGGTCCGGCACCGGCTCGCCGTGGGGGTGGATGTGCCCGTGCAGCAGCCACTTCGGGCGCAGTGCCTCGATCGTGCGGTGCAGGCACGCGAACCCGCGGTGCGGCGGGTCCTCGCGGTCGCCGAGGCCCCGCGGCGGCGCGTGCGTCAGCAGGACGTCGACGTCGCGCCCGTCGCGCCACCGCCGGAAGCGGGCGCGCCGGACCAGCCCGCGGGCCCGCCGGGCCTGCTGGCGCTGCGTCCACTGGTTCGGCCCGTCGTTGTAGCGGACCGAGCCGCCGAGCCCGGCGAACCGCAGGCCGGCGACGTCGACGAGCCGTCCGTCGGCGTTGATGCCGCCCGCCGGGCCGGGCCAGACCGTCGGGAAACCGTCCTTCATGGACAGCCCGCCGTAGCGGGTGTAGCCGCTCAGGTCGGGGTCGTGGTTGCCGGGCACGAACACGCACGGCACGTCGAGCGCGCTCGCCAGGAACGCCAGGTAGTCGTAGGGCAGGTCGCCGGCGCCGATGACCAGGTCGACGGAGACGGCGCGGACCGCGTCGGTCCACAGCCGCTCGTCGACCTCGTCGGAGACGACCAGCGCTTTCGGCATGCGCCCAGGGTACGACCCCGGGGCGTCACTTCATCCCGTGCGCGAACCCCGGGTCGGCGGCGATGACGAAAGTGATGACGACGATCCACAGCACGCTGAGCGCGAGCGCCCAGAACTTCAGGTTGGACAGCATCTTGGACATGAGGAGGTTCTCCGAAGAATCCGGTGGGGAGGAAGGGGACTAGAGCCAGCCGTTCTTCCGGAATATTCGGTACAGCAACAGGCAGATCCCGAGGATCAGGGTGATCACCAGCGGGTAGCCGAACTGCCAGTGCAGCTCGGGCATGTAGTCGAAGTTCATCCCGTAGATACCGGCGATCATCGTCGGCACGGTGATGATCGCCGCCCACGACGTGATCTTGCGCATATCGGTGTTCTGCTGGAGCGAGATCTTCGCGACGGTCGCGTCGACCAGGGTGGACAGCAGTTCGTCGAACGCCGCGACCCGCTCGGACACGGTCGTGAGGTGGTCGGCGACGTCGCGGAAGTAGGAGCGGACCTCGTCCGGCACCAGCCGCGTGTAGCCCTCGGCCAGGCGCTGGATCGGCGTCGCCAGCGGCATCACCGCCCGGCGCAGCTCGAGGACCTCCCGCTTCATCAGGTAGATCTGCTCGGCACTGACCTGCGAGCGGGGCGCGAAGACCTGCGCCTCCATCTCGTCGATGTCGGTCTCGATCCGCCCGGTGACGTCCAGGTAGTGGTCGACGACGTGGTCGGTGATGGCGTGCACCACCGCGGACGGCCCCAGCTGCAGCCGCTCCGGGTCGTCGTCCAGCTCACGCCGCAGCCGCGCCAGCCCCGAGTGGTTCCCGTGCCGCACGGTGATCACGAAGTCGCGGCCGAGGAACACCATGAGTTCGCCGGTTTCGACGATCTCGTTGGCCGTCGTCGGTGACTCGTGCTCGACGTACCGCACGGTCTTGACCACCAGGAACAGCGTGTCGTCGTAGCGCTCCAGCTTCGGCCGCTGGTGCGCTTCGAGCGCGTCCTCGACCGCCAGCTCGTGCAGCCCGAACGTGTCGGCGACGCCCTGGATCTGCTGGGCGTCCGGCTCGTGCAGCCCGATCCAGACGAACCCCTCGTGCCGCTTCCGGACCTCCTTGATGGCCTCGGAGTGCGTCCAGCGGCCGGGCAGGCGCTCACCGGCGACGTACACGGCGCAGTCGACGACGTACGCGGACAGCGGCACCGGAACCGGGCGGACCGGGACGGCGCCCTTGTTGCCGCGGCCGCGGAGGCCGCCGAGCGAGGGAATGGCAGGCATGGGATCTCCTGGTGTCGTGCGTGGTCGTGCGAGACGACGGACCAGGGGCGGAAAAGACGTCCGCCCGGCGACACACCAGCGTTCCCGGAGTTGAGAAGGCCTACCTGGAGACGACCCGAGAGGTGGGAACGCTGGGACTACTAGGGAGCGGACTATCGCCACTACTCATCGGGTTCCTCACCTCCTTCGGGCCGGGAGTGACAGTGGTGGGGCTCGCGTTGACGCGCGAACACCGATGGTTGAGGGTACTCCTCACTACGGATGCGTGTCGTACCAGCCTCACGCGGTGTTACGCGGACAGGGAGATGACGAGTGCAGTTCGGTCGGTACTACGAGGAGTTCGAGGTCGGTGCGGTCTACAAGCACTGGCCGGGCAAAACGGTCACCGAATACGACGACCACATGTTCTGCCTGCTCACCATGAACCACCATCCGCTGCACATGGACGCGCACTACGCCGAGGAGACCACCGACTTCGGCAAGAACGTCGTGGTCGGGAACTACATCTACTCGCTGCTGCTCGGGATGTCGGTGCCCGACGTCTCCGGCAAGGCCATCGCGAACCTCGAGGTCGAATCGCTCAAGCACGTGAAGCCGACGTTCCACGGCGACACGATCTACGGCGAGACCGAGGTGCTCGACAAGACGCCGTCGAAGTCCAAGGACGACCGCGGCGTGGTGTACGTCGAGACGCGCGGCTACAAGCAGGACGGCCTGATCGTGTGCACCTTCCGGCGGAAGGTGATGGTGCCGAAGCGGTCGTACGGGGAGACTCGGGGCGGGGAGCAGCCGGGCCGGCCGGTGCCGCACGAATGAGGCTCTGATGGACCTGGACGCGATCAAGGGGATACTCCGCACGTTCGCGGAAGTGGAGGCCCGCGGGGTCTCGCCGCTGTACGAGCACCTGGCCCTGCAGGCGGCCGCGGACGACGACGTGGCGGGCCTGCTGTCGGACGCCCGCGACGGCGAGGTGCGCGGGACGCTGCTGATGGCGGTGGCCCACCGGCTGGTGCAGGCCGACCCGATCCACCCGCTTTCGCGGTACTACCCGTCGCTGGGTGGTTTCGACGGGGTGGATTCGGAGACGTGGCCGCTGTTCCGGTCGTTCCTGCTGGAGCGTGCCTCGAAGGCCCGTTCTTTGATCGCCTCGCGGTACACGCAGACCAACGAGGTCCGCCGGGCGGCGCTGCTGTACCCGGGCGTGGCGCGGGCGGCGCGCGAAGCGGGCGGGAAGGTGTCGCTGCTGGAGGTCGGCTGCAGCGCGGGGCTGCTGCTGGGCCTGGACCGCTTCGGCTACCGCTACCAGTGCGACGGCGGCGACCAGCTGACGGCCGGCCCGGCGAAGGCGGCGGTCGGGTTGCACTGCGCGCTGGACCTGGCGCCGGGCGCGACGGTGCCGAAGCTGCCGAAGAAGCTCGCGCTGCTGGACCGGGCGGGCCTGGACCGGGCGCCGGTGGACCTGTCGGACGAGGACGAGCTGGCCTGGCTGGAGGCGTGCGTCTGGGCGGACCAGCCGGACCGCATCAGGCTCCTGAGGACGGCGGCGGCCGAGCAGGCGCGCCACCGCCCGCGGTTGATCACCGGCGACGGCGTCGACGACCTGCCCGCGGCAGCGGCCTCGTTGGAGGGGCCGCTGGTGGTGCTGACGAGCCACGTCCTGGGGTATTTGTCCGCTTCGCGACGGGCGGAGTTCGTTTCGGCGCTGGCTTCGCTGGCTGATTCGCGGCCGGTGTGGTGGGTTTCGGAGGAGTTCTACGGGGCCGGGCTGGAGGCTGTGCTGCCCGGGCGTGCGGATCTGACGGGTTCGGACGGCCTGGCGACGCTGGGTGTCGTGCGGTGGGAGGACGGGAAGGCCGAGGCCCACGCCTTGGCACGGACCGCGCCGCACGGGCAGCGGATGACCTGGTTGCCGCTGTAGCCGGACCCGGCACCCGCTCCATGCGCCCCAATGTGGCGTTCGGTGCGTCAGACGCACCCAATGTGGCGTTCGTTGCGTTGGACGCACCCAACGCCACATTGGGGCGCTTGAGACCTGCGCCGCGGCGGGCGGCTGGGCAGGCGCGACGCCACCGGAACCGGAAAGCCGCGGAACAGCAACCTCAGGCCCGCGGCAAGGCCCCCCACTCACGCAGCGTCACGAAAAGCAGCTCGACCACCTCTCCACCGGCCTCCAACGCGGCAAGGTCTGCCGCATCGGACCAACGGGCCTCGGATGCGTCGTCACCAGCCGTGAGAACTCCGCCCTCGACCTCGCAGGCGTAGTCGAAGATCTCGTACGGTCCCCGCCGTACCGAGCCCACCAGTGTGCCCGGAATCACGTCGAGGCCGGTCTCCTCGAAAAGCTCGCGGACCACGGCCTCTTTGTCCGTTTCGCCCGGTTCGACTCGGCCGCCCGGCAGCGACCATTGCCCCGAATCGGGGTCATTCGCGCGCCGGATGAGCAGCAAACGGCCGTACGGGTCGAACACGATGCCGCCGACACAGCGGATCGTCATGCTGGTCAAGCCCTCCATGTCCCGAAGGGTAGACGTAACCGAGTTGAAAACGGATGTCCTGTACACGGAGAGTAGCCGTACGGTACACTTCGGACCGCGTGCTGACCCAAGCGCGGGACTTTCCTCCCCGGCGCCTGTTCGGTGCGGTACAACGTAAAAGCTGCTGTTGTCCGGTGTCACCGTAAGAGACGGGATTTGATCGCGGTGAACGTGAAGAAGATTGCGGGCCTCGCCGGCATCGCGTTGGTGCTGTTCTTCGTCATCGCCCAGCCTGGGCAGGCCGCCGGCCTCGTCGGCAACATCATCGACTTCCTCCGTAGCTCGGCCGAATCGGTGATCACCTTCGTCAGCAACGTGTTCAAGGGCTGATCGGGGGCTACCCTCGAACCATGTTCGCGCCACGCGACCCCGACGAGTACCTCCTCGACACCGAGCGGCGGGTCATCCGGATCCGCCGCCACTGGGCGGTGCTGCTGTGGGACACCTTCGAGGCGGCCGCGCTGCTGGCCGTCTGCGTCCTGGTGTCCTACCTGCTGCCACCGGCGTTGTACATCGGCCAGAACATCCTCTGGTACGTCGCGCTGCTCGTCGTCCTGCGGTTCGCCTACGTGGTGATGGAGTGGTGGGTCGAGCGCCTGGTGGTCACCGACAAGCGGTTCGTCATGACCACCGGGGTGTTCACCACGAAGGTGCTGATGATGCCGATCAGCAAGGTCACCGACCTCAGCTACGTCCGCACCGCCACCGGCCGCATGATGGGCTACGGCACGATGGTCGTCGAGTCCGCCGGTCAGATCCAGGCGCTCAACAAGATCGACTTCCTGCCGCGGCCCGAAGAGTTCTACGACACGATCTCCGAGCTGGTCTTCGGCGACAAGCAGAAGCAGGCAGAACGCTTCTCGATGATCAAGGCCCAGCGCGCCGCGCGCGGCAAGAAGCCGGTCGGGTAGCGGTCCCGCCGCGCGTGTGACCCAGCGCATCGTCGACAATGGACACGATGCGCATCGACCTGCACGCCCATTCCACCGCTTCCGACGGCACCGACACGCCGGCCGGGCTCGTCGCCGCGGCCGCGAGAGCCGGGCTCGACGTCGTCGCGATCACCGACCACGACACCACCGCGGGCTGGGCGCCCGCCGCCGAGGCGGTGTCGCCCGGCCTGACCCTGGTCCCCGGCGCCGAGCTCTCCACGGTCTCGATCGACCCCGGCACCGGCCGGCAGATCAGCGTCCACCTGCTCGCCTACCTCTTCGACCCGACGTCCGAACCCATCGTCACCGAGCAGACCCGGCTGCGGCTCGAGCGCCGCACGCGGCTGCGGCGGATGGCCGAGCGGATGGCCGCCGACGGCCTGCCGATCGACGCCGACGAGATCTTCGGCCTGCTGCCCGAGGACTCCCCGCCCGGTCGCCCCCACCTGGCGCAGGCGCTGGTCCGCGCGGGGCTCGTCAAGTCCGTCGACGAGGCCTTCGCCGACTACCTCAGCCCCCGCCGCGGCTACTACGTCGCCCGGCGCGACACGCCCGTCGAAGAAGCCATCGACATGATCGCCGCGGCCGGCGGCGTCACGGTCATCGCGCACCCCTTCGCCTTCAGCCGCGGCGCCACCATCAGCGAAGACACCCTCGCCGAGCTGGCCGCGCGCGGCCTCACCGGCGTCGAGGCCGACCACCCCAACCACGACGCGCCGACGCGGGCCCGCACCCGCGAGCTGGCCGGCGAGCTCGGCCTGCTCGTCACCGGATCCAGCGACTACCACGGCACGAACAAGACGATCAAACTCGGCGAGTGCACCACCGATCCCGGGCAGTTCGAGGAACTCACCTCGCGCGCCACGGGCTTCCAAGTCGTGAAGGGCTGACATGGCGTTCGCCGACGTCTTCGACGCGAAGCTCTTCATGAGTGCGACGATCACCCTGATCGTCATCATGGACCCGCCCGGCACCGTGCCGGTGTTCCTCAGCCTCGTCGGCCGCAAGCCGATGGCGACCCGGGCGCGCGCCGCCCGGCAGGCCGTCCTGGTGTCGCTGCTGGTCATCAGCCTGTTCGCGGTCGCGGGCCAGGCGATCCTGGCCTACCTCGGCATCGGCATCCCCGCGCTGCAGGGCGCGGGCGGGCTGCTGCTCCTGCTGATCGCGCTGCAGCTGCTCACCAGCAACGGCCACGAGCCCGAAGCAGCGGCCGAGGACGTCAACGTCGCGCTCGTGCCGCTCGGCACGCCGCTGCTGGCCGGGCCCGGCGCGATCGCCGCGACCATCGTGTTCGTCCGGCAGGCGGACGGGCACGTCGGCGCGTACATCGCCCTGGCGCTGGCGATCGTCACGACGCACTTCGTGATCTACCTCTGCATGCGCTACTCCGGTCTCGTCATCCGGCTGATCAAGGAAAGCGGCATCACGCTGCTGGCCAAGGTGGCCGGCCTGCTGCTCGCGGCCATCGCCGTGGAGCTCGTCGCGAACTCCGTCCGCGGGTTCATCTCCGGCGCGGGCTGATACCCGCCACCCGGGTTGTCCTGCCGGACAGGATCCGCCCGGTTCGTTGACATCGTTGGCACCGCTCCCGCAGCCTGAACCTCAGCTCAGCGTTTGAAACGATTCAACGCCCTGCGGAGGCCTCGATGAAGTGGCTCAGAGCAATCCTGCCGGTCACGGTGCTGGTGGCGAGCGGTGTGGTCGCCGCGCCCGCCGACGCCGCGCCCGGCTGGCAGAAGTACGTCGTCGCACCTTCGAGCCGGGACGTCCGGCCGGTGAAGGTGCTGTCCACCACCGGAGACGTCACGAACCCGAACGGCCTGCTCGGGCGCGGGGTGGCGACGTTCAAGCGGCAGGCGCCGCCGCCGAAGCCGGGGTGGCCCGCCGGCACCACCGCGGCCGCGTCGTCGTTCCACGCGCCGAACAACGGCGGGAACGGCCAGCCCCGGACCTACGACCCCGGCAACGCGATCGACGGCAACAATGAGACGTTCTGGAACGACGACACGATCGCCGCCTACCCGGACGTCCTGACGATCACCGCGGGCGCGCCGGTCGCGCTGCCCGGCGTCACCGTGCTGTCCAATGTGGACGGCGTGCCGCAGGACTTCACGGTCGAGGTGCTGGACGCGGGGGCGTGGCGGGTGGCCGCCACGGTCACCGGCAACACGGCCGTGCAGCGCGCGGTCACCTTCGACCGGCCGGTGACGACCGCGCAGGTGCGGATCACCGTGACCAAGGACCAGAACACGCCGTCCGGCGAGTTCAGCCGGGTCGCCGAGGTGTGGCCCGGCGTGGTCGCCGACCCGCCGGTGCCCACCGCCGTCGTCGACTTCGGCAAGGTCGTCGCCGGGTACCCGAAGATCGCGTTCGCGGGCGCGTCGGCGAACCGGCCGGGTGTCCGGCTGGCGTTCTCGGAAACCCTCCAGTACCTGGGCGAACGCTCCGACTTCACCCGCTCGGACTTCGCCGACGGCCCCGGCACCGACCAGTTCGCCGTGCCCACGACGCCGACGGTGTGGCGGGACACGAAGGGCTGCGCATCGGGGACGCAGGTGTGCGCGGACGGCCTGCACGGCTTCCGCTACCTGCGGATCAGCCTCGACGCGCTGGCGTCGGACGCCCCGCTGGCCCAGCCGTCCGGTGAGGTGCGGATCAGCGGCGTCTCGCTCGACTTCACGCCGTTCCTCGGCACGCCGTCGACCTACCGCGGCTGGTTCGAGTCGTCCGACGAGGACCTGAACAAGTACTGGTACGCGGCGTCCTACACGAACGAGCTGGGCATGGACACGTTCCGTGAGTCCGATGTGGACCCGCGCGGCGCGTTTTCGCCGTCGCTGGACGGGAAGCTGGTGCTGCACGACGGCGCGAAGCGCGACCGGGACCCGTACGTCGGCGACGTCGCCGTCTCCGGCCTGACGCAGTACCTGACCCACCAGGACGGCGCGGCGGCTCGGAACGTCCTCGCCGATCTCGCCGATCATCAGCGGGCGGACGGCTGGATCCCGCCCGCGTCGATCAACAACTACACGCTGCCGCTGTTCGACTATCCGCTCTGGTGGGTGACGTCGAGCTGGGACTACGTGCTCTACACGGGCGACACCGCGTACGCGGCTTCGTACTACTCGCACCTCGTGAAGACGCTCGACACCTGGTACCCGTCGGTGACCGATTCGCGCGGGTTGCTCGCGAAGGGCCTCAACGGCACCGGCGGCTACGGCGACTACGCGTTCCTGCCGCGTACGGGCGAAGTGACGTACTACAACGCGTTGTACGTCCGGGCGCTTCAGGGCGCTGCCGGTTTGGCGCGCGCGACGGGGCACCCGGCCGACGCCGATCGGTGGCTTTCGCGCGCTTCGGGTGTCTCGGCGGCGGTGAACCAGTACTTGTGGGACCCGGCGGCGGGCGCGTACCTCGACTCGGCGACGGGCGCGGTGCGGCACGGCCAGGACGGCAACAGCCACGCGATCCTCGCCGGGATCGCTTCGCCCGCGCAGGCCACTTCGGCGCTGTCGCGGCTCGCGGCGGGCGCGTTGCCGTACGGGAACCCGTTCATGGACAACGACACTCTGGTGGGTGACGGCACGAAGCGCGTGTACGCGTTCACGTCGTTCCCTGAGCTGCAGGCGCGGTTCCGGACCGGGCAGACGGCGTCCGCGCTCGACCAGATCAAGCGGATGTACGGCTGGATGGCCACGCACGACCCGGGCATCACGGCGTGGGAGGGCATCGGCGAGGGCGGCTCGCACTACGAGCAGGGCTACACGTCGGCCGCGCACGGCTGGTCGACCGGGGTCGTGCCGGTGCTGACGAACGAGCTGCTGGGCGTCTCGCCGACGTCGCCGGGTTTCGCGACCTGGACGGTGGCGCCGCACCCGGGTTCGGTGTCATGGGCGCGCGGAGCGGTGCCGACGCCGAAGGGCGCGTTGTCGGCTTCGTGGTCCCAGCAGGGTTCGGTGTTCTCGTTGACGGTGACCGCGCCGCGGGGGACGTCGGGGTCGCTGGTGGTGCCTTCGGGTCGTCTGGTGCTGCTGGACGGCCGGGTGGTTTTCGGGGGCTCCTTGAGGGTTTCCGGGGGCACGCACACGGTGCTCGTCGTGCGGTGAACCGGCTTTCCGCGCGGGGCGGCTCGCCCCGCGCGGAAAGTGTCGGTGGTGGTGCGTAGCGTGGGCGCCGTGAAGGAGCAGATGGGCTTCGACTTCGGCGTGGCGCAACCGGTGCGGCTCACGAAGGTCTCGCCGGCGCGGCTGGCGACCTTCGACGATTGCCCGCGCCGGTACCGCCTCGCGTACCTGCAGCGGCCGACCCCGCAGCGCACCGGGCCGTGGGCGCACAGCACGCTGGGCGCGGTGGTGCACAACGCGCTGCGGGCGCTGTTCGACCTGCCGGTGCTCAAGCGGGTGCCGCAGCGGGCGGTGGCGCTGGTGGCCGAGTTCTGGAAGGACGCGGGCTTCGAGAGCGAGGAGCAGGCGGCGCGGTACCGGGCGCGGGCGAAAGGCTGGGTGGCGGAGTACGTCGAGGACAACGACGTCACGCACGACCCGGTCGGGCTGGAGCGCTGGGTGGCGGCGCCGGTGAGCGGCACGCCGGGGGAGCGGCCGTCGATGATCATCGAGGGTCGCGCGGACCGCATCGACGCCCGCGACGGCGCGCTGGTGATCGTGGACTACAAGACGGGACGTCGGCCACCGGACGAGTACGAGGCCCGCGCCTCGCAAGCGCTTGCGCTGTACGCGGTGGCGGCGGCGCGCACGTTGCGGATGCCGTGCACGACGGTGGAGCTCCACCACGTCCCGACGGGCACGATCGCGGCGGCGGAGCACACCCCGGAGAGCCTCCAGCGGCACCTGCAACGCGCGGAGGAGACCGCCGCAGACCTGCGGCTGGCCACGGATACCCTGGACGCGGGCGGCGACGGGGACGTGCTGTTCCCACCCCGCCCCGACCGCCGGTGCGCATGGTGCGACTTCCGGCCGAGCTGCGCGGCAGGCCAGGAAGCAGCCCCGGCGGCGCAGCCGTGGGATTTGCTCGCGCCCTAGACGGGAGGGTAAGTGGCTTCACCGGACACGGACGAACTGGCGACGGTCCCGCTGCCGGCGGGAGAGCCGGAAGCCGGGGCGCGGGCTGGGCGGGAGATGCCGGGCCGGGCTTCCGGTGGCGAGGTGCCGGCTGTGCGGTCGGAGCGCGGTTCGGCCGGGCGAGGGCGGGCTGCGGCTGGGCCGCTGGGCGGCGAGTTGACCGTGCCGCAGGAGCGGGTCGAGCCCGAGCGGATCGAACCCGCCGAGCCCACCACACCCGCCGCCACCGATGCCGACACCCCCGCCGAGGCCGACCCACCGAAAACCCGCGGCCGCTGGTGGCGCGGGCTCACGGGCTCCCTCGCTGCCGGGCTGGCCGTCCTGGCCGTCGGGGTGCTCGGTGTCGGCGTCATCTGCCTCTTCACCGGTGCTCCCGGGCCCGGCGTTGCCTCGCTCGTCGGGCATCCCGTCGCCGCCGGGCTGGCTCTTGGGGCTCAGCGGGTTGCCGATCGGCGGCGGGGGCTTCCTGCCGTTGGTGCCGGGTTTGCCGTTGTGCTGTTCGCCGTCTCCGCGGCGACCGTCTTCTGGTACAGCTAGCCGTGGTCAAGGCGCTCGGCGTCTTCGGGCCGGGCGGGGAAACCCTCCGCGGCGGCGGCCGCGGTCAGTCCATTGTGGACCACATGGCCCAAGTGAACCGGCAGCTCACTTCAAGGCCGTGAGGGTCGGGCCGCGCTGTTCCAGCAGCACCGGGCCCGCCGCGCCCAGCCGCACCACTCCCGTGTAGCCGCGGCGCTCCACGCCGACCGTGCGGATCGTCGAGCCGTCGTTCTCGTTCAGCACCGCCAAGCCGCCCTTGATCGGGACCACCAGCTGCTGGGCGAACGTGATTCCCGGGCCCACCGCGCTGCTCAACGTCCAGCGTGGCGACAGGTCGTCGCGGGACAGGGCCACCACCTTCGAGCCGCTGAACCAGTACAGGTTCTGGGCCGTCTGGGTGGTCGCCTCGACGCCTGCCGGGGGCTCGGCCGCCAGGTCGCCCGGCGGCACGTCCAGCGGGTACGCCGCGCGCTGCGTGCCGTCGCCGTTGTACACCACCAGGAGCTTCTGGTCCGGCAACACCACCGCCGTCAGGTCGCCCGACATCGCGATCACGCGCGCCCGCTTGCCCGCCAGCACCGAACTGAAGCTGACCTGCGGCTCGTCGTCCTTCTCCGGCGCCGACTTGTACACCGTCAACCGGTCGGCCGGGTCGCCCGGGCAGCGCTCGATCACGCCGACCTTGCCCGACGCCGCTTCGACCGTGCCGTACGTGCAGCCCGTGCGGGGCTGCTTGCCCGCGTTGACCAGCGCCGGGACCTGGCCGTACTCGGCGCTCTGCACCAGGTCGTCGCGCCAGGTCGTGAGGAGCTTCTTGCCCGTGGCCGTCACGTGGGAGCCGTCGCTGACCAGCTGGGTGCCCAGCTCCGCGTTGCCGTTGCGCTGCGCGGTGATCCGGCCCGTGCCCGGGTCGAGCTGTGTGACTTCGCTGCAGTTCGTCGATTTCGAAAACACGGCGTTCAGCCGCCCCCACGCCTGGTCGAGCGTGCAGAGCGGCAGGTCGCGCGTGTAGTGCCAGCGGACCTGTCCGCTCAGCGGGTCGCGGGCGGCGACCTCGCCGCCGTTCGCGGTGGCCACCGTGTCGCCGGCGACGACCGGGACCGGCGTCGCACCGCTGGCGGCGCTCCAGATCTCCGCCAGCGAACCGGGCACCTTGTCGGGTGCCGCGGGCAACGGCGGAGGCGGTGCCGCCTGCGTGCGGTCGGTGGCCGCGCTGTCGCTCGTCGCGCCGACGACCAGCGCGACGGCGACCACGCCCACCGCGATCAGCGCGGCGATCGCCCGGTCCCGCCCGCGGTTCCACGGCGATCGGCGCGCCTTGACCCGCGGGGCGGGCGCGGCAGCGGGGGGCGCGTCATCGAGGACGTCTTCCGATCCGTAGCCGGAAGCCGCCTTCTCGTCGTCGTTCACTTACCCGACCCCCGCTGCGTAGGCCTCAGTCTGCCGACGCAGGTGTATCAGACGTCGCGGCCGGGCGGCGACGGCGGCGCCGCCGAGCCGGGCGCTCGGCGTTCTCGCCGGCCTCCTTTTCGACGGCCGGGCCGGTCGCCTCCGGGGCGTTGCCGCTGCGGGTGCGGCGGCGAGTCCGGGTGCGGCCCTCCGATGCGGCCGGAGCCTCTTCCGAAGAAGCGGCGGCGGCGTTGTCCGCGGCCTCGATCGCCTCGGCCGCCCGCGAGCCGCCGCGGGTGCGCTTGCGCGGGGCCCGGGTGCGCTTGCGGGGCGCGTCTTCCGAGGCGGGCTCGCCACGACGACGGCCGCGCTTCTTGCCGCCCAGGTCCTCTTCCTCCTCGGCGGCCAGGCCCGCGCGGGTGCGCTTGGCCAGCGGCAGCCGCCCGGTGGTGCCCTCCGGGATGCCCAGGTCCTCGAACAGGTGCTTCGACGACGAGTACGTCTCCACCGGCTCCGGCATGTCCAGGCCGAGGGTGTCCGAGATCAGCTTCCAGCGCGGCTCCTCGTCCCAGTCGACGAGGGTGACCGCGACGCCGGTGCGCCCGGCGCGGCCGGTGCGGCCGATCCGGTGGACGTAGGTCTTCTCGTCCTCCGGGCACTGGTAGTTGATCACGTGCGTGACGTCGTCGATGTCGATGCCGCGGGCGGCGACGTCGGTGGCGACCAGCACGTCGACCTTGCCGGAGCGGAACGCGCGCAGCGCCTGCTCGCGGGCGCCCTGGCCCAGGTCACCGTGCACGGCCGCGGCCGCGAAACCGCGCTCGACCAGGTCGTCGGCCACCTTCTGCGCGGTGCGCTTGGTGCGGCTGAAGATCATCGTGAGCCCGCGGCCCTCGGCCTGCAGCGCCCGGGCGACGACCTCGGGCTTGTCCATCGAGTGCGCCCGGTAGACGAACTGGGTGGTGCGCTCGTGGACCGCGCCGGCGTCGTTCTCCTCGGCGCGGATGTGGGTCGGCTGGTTCAGGAACGTGCGGGCCAGCGTGATGATCGGGCCGGGCATGGTGGCCGAGAACAGCATGGTCTGCCGCTCGTCCGGCACCATCCGCAGGATGCGCTCGATGTCGGGCAGGAAGCCCAGGTCGAGCATCTCGTCGGCCTCGTCCAGCACGAGCCCGCGGACCTTGCCGAGCACCAGGTGCTGCTGCTCGGCCAGGTCGAGCAGGCGGCCGGGGGTGCCGATCACGACGTCGACGCCCTTGCGGAGCGCCTCGATCTGCGGCTCGTACGGGCGGCCGCCGTAGATGGCCAGCGTGCGGATGCCCAGGTGCTTGCCGGCGCCCTTCAGGTCGTTCGCCACCTGGATGCACAGCTCGCGGGTCGGGACCACGACGAGCACCTGCGGGGTGCCGTCGCCGGGGACCTGCACGCGGTGCAGCAGCGGGACGCCGAAGCCCAGCGTCTTGCCCATGCCGGTGCGGGCCTGGCCGATGAGGTCGTCGCCGGCCATCGCGAGCGGCAGCGTGAGCGCCTGGATCGCGAAGGTCCGCTCGATGCCGGCCTCGCCGAGCGCCTTGACGATCTCCGGCTTGACGCCGAAGGACGCGAAGGTCGGGGCCTCGGGCTCGACCTCGACGCCCGCCTGCAGCGGGTGCGAGGTGTCGAGCGCGGCCGGGCCTGTCTCGCTGTGTTCCAGCGCGACGGCGGGGGTCTGTTCGGTTGTGGGAATTTCTGCGGTCAGGGTGATCGCCTCTCTCGTGACCAGCGCGCACAGCCGTGGGTCCGCTCGACACTCGACCGGGAGTAAACCCTGGTCCCTGGCGCTGTTCGGAAGCGCGGAACCGGTCCGCCCCGGGAATGCCGGAAGAGGCGTGCACGCACATTGCAGTACGTCGGCAGGCCACGTGACCTGCCTGTTTCCCGACGCCGGTATGGCGTACGGAAGCTCGATATCGTGTGCCAGTGTACCTGGTCAGCAGTTTTTCGACAGTACCCGGCGCGCCGGAACCAGTGTGATCGGTCTCGTCCCGACACGCCCGGGTGCTTCGGCGATACCCTGCCCCCGTGACCGAGCCGAAAGAGATCAGTGAAGGCGTAGTCGACCTTCTCGGTGTGATCGCCTATGGCGAACTGTCCGCGTTCGACCGGCTGGCGGAGGACGCGCGCAGCGCCCCCACCCTGGCCGGGCGTGCCGCGCTGGCGGCGATGGCGGCCGCCGAGATCGGTCACTACGGCCAGCTCGCCAAGCACGTGGCCGCGAACGGCATCAAGATCGAAGACGCGATGGCCCCGTTCGTGAACCACATCGACGCGTGGCACGCTTCGACGCCCCCGAAGTCGTACCTGGAGTCGCTGGTCAAGGCCTACGTCGGCGACGGGCTCGCCGCCGACCTCTACCGGGAGATCGCCAGCTGGCTCGACCCGGAGACCAAGGACCTGGTGCTGACCGTGCTGGCCGACACCGGCCACTCGGCCTTCGCCGAACGCGAGGTCGCGGCCGGCATCGAGGCCGACCCGAAGACCCGCGACAAGCTCGCCCTGTGGGGCCGCCGCCTGCTCGGCGAGGCCCTGACCCAGGCGCAGTACGTCGTCGCCGAGCGCGACGGGCTGGCCGAGCTCATCATCAGCGGCTCGGGCGACCTCTCCGGAATTGCCGCGCTGTTCCGGCGGTTGCAACAGGGGCACACGAAGCGCATGCAGGCGCTCGGCCTGGGCTGAACCCGATGGAGTACCCGGAAGTGACGACGCGGTCGGGCGCGGACATGCGCCACCGGAACGAGCCGGTTCGGTTAGCCTTGGCCGGCACATCCCTTACGAATTTCCAGCGGAGGTCCCACGTGGAGGTCAAGATCGGCATCAAGGACACGCCGCGCGAGCTGGTGGTGTCCAGTGGCCAGTCTCCCGAAGAGGTGGAGAAGCTGGTCGCCGAGGCCCTGACGGCCGGTGACGGGCTCTTCCGCATCAACGACGAGAAGGGGCGGAAGTACATCGTCCCCTCCGACCGGATCGCGTACGTCGAGATCGCTCCCTCCGACGTCCGCAAGGTCGGCTTCGGCGTCGGCGACTGACTCGTAGCCCCGCGAAGGCCACCCCGGGTTCCTCCGGGGTGGCCTTCCGGTTTCACCGGATTGTGGTGTTTTGCTTGGAGTGTCGCTTTTTCGCGCCCTAGCTTCGCCCGGTGACCACTCTCGAACAGGCCGCCGTCGCGGACCTCGTGCGGAACACCCTCGCCGCGCACAAGTCGTTGTTCCTCGCCACCGCCGGCAGCGCCGGACCCTGGGTCGGCGGGGTCTACTTCGCCGAAAGCGGCGAGTTCACCCTGAACCTGGTGCTCGAGGACCGCGGCCGGACGCTGGCCGCCATCCGCGAGCACCCGGTGGTGTCGGTCGTGGTCTCGACGGGCTCGCCGATGCAGCCGTTCCTGCAGGCCCAGGCGTCGGCCGAGCTCGTCGGCGGCGACGAGGACGCGCGGGTGCGCGAGCTGCTCGTCAGCAAGGTCCCGGAGGCCGCGCCGTTCCTCGCCGCGCCGGTCACGGCGGTGCGGCTGACCGTGTCGAAGTGGCGGGCCACGGACATCGCGAACGGCGTGCTGCCGGGCGTGGAGCTGCCGGGCCCGCGCCTGCCCTAGGCGTTGAGTTCCTCGAGCGTCGTCGGGACGTGGAACGGCGGCGTGCTCGTGCCCGTGATCCGGTAGCGGCCCCACGGGTCCGGGTCCGACAGCTCGCCCGACGCCGTGTGCGCACCCGCCTGGATGGTGACCGGCTTCTTCTTGCCGCCCGCCAGGCGGGTCAGCTCCTCGTTCACCGCCACCCGGCCGTACCAGCGGTAATAGCCGTCGATCGGCTGGAAGTAGCCGCGCAGCTCGACCGTCGTCGTCAGCGAAACGCCGTCGACCACGAGGGTCGCTTCGCCGCTGTAGCCGTCTTCGTCGTGCTCGCTCACGATGTTTCCTCCAGCGACTCGGGGGCGCGGCCCAGCTGGACCACCTTGTTGACTTCCAGGGGCAGGTTCGGGTCGATGACCACGCCGTTCTGGCGGGTCAGCCCGTCGATGGCCGCCCAGATGATCTGGGTCAGGTACTCCACCACCGCGTCGCGGCTCATCGACCGGCGGTCCAGCCACCACTCGCCGGTGTTCTGGACCATGCCGACGATGCCGTGCGCCCACGGCTCGGCCGCGCCGGAGTCCATGTTGAACATCCGCATGTAGTCGCCGAGCAGCGCCGTCAGCGCCGTCGCGATCAGCTCCTTGTCCTCGGCCACGACGTCCGAGGACACCGGCTTCTCCGGGCGCCCGTGCGCCAGCAGCCGGTAGAGGTTCGGGTGCTCCTCGATCACCGTGAAGAACGCGTCGAGGGCCATCCGGATCCGGGGGACCGGCGCGAGCTCGGCGTTGATCGCCGGGATCAGCCGCTCGAAGAGGATCTCCGTGCCGCGCTGGCCGAGGGCCACGTACAGGTCGGCCTTGTCGTCGAAGTGCCGGTACAGCACCGGCTTCGTGACGCCGGCCTCCGCGGCGACGTCCTCCATGCCGAGGTCCGGGCCGTGCGTGTCGAGCGCCCGCAGCGCCGCTTCGACGAACTCCTTGCGCCGGGCGATGCGGTGCTTGCGCCACCGGTCGCGCCGGGCGTCGCCGGTCGCCTCCTCGCCGCGGGAGGACTTGCCGGCCTGCTTGCTGGAGCGCTTGACACGTTCGATCACCAGGGTCATGCTACGCAGAGGTAACTGTTACCTCAAGTTACACATCTTGGTCGAGTGTGGCGGAAGGGGTGTCGGCAATGACGCGGACGCTGAAGGAACCGGATCGCGAGAAGACCGCGGACCGTCTGCTGAAGTCGTCGGCGAACAAGTTCTACGACCCCGACGTCGACATCGACTGGGCCGCGCCGCTGGTCGAGGGCAAGCGGTTCATCCTCGAAGAGCGTTCGTCGCTCTACGGCACCGAACTCTGGGAGAAACTGACTCCCGAGCAGCGCATCGAGCTGGGCAAACACGAGGTCGCCAGCGTCGCGACCACCGGCCTGTGGTTCGAGATCCTCCTCATGCAGATGCTGCTCAAGGAGGTCTACGAGCAGGACCCGACGTCCGCGCACGCCCAGTTCGCGCTGACCGAAATCGCCGACGAATGCCGGCACTCGACGATGTTCGCGCGGATGGCGTCGCGGATCGGCTGCCCCGCCTACGGCCCGGTGCCGTGGCTGCGGCGCCTGGCGAAGCTGATGCCGACGATCTCCTACGGCCCGGCGCGCTACGGCGCGATCCTCGTCGCGGAGGAAGTGCTGGATCGGCTGCAGCGCGAGCAGATGAACGACGAAGGCGTGCAGCCGCTGGTCCGGATGGTCAACCGGATCCACGTGCTCGAAGAAGCCCGGCACGTCACCTTCGCCCGCGAAGAGGTCACGCGCGGGATGGCGAAGCTGTCGAAGGCCGAAATCGCCTACCAGCAGTTCATCATCGCGGTGATCTCCTACTTCGTGACGCGGGCGTTCATCAACCCGGACGTCTACAAGGCGGTCGGCATCCGGCCGCGCGACGGCGTCGAAGCGGCCCTGAACAACCCGCACTGGCAGGGCACGATCGCCTGGGCGGGGGAGAAGATCATGCCGTTCCTCGCCGAGTCGGGGCTCGTGGGCCTGCCCGGCAAGTACTTCTGGCGCAAGTCCTTCCTGCTTCCGGCGGCCCGATGACCGCCGTCCTCGCGCCCGGCCGGTTCGTCACCGGCGACGGCGCCGCGCTGCACGTCTCGCAGTCCGGGCCGGCCGATTCGGCGGTGACGCTGGTGCTCGTCCACGGCTGGACGCAGGACCACCGGACCTGGGACTTCGTGCTCCCGCACCTCGACCCCGGCCTGCGCGTGCTGCGCTACGACCTGCGTGGCCACGGCGGCTCGTCGCCGGCCCGGCCCGGCGGCGCCACGATCGCCCGGCTCGCCGACGACCTCGCCGAGCTGATCGCCGACCGCGTCCCATCGGGGCCGCTGGTGCTCGCCGGGCATTCGATGGGCGGCATGACGCTGATGGTGCTCGCGGAACGGCACCCTTCGCTGGTCGCGTCGCGGCTGGCGGGCGCGGCGTTCGTCGCGACGTCGTCCGGGGACATGGACAAGCTGACGCTGGGGTTCCCGGGGCTGGTGGGCCGGAGCGTGACGCGGTTCGAGCCGCGCGTGGCCCGGCTGCTGGCCCGGTTGCGGGCGGACACCCTGCGGTTGCGGCCGGGCCTGGTCCGTTCGGGCGCCCGGCGGCTGGTGTTCGGCGACCGGCCGGGGCGGGCGCAGGTGGACAGCGTCGTCGAGCAGCTGCTGCGCGCGCACCCGGCGAGCGCGGGGCTGTTCCTGGACGCGATCGCGGCCCACCGCGGCGTCGGCGGGCTGGGCGCGCTCTGCGACGTGCCGTCGGTGGTGCTGGCGGGGGAGAAGGACCGGTTGTGCCCGCTGCCGCACGCGAAGGTGATCGCGGACGAGCTGCCGCACGCGGAGTTCGTCCGGTTCCCGGGTGCGGGGCACATGCTCCCGCAGGAACGCCCGTACGAGGTGGCCCGCCGGATTGCCGCACTGGTGCGCGTGGCCGCTCGCCGATGACATGAACGACTCTTTCATGACGTCAGACGTCATGAAAGAGTCGTTCATGTCATTCAGGCATCCTTGAGGGGGAAGCCGCCGCCGATGCCGCGCCAGGCCAGGTTGGCTGTCAGGGCCACCGCCTCCTCGCGGCTCATCGACTGGTGGTGGGCCAGCCAGAACCGGGCGCTGACCTGGCTCATCCCGACCAGGCCCACGGCCAGCAGCCGCGCCTTGTCCTCGTCGAGGCCGGCGTCCGCGGTGATCGTCTCCGTGATCGCGTCCACGCTGGCCGACGTCGCGCGGTCGACCGCCTCCTGCACCGCAGGCTCGCCGCGCAGGTCGGACTCGAAGACCATCCGGAACGCGCCGGCGTCGTTGCTCACGAAGTCGAAGAACGCGCCGACCGTCGCCGGGACGCGCTGCCGGTTCTCCGTGGTGGAGTCCAGCGCCGTCTGGACGCGCTTGACCAGCTCGTCGACGTGGCTCTCCAGCAGCGCGATGTACAGGTCGAGCTTGCCGGGGAAGTGCTGGTACAGCACGGGCTTCGAGACGCCCGCGACCTCGGCGATCTCGTCCATCGCGGCGGCGTGGTACCCGTTTTCGGCGAAGACCCGCTGCGCCGCGGCGAGGAGCTGAGCCCGGCGCTCGGTCCGGGGCAGCCGCACCCCACGTTGCTGCACCCGCGTCATCTCCGTCATGCTCGTCCTCCCGTCATCGCTTCTTCGACGGGCGGGTTCGCCACCGCGTGAAGTCGCCCTGAAGATTACTCGCCGGTACGTGTGCCGCGCCAAGGGTCGGGCATTCTGGACCCGTGAACACCCCCGTGCCGGCGCGGCCGCCGCTGACCCACGTGCCGCTCTCGACCAGGGCCCTGCCGTCGCTCGACCCGGTCCCGCCGCCGTGGCCCGCCGCCTTCGAAGAGGCCGGCACCGCCCGGCTCCACGTCCGCCGCACGCCGGGCCCGGACGGCGTGCCCGCCGTCTACGTCCACGGCCTCGGCGGCTCGTCGACGAACTGGACCGACCTGGCCGCGCTGCTCGCCCCGGTCGCCGGCGGCACCGCCCCCGACCTGCCCGGGTTCGGCTACTCCGAGCCCGAAGAGGGCTTCGACTTCACGCTCCAGGCGCACGCCGACGTCGTCGTGCAGCACATCGGGAACAGCGGCCCGGTGCACCTGTTCGGCAACTCCATGGGCGGCGCGATCGCCCTGCTCGTCGCGGCGCAGAAGCCGGAGCTGGTCAAGACGCTGACGCTCATTTCGCCGGCGGTGCCCGACCTGCGCCTCGACCCGCGGCGGCTCTCGGACCCGCGGATGGCGTTCGCCTACCTGCCGCTGGTCGGCGCGCGCGTGCGGGCCCAGCTGGCCGCCCTCGGCCCGCGGGAACGGGCCGCGCAGGTCATCAAGCTGTGCTTCGCCGACCCGTCGCGGTTCCCGGAGAGCCGCCTCGACGAGCTGACCGAGGAACACGGCGCCCGCGCCGGGTTCGCCTGGGCCGCGCCCGCGATGGCGCGCAGCACGTTCGCCATCTTCCGGGCCTGGTCGACGCTGGGGAAGGCGTCGCTGTGGTCGGTCGCCCCGCTCGTGCAGGCGCCGACGCTGGTCGTGTGGGGGCGGGAGGACCGCGTCATCTCGGTGAAGCGCGCGGTGCGGACCGCCCGGGCGATCCCGCGGGCCCGGCTGCTGGTGCTCCCGCGCACCGGCCACGTGGCGCAGATGGAACGCCCGGTCGTCGTCGCGAAGGCCGTTCTGGGCATGTGGGAGCACGTCGAAGCGGGCACGTGGTAGGCCGATCGGGTGACGGCGAGTTCACTCGATGATCCGCCAGTCGCCGATAACGGTTCGGTGGCGCTGTGGCACCCTGGTGCGGTGGACCGGGTGAAGCAGGACGCGCGAGGCGAAGATCGGCGGCCGCCGCACCGCGCGTCGGCCCGCCGGGCGTCGCAGCCCGAAGACCCGCCGCGCACCGGGCAGTACCGCCCGGCGAAGGCGCCCGCGCAGCGCGTCGACGAGGACCGCTACCGCCCCGGCGGCCGGCGGACCAGCGCCGAGCCGCTGAGCGCCTCGTGGAAGCCGGAGGTGCCGGTCGCGCGGGAGCAGGCGGACCCGCCGCCGAAGTCCGGCCTCACGAAGCTGACGAAGACCTACGGCTGGCGCGTCTACGCCCTGCCGATCCTGGTCGTGCTGACCGTGCTCGTGGTGGTCAACACGGCCAACAGCCCGGCCCAGCCGATCGCCGAACAGGGCACCGGTGCCAGTGCGCCCGGCGCCGAGTCGGCGGGGGGCGACAGCTCCGGCGGCGCCGTCGACGGTGGCGGCGACCAGGGCATCCCGGAGAACCCGGCCACGCCGGTCGACCTCAAGGTGCCGACGGCGGACCTGCCCAACGGCAGCCCGTACACGCAGACCGGCAAGGGCACCTGGCACGTGGTCCCGGGCAGCGGCCCGAAGGTCGGCACCGGGCAGCTGTACACCTACACGGTCGAGGTCGAGGACGGGATCGACGCGTCGAGCTACGCCGGCGACGACGCCTTCGCGACGGCCGTCCAGGGCACCCTGTCCGATCCCAAGAGCTGGACGTGGGACGGCAAGGTCGCCTTCCAGCGCGTCGACGCGAACTTCCCGAACCCCTCGTTCCGGGTGAGCCTCACCACGCCGGACACCACGCACCGCGCGGACGCCTGCGGCTTCCAGATCAAGTTCGAAGCGTCCTGCTACCGCAAGAGCATGGGCCGCGTGCTGATCAACCTGGCGCGCTGGGTCCGCGGCGCGAAGGCCTACGGCGCCGACATGACGGGCTACCGCCAGTACGCGATCAACCACGAGGTCGGCCACGCACTGGGCAACAAGCACGTCGGCTGCGGCGGCACCGGCCAGCCGGCGCCGGTGATGATGCAGCAGTCCTTCGGCGTCAACGACGACTACGTCGCGATGCTCAACGACATCCCCGGCGGCGACAAGGGCAAGGTCGCCAAGGACGGCCGCATCTGCGTGACCAACGCCTGGCCGAACCCGACGCCGCCGTAGGGAGTCGTCCCAGCATCTGGACGTGGGAAGGCTTATTTGCCCGCGCGCGTTGTGCATAGTGGGATGGACGCGATACGCGCGCGAGATGGAGGACCCATGTCAGCACTGCCGCCGCTCGTCGAGCCGGCTGCCGAGCTCACCAAGGAAGAGGTGGCCCGCTACAGCCGTCACCTGATCATCCCGGACGTCGGGGTGAACGGGCAGAAGCGGCTGAAGAACGCCAAGGTCCTGGTGATCGGCGCCGGCGGCCTCGGCAGCCCCGCGCTGCTGTACCTGGCCGCCGCCGGGGTCGGCACGCTCGGCATCGTCGACTTCGACGTCGTGGACGAGTCGAACCTGCAGCGCCAGGTCATCCACGGCCAGTCCGACGTCGGCAAGCTCAAGGCCGCGTCCGCGCAGGAGTCGATCGCGGAGATCAACCCGCTGGTCAAGGTGCACCTGCACACCGAACGGCTGGACTCGTCGAACGCGCTCGAGATCTTCGGGCAGTACGACCTGATCGTCGACGGCACCGACAACTTCGCCACGCGCTACCTGGTGAACGACGCCGCGGTGCTGCTGGGCAAGCCGTACGTCTGGGGCTCGATCTTCCGGTTCGAGGGCCAGGTCAGCGTGTTCTGGGAGGACGCGCCGAACGGTCTCGGGTTGAACTACCGGGACCTGTACCCGGAGCCGCCGCCCCCGGGCATGGTCCCCTCGTGCGCCGAGGGTGGCGTGCTGGGCGTGCTCTGCGCGTCCATCGGCTCGATCATGGTCACCGAGGCGATCAAGCTCATCACCGGTATCGGCGAGCCGCTGCTCGGCCGCCTGATCAGCTACGACGCGCTGGAGATGAAGTACCGCGAGGTCAAGATCCGCAAGGACCCGGACACGCCGAAGATCACCGAGCTGATCGACTACGAGGCGTTCTGCGGTGTCGTGTCGGACGAGGCGGCGTCGGCCGCGTCGGGCAGCACGATCACCCCGGCCGAGCTCAAGGCCAAGTTCGACAGCGGCGAGAACTTCGCGCTGATCGACGTCCGCGAACCGCACGAGTACGAGATCGTCAACATCAAGGGCGCGACGCTGATCCCGAAGGACCGGATCCTTTCGGGCGAGGCGCTGGCCGAGCTGCCGCAGGACAAGCCGATCGTCCTGCACTGCAAGTCGGGCGCCCGGTCCGCCGAAGCGCTCGCGGCCCTGCACGCGGCCGGCTTCAAGGACGCGACGCACCTCGGCGGCGGCGTGCTCGCCTGGGCCAAGCAGATCGACCCGAGCCTGCCGACCTACTGACAGTGGCGGTTGCCCGGCCGGGAAACCGTGTGTGACCAGCGAGTCTTCTCGATCGTGGAACACCCGGCCGGGTAACGTCACGCCCGTGCGGTCAACCCTCCAACGTCCCCCGGCGCACGTCTGCGCGGCCTTCGGCGGCTCCGCCGACGGCGGCGAACGCCTGCCGGACTCGACCGCGTGGCACTGCGGCGACCTCGTGCTCAAGCCGGTCACCGACAAGGTCAGGACGCTCTGGACCGCGCACGCCCTGGACTACGTCCGCGAGCCGGGGCTGCGGGTCGGCAAGCCGGTCAGGTCGACGGACGGCCGCTGGATCATCGGCGGCTGGACGGCCTCCCGGTACGTCCCCGGCACCCACGAGCACCGCGGCGACGCATCGGTGCTGGCGGCGGTGAAGCTCCACCGGGCCACGGTCGGCCTGCCGCGCCCGGACTTCCTCGACGCACGCACGGACGTCGACGCAATCGCCGACCGCGTGGCATGGGAAGAGGCCGAGGTCCCCCTGGAGGAGACAAAGGGCGGCCGCTGGTTCGAGGTCCTGGCCCCCGCCCGCCGCCCGATCCGCCTCCCGGCACAGGTGGCCCACGGCGAGCTCCTGGCCGGGCTGTTGTTCGACGGAGATTCGAGCCCCGGCCTCGTCGACTTCGTGCCGTACTACCGCCCGGGCGAGTACGGCGCGGCAATCGTCGCGGTGGACGCCCTGGCCTGGGGCGGCGCGGGCCGTGACCTCCTCGAACGCTGGGCCCACCTGCCGGAGTGGCCGCAGCTGCTGCTGCGCGCGGTCCTGTTCCGGCTGGCTTCCAACGCACTGAACCCACGCTCGACGCAGGCCTCACTGGACGGCCTGCGCGCGGCGGCCCGCGAGGTCTCCGGCGTCTTGTGACCGAGGTCGCAAGATCGCGGGACACACCGGGCAAAGCGCCGCTGACCTCCCGACTCCCGGCAGGTGGACGCCGATCTCACCGGGCGGGCGGCGGAAACACCGCCGCAATGTCAACTGCCTGAAACATTCGGTCGAATCCGGTTAACAAGGCCTCCTTAGCGTCAGGGCAAGCCCGAAAACGCCGAGGAGGTGCCCGATGCCGCAGGTCGACACCCACTGCCCGTACTGCGCGCTGCAGTGCGGGATGAGCCTCGACGGCGCCCGCGTGACGCCGCGGGACTTCCCGGTCAACGCCGGTGGCCTGTGCCAGAAGGGCTGGACCTCCGGCTCCCTCCTCACGAGCCCGAAGCGGCTGACCACCCCGATGCTGCGCGTCAACGGCGCGCTCGAGCCGGTCAGCTGGGACTTCGCGCTCGACCACGTCGCCCGGAAGCTCCGCGAAACGCAGGAAACCCACGGCCCGGACGGTGTCGCGATCTTCGGCGGCGGCGGGCTGACCAACGAAAAGGCCTACCTGCTCGGGAAGTTCGCCCGCGTCGCGCTCGGCACCTCGCAGATCGACTACAACGGCCGGTGGTGCATGTCGTCGGCCGCCGCCGCGGGGATCAAGGCCTTCGGGGCCGACCGTGGGATGCCGTTCCCCGTCACCGATCTCAAGAAGGCCGACGTCGTGCTGCTCGCCGGGGCGAACCCGGCCGAGACCATGCCGCCGTTCACCCAGCACCTGCGCGGGACCGACCTGATCGTCGTCGACCCGCGGCGTACCCCGACCGCCGAGCTCGCGAGCCTGCACCTGGCGCCCGCGCCCGGCACGGATCTCGCGCTGGCACTGGGCATCCTGCACGCCGTCGTCGAAGGCGGACACCTCGACCAGTCCTATGTGGACTACCGGACGAGCGGCTTCGCCGAGATGTGGCGGATCGCCGCGAGCTGGTGGCCGGAACGCGCCGAGCGCGTCACCGGCGTCTCGGCCGCCGACATGCGGTTCGCCGCCGAAAAGCTCGCAGGGGCCCGCAACGCCTACGTCCTCACCGCGCGCGGCACCGAGCAGCACGCCACCGGCACCGCGACCGTCGGCGCCTGGATCAACCTCGCCCTCTCCCTCGGCCTGCCCGGCCGCAAGGGCTCCGGCTACGGCTGCCTCACCGGCCAGGGCAACGGCCAGGGCGGCCGCGAACACGGCCAGAAGGCCGACCAGCTGCCCGGCTACCGCAAGCTCGACGACCCGGCCGCGCGCGAGTACGTCGCCGGCGTCTGGGGCGTCGACGCGGACAGCCTGCCCGGCCCCGGCCGCTCGGCCACCGAACTGCTCGACGCGCTCGGCCAGGACAACGGCCCGAAGGCGCTGATGGTGTTCGGCAGCAACGTGGTCGTCTCGGCGCCGCGCTCGCAGCGCGTCCAGGACCGCTTGGCCGCACTGGACTTCCTGGTCGTCGCCGACTTCGTGCTGTCGGAGACCGCGGCGCTCGCCGACGTCGTCCTGCCGGTCACCCAGTGGGCCGAAGAGGACGGCACGCTCACCAACCTCGAAGGCCGGATCCTGCTGCGGCGCAAGGCGTTGACCCCGCCGCCGGGTGTCCGCTCCGACCTCGACGTCCTCAACGGGCTCGCCGAGCGGCTCGGCCAGCCCGAGGGCCGGTTCCCGACCGACGCCGAGACCGTGTTCGAGGAGCTGCGGATCGCGTCCAAGGGCGGCATCGCCGACTACTCCGGCATCAGCTACGACCGGCTGCGCGCGGGCGAGGCCCTGCACTGGCCGGTGCCCGGGACCGACCACCCCGGCACCCCGCGGATGTTCCTCGACACGTTCGCCCACCCGGACGGCCGCGCGCGGTTCGTGCCGGTCGAGCACACCGGCCCGGCCGAGCTGCCGGACGAGGAGTTTCCCTTGCAGGCCACCACCGGCCGCGTCCTGCAGCACTACCAGTCGGGCGCGCAGACCCGGCTCGTGCAGGAGCTCAACGACGTCGTTCCGGAGGCGTTCGTCGAGGTCCACCCGGACACCGCCAAGCGGGCCGGGCTGGAGGAAGGCGACCGGGCGCTGGTCCGGTCGCGGCGCGGCGAAACCATCGCCAAAGTCCGGTTCGCGCAGAGCCTCAAGCCCGACCTCGTCTTCCTGCCGTTCCACTTCCCCGGTGAGCAGCGCGCGAACTTGTTCACCAATCCGGCGCTCGACCCGGTCTCCCGGATGCCGGAGTTCAAGGTGTGTGCCGTTTCCCTGACTACCGTGGATGGTGCCGCATGAGCCCCCGTGAAGTCGTCATCGTCGGGTACGGCATGGCCGGCGCCCGCTTGGCCGACGAGATCCGCCGCCGCGACCCGATCGCCGAACGGGTCCGCCTCACCGTGCTCGGCGCCGAGAAGCACGCCGCCTACAACCGGGTGCTGCTGTCCGCCGTCGTCGCCGGCGGGATGAGCGCCGAAAGCGTCCGCCTGCACGACGACGAATGGGCGCAGCGCCACAACATCGACCTCCGGCTCGGGGTCGACGTCGCCCGCATCGACCGCGAGAAGCGCTGTGTCGAGCTGGCCGACGGCTCGTCCGTCGACTACGACGCCCTCGTGCTCGCCACCGGCGCCAACCCGTGGATCCCGCCGGTCGAAGGCCTCGAAGCCGGGCCCGGTGTGGTCGCCTTCCGCAGCCTCGACGACTGCGCCAAGATCCTCGACGCCGCCCGCTTCGGCGCGCCGGTGGCGGTGCTCGGCGGTGGTCTGCTCGGCCTCGAAGCCGCCCGCGGCCTGGCCGGGCGCGGCAACCAGGTGACCGTCGTGCACCCGCTGGGCCACGTCATGGAACGCCAGCTCGACCCGGCCGCCGGCCACGTGCTGGCCCGGCAGCTCACCGACATGGGCGTGACGTTCAAGTTCGGCGCCACCGCCGCCCGCTACCTGCCCGGCGACGGCCTCAAGCTCGACGACGGCAGCCTCGTCCCGGCCGACCTGGTCGTGGTCGCCGCCGGCGTCCGCGCCGAGACGCGCCTGGCCGCCGAAGCTGGCCTCGACGTCGACATGGGCATCCTCGTCGACGACGTGCTGCGCACCAGCGACGGCCGCATCCACGCCCTCGGCGACTGCGCCCGCCACCCCGGCGCCCCGGCCGGGCTGATCCAGCCCGCATGGGAGCAGGCCGAAGTCCTCGCCGACGTCCTGACCGGGACGAACGCGGCGGCCCGCTACCGCGGCACCACGGCCGTCACCCGGCTCAAGGCCCGCGGCATCGACCTCGCCGCGCTCGGCGAGACCCAGCTCGAAGCATCCGACAACGGCGCCGAGGTGCTCACCTTCAACGACCCGACCGGTGGCCGGTACGGCAAGCTGGTCGTCCGCGAAAACCGCGTCACCGGGGCGATCCTGCTCGGCCTCCCCGACGCGGCCGCGACGATCACGCAGTTCCACGACCGCGGGACGCAGCTGCCGGAAGACCGGCTCGCCGTCCTGCTCGGCCGCGCGCTGCCCAGCGGCAGCACCCCCGCGGCCAGCCCGGCCGACCTGCCCGCGGCGGCGGTCATCTGCCGCTGCAACAACGTCACCAAGGGCCGGCTGATCGAGGCCTGGAAGGCCGGGGCCACCGACACTCCCGCACTGGCGCGGGCCACGCGAGCGACGACGGGATGCGGCGGGTGCACGGACACCGTCGGCGGCATCGCGAACTGGCTCGCCGCGCAGTGATCCACCCCCACTGACCATCACGAACCGCCGCACGAAGGAGCACGCCGTGGCCCACCAAGGCAAGCACTGGATCGAACACTGGGAACCCGAGAACGAAGAGTTCTGGGAGTCCACGGGCAAGAAGATCGCCCGCCGCAACCTCTGGTTCTCCGTCTTCGCCGAGCACATCGGCTTCTCGATCTGGACCCTGTGGTCGGTCATCGTCCTGTTCATGGGCAAGGACTACGGGTTCTCCGCCGCGGACAAGTTCCTGCTCGTCTCGACGCCGACGCTGATCGGCGGCCTGATGCGGCTGCCCTACACCTTCGCCGTGGCGAAGTTCGGCGGCCGCAACTGGACGGTCGTGTCGGCCGTGCTGCTGCTGATCCCGGCCGTGCTGGCCGCGATCGTGCTGCACCCCGGCACCTCGCTCGGCACCTTCCTGCTCGTCGCCGCCCTCGGCGGGGTGGGCGGCGGCAACTTCGCCTCGTCGATGACCAACATCAACGCCTTCTACCCGGAGAAGCACAAGGGCTGGGCGCTCGGCCTCAACGCCGGCGGCGGCAACCTCGGCGTCGCGGCGATCCAGCTGGTCGGGCTGCTGGTGATCGGCACGGCGGGCGCGACCGCGCCGCGGCTCGTGCTCTACATCTACATCCCGCTGATCGTGGTCGCCGCCGTGCTCGCGTACTTCTACATGGACAACCTCGCCAGCATGAAGGGCGACACCAAGGCGATGCGCGAGGTCGTCAAGGAGCCGCACACCTGGGTGATGTCGTTCCTCTACATCGGCACGTTCGGTTCGTTCATCGGCTACAGCTTCGCCTTCGGCCTGGTGCTGCAGAACCAGTTCGGCCGCACCCCGCTGCAGGCGGCCGCGGTGACGTTCCTCGGCCCGCTGCTCGGCTCGCTCTCCCGGCCGGTGGGCGGCTGGCTGTCCGACCGCATCGGCGGCGGCAAGATCACCTTCGCCACCTTCACCGGGATGGCGGCGGCCACGGTCGTGCTGATCTTCGCCTCGACCTCGAAGTCGCTGGTGCTGTTCACGGTCGCGTTCGTGGTGCTGTTCGTGCTGGCCGGGATCGGCAACGGCTCGACGTACAAGATGATCCCGGCGATCTTCCGCGCCAAGGCCAAGATCGCCATCGCGAACGGCGCCGAGGAGGCGGCCGAACTGCTCAAGGCCCGGCGGCTGTCCGGCGCGCTGATCGGCCTGGCCGGCGCGATCGGTGCCGAAGGCGGCCTGCTGATCAACCTCGCCTTCCGGCAGTCGTTCGCCGACGCGAAGAGCGGCGTGCCCGCCTTCGTCGGATTCCTCGTCTTCTACGGGCTCTGCTTCGCCGTCACTTGGGCGGTCTACCTGCGGAAGCCCGCCGAACAGCCCACGAGTGAGCGCGGTCTGGCGCTCGCGGGAGCGGAGGTCTGAGATGCCCACCTTGGTCGTCGCCGGACACGGCATGGTCGCCCATCGGCTCGTGGAGGCGGTGCGCGCGGAAGACCCACAGGGAAACTGGCACGTCGTCGTCCTGTCCGAGGAGCCGCGCCCGGCGTACGACCGGGTGGCCCTCACGTCCTATGTGGACACCTGGGACCCGGCCACGCTGGCCCTGCCCGGCTCGGACTACGCGGACGATGCCAACGTCGACCTCCGGCTCGGTGAGCTGGCGGTTTCGGTGGACCGGGACGCTCGCACGGTGACCACGGCGTCCGGCGCCGTCGTCTCCTACGACGCACTGGTGCTGGCCACCGGCTCGCGGCCGTTCGTGCCGCCGGTCCCGGGGCACGACCTGGACGGCTGCTTCGTCTACCGGACCATCGAGGACCTCGACGCGATCCGCGCCGCGGCGATCGAGAAGCCGGGCCGCGGCCGCCGCTCGGCCGTCGTCATCGGCGGTGGCCTGCTCGGCCTGGAAGCCGCGAAGGCGTTGCGGGACATGGGCTTGTCCCCGCACGTCGTCGAGATGGCGCCGCGGCTGATGCCGCTGCAGGTCGACGAGGGTGGCGGCTCGATGCTCCGCCGGATGATCACGGCACTGGACGTCACCGTCCACACGGGAACGTCCACCAGCTCCATCGAGGCCGACGGCTCGCGGCTGCTGGCCAAGCTGGGCAACGGCACCGAGCTCGACGTCGACCTCGTCGTGTTCTCCGCCGGCATCCGGCCGCGCGACGACCTCGCCCGGCAGTCCGGCCTGGAGCTGGGCCCGCGCGGCGGTGTCCTCACCGACGCGTCCTGCCGCACCAGCGACCCGGCGATCTACGCGATCGGCGAGTGCGCCGCGGTCGAGGGCAAGGTGTACGGCATCGTGGCGCCGGGCTACGCGATGGCGGAGATCGTCGCCGCGCAGCTCACCGGCGGTTCGGGGACGTTCCCGGAGCCGGACACGTCCACGAAGCTGAAGCTGATGGGCGTCGACGTCGCTTCCTTCGGTGACGCGCACGCGGCCACCGAAGGCGCGCTGGAAGTCGCCGTCAACGACGCGGTCGCCGGGACGTACAAGAAGCTCGTGGTCACCGACGACGGCAAGACCCTCCTGGGTGGCGTGCTCGTCGGCGACGCGACCGAGTACAACACGCTGCGCGCGCTGGTCGGCCGTCCGCTGCCGGCCGAGCCGGGCGCGATCCTCGCCCCGGCGGGCGGGGGCGCGGCGGTCGGCGTCGACGCGCTGCCCGACGCGGCGCAGATCTGCTCGTGCAACGCGGTCACCAAGGGCGCGATCACCAAGGCCATCCACGAGGACGGCTGCGACAGCGTCCCGAAGCTGAAGGCGTGCACCCGCGCCGGCACGGCGTGCGGGTCGTGCGTCCCGCTGCTGGGCAGGCTGCTCACCGCGGCCGGTGTCGAGCAGTCGAAGGCCGTCTGCGAGCACTTCCCGCAGTCGCGCGCGGAGCTGTTCGAGATCGTCCAGGCCACCCGGATCACCACGTTCAGCGAGCTGATCGGCCGCTACGGCTCGGGCAGCGGCTGCGCGATCTGCAAGCCGGCGGTGGCGTCCATCCTGGCCACCCTCGGCAACGGGCACGTGCTCGGCGGCGAGCAGATGACCCTGCAGGACACCAACGACCGGTACCTGGCGAACCTGCAGCGCAACGGCACGTACTCGGTGGTCCCGCGGATCCCCGGCGGCGAGATCACGCCGGACAAGCTGATCGTGATCGGCGAGGTGGCCCGCGACTTCGGGCTGTACACCAAGATCACCGGCGGCCAGCGGATCGACCTGTTCGGCGCCACCGTGGACCAGCTGCCGCTGATCTGGCGCCGGCTGGTGGACGCGGGCTTCGAGTCCGGGCACGCCTACGGCAAGGCGCTGCGGACGGTGAAGTCGTGCGTCGGCTCGACGTGGTGCCGCTACGGCGTCCAGGACAGCGTCGGGCTGGCGATCGAGCTGGAGCTGCGCTACCGCGGGCTGCGCTCGCCGCACAAGCTCAAGTCGGCGGTGTCCGGGTGCGCCCGGGAGTGCGCCGAGGCGCGGAGCAAGGACTTCGGCATCATCGCCACGGAGAACGGCTGGAACCTCTACGTCGGCGGCAACGGCGGCACCACCCCGCGGCACGCCGACCTGCTCGTGTCCGATGTGGACACCGAGACGCTGATCCGGACCATCGACCGGTTCCTCATGTTCTACGTGCGCACGGCCGACCGGCTGCAGCGGACCGCGCCGTGGATCGAGGAGATGGAGGGCGGGCTCGACCACCTGCGCGCGGTGATCGTCGACGACTCGCTCGGCATCTGCGAAGACCTCGACGCGGCGATGGCCAAGCACGTCGACAACTACGCCGACGAGTGGAAGGGCGTCCTGGAGGACCCGGAGAAGCTGGCCCGCTTCACCTCCTTCGTCAACGCGCCGGGCGCGCCCGACCCGGCCATCTCGTTCCGCGAGGAGCGGCAGCAGAAAGTCCCCGTGATGCTGGGAGTTCCGAGCTTTTCGAACAGCGAGGTGCGGCGATGACGACGTCGATCGAGCGAACCTGGACGGCGGTCTGCCCCGTCGGCGCGGTGCCCGAGTACGCCGGGGTGGCGGCGCTGCTCGACGGCGGCGTGCAGGTGGCGATCTTCCGGCTGCCCGGCGACCGGTTCTACGCCCTGTCCAACTGGGACCCGTGCAGCGGCGCGGCGGTGCTCTCGCGCGGCATCGTCGGTGACGCGGACGGCATCCCGGTGGTCGCTTCGCCGGTCTACAAGGAGCGGTTCGCCCTCGACAGCGGGAAGTGCCTGGACGCCGACGGCGTCTCGGTCCCGGTGTACGAGGTGCGCGTGCGGGAAGGCGTCGTCGAAGTGGAGAGCGCGTGAGCGATGTCCTCCCACTCGCCGGTTTCGTGATCGGCATCACCGCGGCGCGCCGGGCTGACGAGCTCGGCGCGCTCCTGGTGCGCAAGGGGGCGAGCGTCCGGTACGGCCCGGCGATCCGGATCGTGCCGCTGACGGACGACACCGAGCTCCACGCGGCGACCACGGCGCTGCTGTCCGCGCCGGTGGACGCGGTCGTCGCGACGACCGGCATCGGCTTCCGCGGCTGGCTGGAGGCGGCCGAGGGCTGGGGGCTGGGGGATTCGCTGCTTTCCCGGCTTTCGGCGGCTTCGCTGCTGGCGCGGGGGCCGAAGGTGACCGGTGCGCTGCGGGCGGCCGGGCTGTCGGAGTCGTACTCACCGGCGTCGGAGAGCAACGCCGAGCTGCTGCAGCACCTGCTCTCTTCGGGCGTCGACGGGCAGCGGATCGCGGTGCAGCTGCACGGGGAGCCGTTGCCGTACTTCGTGGACACGCTGCGCGCGGCAGGCGCGGAGGTCATCGAAATCCCGGTGTACCGCTGGGTCGGCCCGGTCGACCCGGGCCCGGTGGACCGGCTCCTCGACGGGGTGCTGGACGGCTCGATCCACGCGCTGCCGTTCACCAGCGCGCCGGCGGCGGCGTCGCTCATCGCACTGGCCCGGCGCACGGGCCGGTTGCCGGGGCTCGTCACGGCGCTGTCCGGCCCGGTGGTGGCGGCCTGCGTCGGACCCATAACGGCTGGACCGTTGGCGGCTTTGGGGGTGCCGACGGTCCAGCCCCACCGGGCGCGGATCGGCGCGCTGGCCCGCACGGTGGCGGAGACCTTGGTGGACCGGTCCCCGCGCCTGCGCGCGGGCGGGCACGCGATCGAGCTGCGCGGCCAGGCGGCCATCGTGGACGGCGAGTGGCGCGAGGTGGCCCCGGCACCGATGGCGATCCTGCGGGCCCTGGCGGCGTCACCGGGCCGGGTGGTGTCCCGGCGCGAGCTGATCTCGGCGTTGCCCGGGGGCGGCGAGGAGCACGCGGTGGAGACGGCGATCGGACGGCTCCGGACGTCACTGGGTGGCGGAAAGGTGGTCCAGACGGTGGTGAAGCGCGGGTACCGGCTGGCGGTGGACGCCTGACGGGCGTGTCAGCAGTGTCAGTCGCCGTGTCAGTGCGGTGGCCTTCCGGTGTCAGCGGGCCCGGCGAAGGTGGTCTCACACCACCACTTCGTCAAGGAGAATCCGATGCAGAACTTCACCACCACCGCCCCGATCACCACCATCCTCGACATCCCGGCCGGCCGCGTCCGGTTCGTCGCCGCTCCTGGTTCCGACACGGCCGTCCAGGTCCTGCCCGCCGACCCGGCGAAGAGCCGCGACGTGAAGGCCGCTGCCGAGGCGTCGGTTTCCTTCGAGGACGGCGTCCTGCGGATCTCGCTCGCGGCGAAGAACCAGTACTTCGGCCCGTCCGGAGCGGTCGACGTGACGGTTTCGCTGCCCGCCGGTTCGTCGGTCGAGGCCAAGTCGGCCAGCGTCGCGCTGCGGGGCGTCGGCCGCCTCGGCGACGTGCAGGTCGAGGGCGCCCACGGCGAGGTCGTCTTCGACGAGGCCGCGAGCCTGCGCCTGAAGGCCCACGCGGGTGACGTCTCGGTGGGCCGCCTGACGGGCCCGGCGGAGATCACCACGGGCAAGGGCGACATCCGCATCGCCTCGGCATCGAGCGGCGACCTGGTGCTCAGCACCCAGGCGGGCGACATCTCGGTCGGCGCGGCCGAGGGTGTCTCGGCGTCGCTCGACGCGGGGACGACGTACGGCCGGATCCGGAACGCGCTGAAGAACGAAGGATCGCCGGCCCTGGCGATCCGGGCAACCACGTCCTACGGCGACATCGACGCCCACAGCCTGTGAGGCCGGTCCCGGAGCGCCCCAATGTGGCGTTCGGTGCGTCCAGCGCACCCAATGTGGCGTTCGGTGCGTTGGACGCAACCAACGCCACATTGGGGCGCTTGGGCCGGACCCGTCGGCGACCGAAACTGTCGGTGCCTGCCGGTAGAGTGGAAAACGGGGGGCGCCCCCGCGGGTGGGGTCAGCCGGCCCAGGTGACCGCGTGCTTCTCGAACCCGCGCACCGCCGCCACCCGGGCCGCCTCGGCTTCTGCCTCCTCGCGAACCGCCGGGCGCAGCGGGTCGAACGCCGTCAACGTCACCGTCAGCTTCGTCCCGCTGCCCTTCGTCCGCCACGTGCCCGCGATGTCGCCGTCGGCGATCAGCACCCCGGGATTGCCCAGCATCTTCCAGACTTCCTTGCGTCGCAACGGGTCCGGGACCAGCAGGGCCTTGTCGCGGGCCTGGATGAACGGGTCCAGCGGTGGCAGCAGCCGCACCAGTTCCGGCTCCGGTGGGTTCTCCAAAGCCGGCAGCCGGTCCTCCGGCAAGTACCGCGTCTTGCCTTCCACCTGCACGGGAACCAGGTCGGACGGCCACGTCCGGTCGACCACCGCCCGTGCCGTGCCCGCGAACTCCGCCGCCTCGCCCGGGGAGGCCGGGCCGTTGAGCCGCAGGTACCGCGCAACCACCGCCGTCGCCGCGGCCGGGTCCGGTGTCTTCCGCAGCCGGCCGCGGCCCTCCAGTGGCGCCAGCGTCGCCGGGGATGCCCCCGCCACCAGGCGGAGGCCGCCGAGCGGGGACGCGATGCGCATCAGCTGCTCGTGGATGTGCGTGGCGTTGCAGCCGCGGCACCAGCGGGCGAACGACGGCGGCAGGCGCCGGGTGACCGCCGTCGACACCGCACCCTTCGTCATCGGTGCCTTCACCACTTCGCGCAACGCGGCCGCCGCCGTGAACACCACTTCGGACGCCGCCAGTCCCGTGGCCGCCAGTTCCTTGCGCTGCCACAACATCCGGGCCAGCGCGTCCGCGTCGTCCAGCGGGACCAGTGCCCGGATCACCGAAGGCAGGTCCGCCGGCAGGTGGTAGTGCGGCGCGCCCCGCAGCGTCCAGGCCAGGACGAGCCCGTCCGGGGACACCGGGCCGTCGAGCCGGGCCGCGAGCGCGAGCAACGCCGTGTCGCGCATGCTGTCCTGCAGCCCGGCCCGGACGACGGCGAGGTCGGCGACGTCCCGCGCCGAACGGTGCAGGCCGTGCTCGGCGATGCGGTAGGCGAGTACCTGACGGCGGTCCACGTGCGGCTCCTAGAACGCGTACTCGAAGGTGTAGCCCACCTTGTCCTCGCCGATCGTGCCCCCGGCGGTGCCGCTGCCGGTGAGCCCGGCCAGCTCGCCGGTGCCCGAGCCGGGGACGACGGTGAACGTCGAGGCGATGCCCTTGGCGTCGAAGGTGTACTCGTGGCGGATGACGAACGTCCCTTCGCGACCCTCGACCTTACCCTCGAAACGCTCGAAGCTCGGCGACGTCGTCTCGCCGCTTTCGTACCCTTCGCCCGCGTAGTACAGCAGAAGGTCGCAGGTGGACTCGCCCTCGAGGACCCCGCTGTAGGCGAAGAGGGCGTGCGCGTACGCCACCCGCGGGCCGCTGCCCTCGGTGCCGCTGACGATCTTCTCTTCCCAGTTCTTCGTGGTGAATGCGTTCATGGGGACCACCCTGCCGGGCATACCTGTCAGCTTGTGTCAGGTATTTCTGCCAGAATTCGAGCCATGCGCGCGAGCCGTCTCCTGTCCGTCCTCCTGCTGCTGCAGAACCGCGGCCGGATGACGGCCGAGGAGCTGGCCGAAGAGCTCGAGGTCTCGGTGCGCACGGTCTATAGGGACATCGACGCGCTCTCGGCGTCCGGCGTCCCGGTGTACGCCGACCGCGGCCGGACCGGCGGCTACCGGCTGGTCGACGGCTACCGCACCCGGCTCACCGGGATGACCGAGGAAGAGGCCCAGTCGCTGTCGCTGGCCGGGCTGCCGGTGGCCGCCGCCGAGCTGGGCCTCGGCACCGTCCTGGCGGCGGCGCAGCTCAAGCTGTACGCCGCGCTGCCCGCCGAGCTGCGCGATCGCGCCGGGCGCGTCGCCGAGCGGTTCTACCTGGACGTCCCCGGCTGGCACCGGGGCATCGAAAGCCTGCCGGCGCTGTCGGCGATCGCCGACGCCGTGTGGTCGTCGCGCCGGATCCGGATCCGCTACGAACGCTGGGGACAGCGGGTCGTCGAACGGGAGCTGGAGCCGCTCGGCCTGATCCTCAAGGCGGGCAACTGGTACCTCGCGGGCCGCTGCGACGGCACCGACCGGACCTACCGGGTCTCGCGCGTGCTGGAGCTGACCGACCTCGGCGAGGTGTTCGAGCGGCCGGCCGGGTTCGACCTCGCGCGGTACTGGCAGGAGTGGTCCGAGCAGTTCGAACGCCGGATGTACCCGCGCGTCGCGGTGGTGCGCCTTTCGCCGCGCGCGCAGGCTCTCGTACCGTTCTACGGAGGTTCCGTCGGCGCCCGCGCCCTGCGCGACTGCCCGAACGAGCCCGACGCGGACGGCTGGCTCACCGTGGAGCTGCCGGTGGAGCCGGGGGAACCGGCCATCGGCGAGCTGCTGCGCTTCGGGCCGCACCTGGAGGTCCTCGAACTCGCGGACCTGCGGGCGGAGCTGGCCGAAGCGATCGAGGAGATGGGCGCGTTCTATGGGTGAGCTGAGCGGCATCGCGATCGGGGTCACGGCCGAGCGGCGGGCCGGCGAATTCATCGCGGCCCTGGAACGCTACGGCGCCGCCGTCCGGCACGCGCCGACGATCACCATCGTGCCGCTGGACACCGACCCCGAGCTGAAGGACGCCACCCTGAAGCTCGTCATGTCGCCGGTCGACATCACGGTCGTCACGACCGGCGCGGGCTTCCGCGGCTGGCTGGCGGCGGCCGAAGGCTGGGGCCTGCGGAAGCAGCTGGTGGACCACCTGCGGGAGTCGCGGATCTACGCCCGCGGGCCGAAGGCGGTCGGCGCGGTCCGCGGCGCCGGGCTCCGGGAGTTCTTCTCGGCCGAGTCGGAGTCGAACGCCGAGCTGTTCGAAGCCGTCGCGGCGGCGGGCGTCCTCGGGCAGCGGACGGCGGTCCAGCTGCACGGAACACCGCTGCCCGAGTTCACCGCCTCCCTGGTGGAGGCGGGCGCCTGGCTGACCGAGGTGCAGCCGTACCGCTGGACGTCGCCGCCGGACGTCACGCCGGTGTACGACCTGATCGACGCGGTCCTGGCGGGCGAGCTGGACGCACTGGCGTTCACCAGCGCCCCGGCCGCGGCGAACTTCCTGACGCTGGCCCGCACCTCGGGGCGCTACCCGCAGCTGCTCACCGCCCTGCGCGAAGGCCCGCTGGTGTGCGCCTGTGTCGGCCCGGTGACCGCGGCCCCGCTGGAGGAGGCGGGTGTCGCGACGCTGCAACCGGACCGCCAGCGGCTGGGCGCACTGGTGAAGCTCCTGGTCACGCGGCTCGGCAAGGAGACGGCGGAATAGATCCGCGCCGGGCGCGGAAGAGGGGTGTGCAAACAGTTCCCGAAACCCCCGCCACGGCCCGGGCGCCCGGGTCGGATCCCCCGACCGACGCGGCCCTGCTCGCCGGGACGCGAACGGACTTCGGCACCGTCTTCGACCGGCACGCCCCGGCGATCTACCGGTACTGCGCCCGGCGCGTCGGCACGGAAGCCGTCGACGACGCGGTGTCCGACACCTTCACCATCGCCTACGAGCGCCGCGGCCGGTTCGACCCCGCGCACTCCAGTGCCCTGCCGTGGCTGTACGGCATCGCCACCAACGTGCTGCGGCGCTACCGCGCCACGGAAGCCCGCCACCGCAAGCTGATCCGGCTCCACGGCGAGCCGGCGGCGGACGGCACGGCCGAGCGCGCCGTCGCCCGCGCGGACGCGGACACCGCCGTCCGGGCGCTGGCCGGCGAACTCGACAGGATCTCCCGCCGCCAGCGCGACGTGCTCTACCTGTTCGCCGCCGGCCTGACCTACGCCGACATCGCGACCGCGCTGGACATCCCCATCGGCACGGTCATGTCCCGGCTCAACCGGGCGAGAACACGGCTGCGCGCCGCCCTCCGCGAACGGGGCATCACGACCTTGGAAGGACCGGCATGACCGAGCACGACGTCGTCGACACGGCGCTGCGGTACCACCACCAGGCCGGGCCCCGGCCGCAACCCGCCGATCTGGCCCGGATCCGCGCCACGGTCCTGGCCAGGACGGCCACCGCGCGCCGGCCTGCCCGGCGGCGCACAGTGGCCGTCCTGGCCGTCGCGGCTTCGGTGGCCGTGGCCGTCGCGGCCGCCACCACGATCAGCCTGTGGCCGGAGCGCGCGCCCGTGACCCCCGCGGCGGCCCCGGCACCGGCCCGCGACACCGGGGCCGAGGCCATCACCGCGGCCGGCAGCGTGCCCGCGACCGTGGAACTGGTCGTCAAGCGGGTCGCGACCGCCCAGCCCCTCGACCTCGGCCACGGCGGCTACCTCTACACCGCGGACCGCGCCACGTCCGTGCAGTCGGCCACCGGCCCGGACGGCCCGGCCTACTACGTCACCGAAGACGTCACCGAACGGTGGAGCGTCGTGGCCGAGGGCACGGCGCCGAAGCTGGTGCGCACGACCCGCGGCCTCGGGGCGCACCCGCTCACCCCGGCGGACGGGGCGAAGCTGGCCCGGTACGGCACCGACTACACCAAGGTCACGACGGCCACCTACGACCCGGCCGCCCACCCCAAGACGGCGGAGACGCCGGCCGCGCCCGGACTCGGCAACCCCACGCCCGCGTACCTGGCGTCGCTGCCCACGGACCCCGGCCGGTTGCTGGCGGTCCTGCGGGAGTCGGTGGACGTGCCGGGCCCGGACGGCGACCGGCAGGTCTTCAAGGCGGGCACCGGCCTGGCCACCGCGGCCGACGCCCTGCTCCCGCCCGCCCTGCGTGCCGCCCTGTACCAGGCGCTCGCGATGGTGCCCGGGGTGGAGCGGATCCCCGGCCAGGTCGACCTCGCCGGGCGCGCCGGCGTCGCGATCGCCCTCACCGCCAAGGGAAAGCGCACGGAGCTCGTCATCGACCCGGAGACGTCCCGCACGCTCGGGTTCCGCATGGTGACGGCCACCGCGCTCGACGGGATGGCACCCGGCACCGTCGTCTACTCCGCCACGAAGAACCAGAAGGTCGTCGAGCGCCTGGGGGACATGTGATCACGGAAATCCTGGTGGCCGCGACCTTGGCGGTGACGCCCGGCTGGGAGGTCGTCCCGGTCACGCCGGAGCCGGGCAACCTGGTGGCGACGGCGGCGCTGTCCGCGCACGACGTCTGGGCCGCCGGGTTCACCCTGGACCGGCAGGTCGTCGACGACCGGCCGGTCGTCACGTTCCAGCCGCAGACCTGGCGCTGGACCGGCAAAGCGTGGTCGCGGGTGCCGGTCCCGCCGTCGCCCGACGGCCGGCCCGGCCGCCTGAACGCGATCGCCGCCGCGGCCCCCGGCCGGGTCTGGGCGGTGGGCGACCGGTGGCTGCCCGGCCGGACGGTCTCGCTGATCGAACGCTGGGACGGGCGGAAGTGGTCGCCCGAGCCCGCCGACGACGAGCCCGGCGTCAGCCAGCACCTGTACGGCGTGGCGGCGACGGGCGAGTCGGACGCGTGGGCGGTCGGCACGGCGGCCGACGGCGAGCACACCCGGCCGATCGCCCGGCACTGAGACGGCGTCCGCTGGACGCGCGTCGCCCTCCCGGCCGAGCTGCTCGACGCGGACCTGGCCACGGTCGCGGCGACCGGCCCGGCCGACGTGTGGGCGGCCGGCACCATCGCGGAAGGCGACGGAGTGGCGCCCCTCGTCCTGCACTGGGACGGCGTGGCGTGGCACCGGATCGCCCTGCCGTCCACGGCCACGCTGGGCTCGGCGCGGCTGGCGGCCCTCACGGTGTCGGACGGGCAGGTGTGGGCGGTGGGCAACGCGACCACCGGCGGCGTGTACGAGCGCAAGCCGCTGGCATTCCGCCTGACGACCCGGGGTGCGGTGCTCGAGCGAACCCCGGACGAGCAGGGCCAGCTCAACGCGGTGACGACGGTGGGCCGCGAGGTGTGGGCGGTCGGCTACCGGTACGACGACGCGAGGCAGCTCCACGCGTACGCCCTCCGCCGCGGAACCGACGGCCGCTGGCGGGCGGCGCCGGCACCGGACGCCGCCGGTGGCGCGCTGTATGGCATCACCCGGGTGCCGGGCAGCGGAAGGCTGTGGACCACCGGCGCGATGGACGGCCCGAACCCGGACCTCCCGACGCCGCTGGTGGCCCGGTTCCGGTAGCCGCTGCCCGGCTGGGCCCAGTGCGCCCCAATGTGGCGTTCGGTGCGTTGGACGCACCGAACGCCACATTGGGTGCGTTGGTTCGGCACTGCGGCGCGGAGCGCCTCCGTTGAGGGTGGTGGCGGGGGCATGGATGGAGCAACCAACGCCACATTGGGGCGCTTGGGGCGACCGTCAGTCCTCGTCCGCCGGCAGCTCGCCCGCCTCTGCCGCGCGGACCGCCTCGCGGCCCGCCGCTTCCTCGCTCAGCCCCTGCCGCCAGTAGCCCGTGAAGCAGATCCGTGCCTTGGCCACCTCGCGCTCGCGCACCAGGTGGCGCCGCACCGACTTCACCACGCCCGCCTCGCCGGACACCCACGCGTACGGCGTGCCGCCCGGGAACGTCGCTCCGCGCAACGCCTCCAGCAGCGCCTCGCCCAGCGGCCGTGAGCCGCGCAGCACCCAGTGGACCTCCACCGTCCCGCGCGTCTCGAACGCCTGCCGGTCCGCGCGGTCCGCCAGCTCGACGTACACCGACGCGCGCGTGCCCGCCGGGAGCTGCTCGACGATCGCGCCGATCGCCGGCAGGGCCGTCTCGTCGCCCACCAGCAGCTGCCAGTCGCTGCCGTCGGGCGGCGCGTACAGCCCGTGCGGCCCCAGGAACGCCACCCGGTCGCCCGGCCGCGCCCGCGACGCCCACGCCGAGGCCGGCCCGGAATCGCCGTGCAGCACGAAGTCGACGTCGAGCTCCGCGCGCTCCGGGCGGTGGGCCCGGAGCGTGTACGTGCGCATCGGCGGGCGGACGTCGTCCGGCATCGCCAGGTACGTGCGGTACCAGGACAGCACGTCGGAGCCGGTCTCCGGCAGCACCGGCGCCTCCTGCCCGGCCAGCGGGAAGAACACCTTGACGTACTGGTCGGGCGCCCCGGCAGGCACCTCGCGGAAGCTCTCCGCGGCGAACGTCACCCGCACCATGTGCGGCGTCAGCAGCCGGACGGCGGTCACCCGCGCCCGGTGGTACGTCAAGGCCGGGCTCTCCACCTGAGTCGTCATTAGGCGAGGCTAACCTAATCACGCCGTGTCAGAACAGTCCTTCCGGTCCGTGGTCCTCCTCTCCTTCCGGTTTCCACCGGTACTTCCGCAGGTCGACGCGCTGGCCGTCGGCCAGCACGCCTTCGGCCCGCAACCGCTCCAGCTGGTCGTGGACCAGGTGCGGAGCCGGGGTGCCGTTCGCGCGCAGGATGCGGTGCCACGGCAGGTCGTGGCCGTCTTCGGCCAGGATCGCGCCGACCATCCGCGGCGACGGCGCCCCCGCGAGGGCCGCGATGTCGCCGTACGTCGCCACCGAGCCGGCCGGCACCGACTCGATGATCTCCCGCACGCGCTCGTGCAGAACGTCGTCCATACCGACACTCTGCCGGATGGGTACGACATTTTTCGGGGGTTCGGGTGGCGGAGCCCCCGACTCGGGGCGGAGCCCCGGATGTCACCGACACTTTTCGCAACCATCCAGCGCACCGCCCGGCGCCTTCACCGAACGAACCCCCGCTAAGCCGTGCCGGTGCGCCACCCGGGGGACCCGGCGTGGTTCCATCGCGGGGTGAACGGGAGGCGAACGGCGCAGGCGGACGCGCGGCTGGTGCGCACGCCGATCACCGCCACACCCTCGTTCACCTGGGACGAAGGCGCCCGGCGCCTGCTCTCCGCACCCGGGGGGTTCCGCCGTGTGCTCGGCGGGCCGGGCACCGGCAAGACGGCGCTGCTGGCCTCGGCCGCCACCCGCCGCATCGCCGAGGGCGCCGACCCGGAGAGCGTGCTCGTGCTCACCACGTCCCGCCGGTCCGCGGACGCGCTGCGCGCCGACATCACCCGACGGCTCACCGCCGACCCCGAGCAGGCGCGGCCGCTGCCCCGGACCGTCCGCGAACCCCTGGTCCGCACCGTCCACTCCTACGCCTATTCGCTGCTGCGGCTGGAGGCGATGGCCGAGGAGCTCCCGCCGCCGCGGCTGCTCGCCGGCGCGGAGCAGGACGTCGTCGTCCGCGAACTGCTGGCCGGCGACCTCGACGAAGAAGCCGAGTACTGGCCCGAACAGCTGCGGCCCGCTCTGATGGTCCCCGGGTTCGCCGAGGAGCTGCGCGACCTGCTGATGCGCGCGGCCGAGCGCGGGCTCGGCCCGGAGGACCTCGCCGAGCTGGGCCGCCGCCGCGGCCGCGAGGAATGGCTGGCCGCCGGGCAGTTCTGGGCGCAGTACGAAGAGGTCACGCAGCTGCAGGGCGCGGGCGGCAACGCGCTCGGCGTGGCGAGCGCGCCCGCGCTGGACGCCGCCGAACTGGTCACGTCCGCGCTGCTCGCCCTGGAGGACGACGACGAGCTGCGCGAACGCGAGCGCACCCGCGTCCGGCACCTGTTCGTCGACGACGCCCACCACCTCGACCCGCTGCAGACCAGCCTGGTCCGGATGATCGGGCACACCGCGGCCGAGTTCGTCGTGGCCGGCGACCCCGACCAGAACGTGTTCTCCTTCCGCGGCGCCGACGCGAGCCTGTTCGCCGACGCGGACCCGGACGGCAGCCGGACCGTCACGCTCACCGCGGCGCACCGCCTGTCCCCGGCCGTGCGGCTGGCCGTCGCCAAGATCGGCGCGACGCTGCCGGGCGCGTCGCCGCACCGCAAGATCCTGCCCCCCAAGGGCGCCACCGGGGGGAACGTCCGCGTCCGCGTGATGCCGACCCCGGCCGCCGAAGCGAGCTGGATCGCCGACCAGCTCCGCCGCGCCCACCTCGTCGACGGCGTGCCGTGGTCGGAGATCGCGGTGCTCGTCCGCTCGCCCGCGCGGACTTTCCTCGTCCTGCAACGAGCTTTGCGCGCCGCCGGCGTCCCGATCGGGTCGGCGACCGAGGAGCTCCCGCTGGCCAAGCAGCCCGCGGTGCGGCCGCTGCTGGCCGTGCTGAAGCTCGCGCCGTCGCCCGAGCTGCTCGACGTCGACCTCGCGGAAATGCTGCTGTCGTCGGCGCTCGGCGGCGCGGATCCCCTGGCGTTGCGGCGGTTGCGGCGCGGCCTGCGCCGGCTCGAACTGGCCGGCGGCGGCCAGCGGTCGAGCGACGAGCTGCTCGTGGAGGCTTTGCGCGGCGGCGACATCCTCGCCGGGCTGGCCGACGCCGAGGCCGAGCCCGTGCGGCGCGTCGGCGGGCTGCTGCGCGTCACGCACCAGGCCGTGGCGCGCGGCGAGGGCGTCGAGCAGGTGCTGTGGCAGCTGTGGCGGGAAAGCGGGCTGCAGGACAAGCTGTTGAAGCAGGTCGAGCGCGGCGGCTCGCTGGGGGCGCAGGCCGATCGCGACCTCGACGCCGTCGTCGCGCTGTTCGACGCCGCCGGCCGGTACGTCGACCGGCTGCCGCGGGCGAGCGTTGCTTCCTTCGCGGATTACCTTGGCGCGCAACGGATCGCGGGCGACACGCTGGCGCCGGCGGCCGTGCCGTCGGACGGCGTGTCGCTGCTCACCGCGCACGCTGCCGCCGGTCGCGAATGGACGGTCGTCGCGGTTGCCGGTGTCCAGGAGGGCGCGTGGCCGGACCTGCGGCTGCGCGGGTCGGTGCTGGGTGTGGAGCGGCTCAAGGACCTGATGGCGGGCGTCGACGACGACGCCGTCTCCCAGACCGCGCCGATCCTCGCCGAGGAGCGGCGGCTGTTCTACCTCGCGCTGAGCCGCGCGAAGCGGACGCTGCTGGTCACGGCGGTGTCGGGGGAGGACGAGCAGCCGTCCCGGTTCCTCGACGACCTGGAGGAGAACGGCGCCGACGACGGCGGGCTCGACTCGCGGATGAAGCCGCCGGGCCGGTCGCTGGTGCTCGCCGAGCTGGTGGGGGAGCTGCGCGAGGTCGTCTGCGACGACAAGGCCGACCCGGCGCGGCGGCGTCGGGCGGCGAAGCAGCTGGCCCGGCTGGCCGACGCTCGCGTGCCCGGCGCGCACCCGTCGACGTGGTACGGCCTGCTGCCGGCGTCCAGCGACGAGCCGGTGCACCCGCCCGGCGACCTGATCCGGATCTCACCGTCCACAGTGGAAATTCTGACGAAGTGCCCGCTGCGCTGGATGATCGAGCGCCACGGCGGCAGCGACCCGGCCCAGCTGGCGGCGGTGACCGGGACGCTGGTGCACGGGCTCGCCCAGGCGGTCGCGTCCGGCAGCACGGACGCGGAGCTGCAGCGGGCGCTGGACGAGGCCTGGGTGCGCGTCGACGCGGGGGCGCCGTGGTTCTCGCGACGGGAGCGGCGGCGGGTCGAGCAGATGCTGCGGAACTTCACGACGTGGCTGGAGCGCAGCCGGGCGGAGCTCAAGGAAGCCGGGGTCGAGCAGGACATCGAGGTCGAGCTGCCGGTGGGGGAGTCGGACGACGTCCGGGTGCTGCTGCGCGGGCGGGTCGACCGGGTGGAGCTCGACTCCGAGGGGCGGCCGGTGATCGTGGACATCAAGACGGGGAAGGTTCCCGTGTCGGGCGCGGAGGCCGAGGCGCACCCGCAGCTGGCGGCGTACCAGCTGGCGGTGCTGCTGGGGGCGATCGAGGGCCGCACGGAGGCGGGCGGCGCGCGGCTGGTGTACGTCGCGAAGGCGAACAACAAGACGGGATCGACGGAGCGGTCCCAGCCGCCGATGGACGAGGTGGCGGGGAAGCAGTGGCTGGAGCTGGTCCAGAAGGCGGCGGCTTCGGCGGCGGGGCCGGATTACCAGGCCCAGGAGAACCCGGACTGCGACCGATGCCCGGCGCGGGGGTGCTGCCCGCTGCGCCCCGAGGGGCGGCAGGTGCCGGGGCCGTGAACTATCCGGTGAGTTCGCTCGGTGACGCGGGTCGGTGGGTGGGGGCCGAGGTTGTGAACTATCCGGTGAGTTCGTTGGCTGCGCGGCGGCGGCGGGGGAGCAGGGCGGGCGGCGGGACACCCGGTCGGGTGGTGGGCCAATGAACTATCTGGCGAGTTCGGTCTGGGCTGTGGCGGGGCGGCCGGGCGGTGGGCCAATGAACTATCTGGTGAGTTCAGCCGCCGGGTGCGAGCCAGCCAGCCAGGCGGCGCTTCGCGAGGTGTGGCCGTGAGCCCGCTCGTCGTCGCCAACCCCGTCGAGCCCGCCGAACTCGCCGATGCGCTCGGGCTGCACCGGCCGACGCCCGAGCAGGCCACCGTCATCGCCGCGCCCGTGGAACCCTCGCTCGTCGTCGCCGGGGCCGGGGCCGGGAAGACCGAAACCATGGCCGCGCGGGTCGTCTGGCTCGTCGCCAACGGCATCGTCAGCCCCGACCGCGTCCTCGGCCTCACCTTCACCCGGAAAGCCGCGCGCCAGCTCGGCGAACGCGTCCGCGCCCGGCTGCGCCGCCTCGCCGGGTCCGGCCTGCTCGACCGGCTCGACCCGACCGGCGGGCTGCGGGCCACCGTCGTCGCCGGTGAACCCACCGTCCTCACCTACCACGCCTACGCCGGGCGGCTGCTGTCCGAACACGGCCTGCGCCTGCCGGTCCAGCCCGGCGTCCGGCTGCTGTCCGAAACGAGTTCCTGGCAGATCGCGCACCGCGTGGTGTCCACTTGGGACAACGAGCTCGACACCGACCGCGTGCCGCCGACCGTCACCGCCGACCTGCTCGCCCTGGCCGGGGAGCTCGGCGAGCACCTCGTCTCCACCGAAGAGCTCGCCGAGTACACGTCGTGGCTGTGCACTGTCATCGAAAACGCCCCGCGCGCCAAGGGGCAGCGGGCCGCGCTGCCGCAGAAGCTCACCGAAATCATGGCGGCGCAACACTTCCGGCTCGCGCTGCTCCCGCTCGTCGACGACTACCACCGCCGCAAGCGCAACGAAGGCGCGCTCGACTTCGCCGACCAGATGTCCCTCGCCGCCCAGCTCGCCGGTGGGTATCCGTCCGTCGTGCGCGGCGAACGCGAGCGCTACGGCGCCGTCCTGCTCGACGAATACCAGGACACCGGGCACGCCCAGCGCGTGCTGCTGCGGGCGCTGTTCGGCGGCGTCGAGAACCCGCCGATGCCGGTCACCGCCGTCGGCGACCCGGCGCAGGCCATCTACGGCTGGCGCGGGGCCAGCGCCGCCAACCTGCCCCGCTTCACCACGGACTTCCCGCGCTTCGACGGCGAACGGCTCGTCCCCGCGCACGAGTTCGGGCTGCTGACCAGTTTCCGCAACCCGCCGGAGATCCTCGACCTCGCGAACGCGATCGCCGAACCCCTGCGCGCCCGCGGTCTCGGCGTCGAACGGCTGCGGGCGCGCGAAGGCGCCGGGCCCGCGGACATCGCGTGCGCGCTCCTGCCGGACATCCGCGCCGAGCGCGCGTGGGTCGCCGATGCCCTCGCCCGCCGCTGGTACGCCCACCAGGAAGAGGCCGGCAAGCCGCCGACCGCCGCGGTGCTCGTGCGGCGCCGCGCCGACATGGCCCCGATCGCCGCCGAACTGCGGGCGCGCGGGCTGCCGGTCGAGGTCGTCGGGCTCGGCGGCCTGCTCGACGAGCCCGAGGTCGCGGACCTCGTGTCGACGCTGAAGGTGCTCGCGGACCCGCTGTCCGGCAGCGCCGCGGCCCGGCTGCTGACCGGGGCCCGCTGGCGGCTCTCGGCCGCCGACGTCGCCGCGCTGTGGCGGCGGGCCGGCGAGCTGTCCAGTCCCGAAAAACCCGACACGCCGGAACTGGTCGTCGAGCGCGTCGAGCAGGCCGGGCTGATCGACGCCATCGACGAGCCGGGCGACCCGGCGCGGTACTCCGAAGAGGGGTTCAAGCGGATCAAGCGGATCGGCTGGGAGCTGGCCGCGTTGCGGCGGCGGCTCGACCAGTCGCTGCCGGAGCTCGTCGCCGACGTCGAACGCACGATGCTGCTGGACGTCGAATCGCTGGCCCGGCCGGGCTCCGCGGGGCGGGCGCACCTTGACGCGTTCGCCGAGGTCGTCACCGACTACGCCGAGACGGCGCCGACCGCGACCCTGCTGTCCTTTGTGGACTACCTGAACACCGCCGCGCACGCCGAGGACGGGCTCACGCCGGGCGAGGTCGAGGTCGTCCCCGACCGGGTGCAGGTGCTCACCGTGCACTCGGCGAAGGGCCTCGAGTGGGAGGTCGTCGCCGTGCCGCACCTGGTGCAGGACGTGTTCCCCGGCCGACGGCGGTCGTCGTCGTGGCTGCGGACGGCGACGTCCCTGCCGGCCAAGCTGCGCGGTGACGCCGAGGACCTGCCGACGTTGGACATCGCCGAGGGACACGACCGCAAGGAAGTCCAAGAAGGACTGGAACTGCACGAAGCCGGCTTCGTCGAGCGGGAACAGGCGGAGGAACGACGGCTCTGCTACGTCGCGCTGACGAGGTCCGAGCACGCGCTGATCGTCTCCGGGCACTGGTGGAACGAAAGCAGCAGCCGCACGAAGGGGCCGTCGGAGTTCCTGACGGAGATCGCCGACGTCCTGCGGGAGACCGGTGTCGGGCAGCTCGCCGAATGGGCGCCGGAACCCACCGAGGACGACGAAAACCCGCTGGTCTCGGACTCGCGGGCGGCGCGCTGGCCGGTCGACCCGCTGGGCGACCGCCGCACCGGCGTGCAGACCGGCGTGGAGCTGGTGAGCGAGGCGCTGGCGTCCCCCGAACCGGCCGAGGAGGAGGACGACGATCCGGACGGCTGGGTGACCGACACCGACGTCCTGCTGGAGGAGTGGGCGCGCAAGGACGACCACGTCAAGCGGGTGCCGCTGCCCTCGCGGCTTTCGGTGAGCCAGCTGGTCGCCCTGGCCGACGACGCCGGCCGCCTCGCCGCGGACCTGCGCCGGCCGCTCCCGGTGGAGCCCAACAGCTTCGCCCGCCGCGGCACCGAGTTCCACGGCTGGCTGGAACGCCGGTTCGCGGGCGACCAGCTGATCGAGATCGACGACCTCCCGGGCGCGGCCGACTTCGGCGAGGCCCCCGACGCGGACTTCGAGGAACTGCAGACGGAGTTCGAGAAGAGCGAGTGGGCGGCGCGGGTCCCGGTGGCGGTGGAGGTGACGTTCTCGGCCGACGTCGAAGGCATCACCCTGCGCGGCCGCATGGACGCGGTCTTCGCCGACCCCGACGGCGGCTGGACGGTGGTCGACTGGAAGACCGGCGCGGTCCCGCCGGAGTCCCGCATCCCGGCGCTGTCTGTCCAGCTGGCGGCGTACCGGATGGCGTGGGCGGCGTTGAAGAACGTCCCGGTCGAGCAGGTCCGCGCGGCGTTCCACTACGTCCGCGCGAACCGCACGGTCCGGCCGGCGGACCTGCTGGACCCGGAAGGCCTCCGCAGCCTCCTCCGCGACCTCCCCGAGGCGTGACCAGAGAGTCGACACGCGTGATTGAGAAGCCGACACGCGTGATTGGCGGGTCGACACGCCGGGACTTGGGTCCGGCGCCGTGTCGACCCTTCAATCACGAGAGTGGAGTTGCCCCGTGGGGCCGGACACCTTGATTCCAGACAGTGGTCTGGAGGGAGGATGTCCTGATGTCTTCCAGGTCGAAGTATCCGGAGCAGTTCCGACGGGACGCGGTCGAGCTGGTCAACTCGAGTGACCGGCCGTTGCGGCAGATCGCCCGCGAACTAGGGGTCAACCACGAGACCCTGCGGGCGTGGGTCAACACCGCCAAGCAGGCCGCGGAGGCCGGGCCGCCGGCAGAAGACCCGGCGGAGGCCCTGGAGGTGACGCGGTTGCGGAAGCAGGTCGCTGAGCTGCAGAAAGAGAAGGAGATCCTGCGGAAAGCGGCCGCCTATTTTGCGCGCGAGATGGATCGATGATCTACCGCTACCGGTTCATCTCCGAACACCGCGCCATCTACGGCGTCAAGCGGTTGTGCCAGGTCCTGGGCCTGCGCCGGCAAGGCTTCCACGAATGGGTCGCCGCCGAAGCAGCCCGGATCCGCCGGGCGGAGGCCGAGGCCGAACTGGTCCGGCTGATCACCGAGATCCATGCCGAACACCAGGGTGCCTACGGCGTCCCGCGGATCACCGCCGAACTGCACCGCCGCGGGATCGTGGTGAACCACAAGCGGGTCGAGCGGCTCATGCGCGCACACGACCTGGCCGGGATCACCCGCCGCAAACGCCGAGCGTTGACCCGGCCTGCGGCCGGCCCGGTCACCCCAGCACAGGACCTGATCCGCCGCGACTTCACCGCCGAGAAACCCGGGACACGGCTGGTCGGGGACATCACCTGCCTGCCCACCTTCGAGGGCTGGCTCTACCTGGCCACCGTCATCGACCTGCACACCCGGGAGGTCATCGGCCACGCCATGGCCGACCACATGCGCACCGACCTCGTCTGCGACGCCATCGACCTCGCGACCGCCCGCGGCCTCATCCAGCCCGACGCGGTGTTCCACTCCGACCGCGGAGTCCAATACACGAGCAGCCAGTTCCGGGCCGCCCTCGCCGAGCACCGGATCCGCCCGTCGGTCGGGCGGGTGGGGTCCTGCTACGACAACGCCGTCGCCGAAGCCTTCTTCGCCACCCTGAAGACCGAAATCGGTGTCTCGATCTGGCGCACCCGCGCCGAGGCGCGCCAGGACGTGTTCACCTGGCTGCACTACTACAACCACAACCGGCTGCACTCAACGGTCGGCCAGAACACCCCAGCCGAAGCCCGAATCAACTATCGTCAGGCCTCAGCTGCCTGAAAACCCCGTGTCCGCCTCACCGGGGCAACTCCAAGAGTTGACCCTTCAATCACGCGTGTCGACCGCCTGATCACGCGTTACGCGTTGTCGCGGACCTTCAGGGCCCAGGCGATCAGCGGCCACTGCAGCGGGAGGCGGGCCCAGGCGATCGCGCGCTGCGGCGTGGAGCGGGCGTCCACCGCCATCTTCACGTTGCCCGGGAACACGCCCAGGAACAACAGCGCCGCCGCCAGGCCGCCGAGCCGGCGGGTGCGGGGTGCCGCCACCGCGGCCGCGACCGCCAGCTCCGCCACGCCCGAGCCGTACGTCCACGCCCGGCGGGACCCGGGCAGCGCGGCCGGGATCAGGCCGTCGAACGGCTTCGGTACCGCGAAGTGCAGGACGCCCATGAAGCCCAGCGCGCCCGCCAACAGGTGCGCGGGCCGTTGCGAGGTTGCCATGAACTCATCGTTTCACGCGGCGGCGCGGTGTCCGGTTCGGCTATCCTCCGGGCGTGAGTGACGCTCGACACGAGCCAGCATGAAGGCCCTCAGACGATTGCCGCTGGGCAGTCTCACCGATCGGCCCGATCACGAGCTCGTCGGCATCCTGCGGATGCCCGAGCTGACGATCAGCCCGCTCCGCTCGATCGTCAAGCGGATCATCGGTGCGACGCTCGCGCTGCTGGCCACGGTGATCATCGTCTACCTCGACCGCGACGGCTACCGCGACGCCAACGGTGACGGCCTCTCCCTGCTGGACAGCCTGTACTACGCCACCGTCTCGCTCTCGACGACCGGCTACGGCGACATCGCGCCGGCCACGTCGTCCGCCCGGCTGGTAAACGTCCTGGTGATCACCCCGCTGCGGGTGCTCTTCCTCATCGTCCTGGTCGGGACCACCCTCGAGGTGCTCACCGAGCGCTCCCGCCAGGCGTTCAAGATCCAGAAGTGGAGGACGAAGGTGCGCGACCACACGGTCGTCGTCGGGTTCGGCACCAAGGGCCGGTCCGCCGTCAACGCGCTGCTCGGCGACGAGAACATCGCCCCGGGCCAGATCGTCGTCGTCGACACCGACCAGCAGGCCCTCGACGCGGCCAGCGCGCTCGGCCTCGTCGCCGTGCACGGCTCGGCCACCCGGTCCGACGTGCTGCGCGTGGCCGCGGTGCAGCACGCGCGCGCGGTCGTGGTCGCCCCGAACCGGGACGACACGGCGGTGCTCGTCACGCTCACCGCCCGCGAGCTGGCCCCGAAGGCGCACATCGTCGCGTCGGTGCGGGAGGCGGAGAACGTCCACCTGCTCAAGCAGTCCGGTGCCAACCAGGTCGTCGTCTCCAGCGAGACGGCCGGGCGGCTGCTCGGCATGGCGACGTCGACGCCGCTGGTCGTCGACATCATGGAGGACCTGCTGACGCCCGAGTCCGGCCTGGCGATCGCCGAGCGGGCGGTCGAACCGTCCGAAGAGGGCGGCTCGCCGCGGCACCTGGGCGACCTCGTGCTCGGCCTGGTCCGCGACGGCGTCCTCTACCGCATCGACGCCCCGCAGGCCGACGCCATCGAGCCGGGCGACAAGCTGCTGTACGTCAAGAAGGTGACGCAGGCGGAGAAGATCGAGCGCTGACCAGGGCGCCTGGGTTTTGGCAGCGGGATCTGGAACCATGGCCGGGTGCCCCCGCGATCCCTCGCCCTGAAGTGGCCCACGGTGGCGATCCCCGCCGCGGCGGGCGTGCTCGTCGTGCTGCTCGCCTGGCTGGCCGGGCCCGGGCTGCTCGGGATCGGCAACGACAATCTCGGCGCGCCGGTGCAGGCGGAGGTCACCAAGCCGGCGCCGTGCGGGGGCACGGACGCGAAGGAGACCGTGAGGTTCACGGTCACCGGCAAGACCCGCGAGGGCACCCTCGACGGCTGCGGGCACGGCCAGGGCGAACGCATCGAGGTCGCCGTCCCGGAGACGCTGCCGGACCAGGGCCCGGTCGCCGTCGCCCTCGCCGACACGTCGATGGGCTCGTCGGACGCCCGGCGCCCGCTGGGCCTGGCCCTGCTGGTCTTCGCGTGCTTCTCCGGCGGGATGTTCGTCTACCTCTGGCTCAGCATCCCGCTGCGACCCAAGACAGCCGGCCCGCGAACCGCTAGCTGACCTCGGACGACGGCGCCGCGAAGGTGTTGCAGTCGGCGATCCGGTTGCTCGTCGCGCCCGCCCGCCACCAGGCCGCGTAGTGGGCGTTGGTCCCGTGGTCGTGACTGCGGGACGTGTTGTCGCCGCGGGTCTCCTGGTCGTTCCAGGCCTTGTTGTACATGTCGCGGGTGATCGTGCCGCCCTGGTCGACGTGCGCGCCGAGGAACATGCCCGAGAAGCACTGGGCCTGCAGTTCCTTGCGCCGCGACATTTCGAGCCCGGCCGGGCTGTTCTGGCCGGCCTCGTAGATCTTCTGCCAGGCCGCGTCCATCAGCCCGGCGACCTCCTGCACGTGGTGGCCGTACTCGTGGGCGAACAGGGCGAGGTAGACGCCGGGGTTGTTGCCGTACTGGTCGGTCTGCAGGCCGCGGAACGGGACGTACAGGTTGTTTTCGCAGTAGTACGCGGCCGTCGCGATGCCGACCTGGATGGTGCCGCACTCGGTCTCGAAGCTCGCGCCGGTCGGGAAGTGCAGCGACGGCGGCGTGAACGGCAGGCGGTAGGCCTCGAGGAACGGGCCCCACGCGGCGTCGAGGCACTTGCTGGCCGCGGTGAAGAACGCTTCCGCACCCGCCTGCGTGCTCTGCCAGGCCGGCAGCGTGCAGACGCGGTTCTGCAGGCCGGCGTTCGGGTCCTGCAGGATCGGGTGGTCGGCGAGCTTGAGGACCTTCTGCGGGCCGGTCGCGCTGGGCTCGGACGGCTCGGTCGCCGGGTTCGACGCCGAAGCCGGGGCACCGGCGCCGCCGGGCGGCAGGGGTGCGGGGCTGTCCTGCGACGACGGTGCGTCACGGAAGTTGGGGTTGGCGAGCGGGGTGTTGTCGCGGTTGAGGGCCACGATCGCGACCAGCCCGAGCACCAGCACGGCCACCGCACCCAGGCAGACGCCGATCACCGCCGCCGGCGAACGGCGCTTCGGCGCGGACACGGTGTGCGGGCGGCCCAGCCACGGGAGATCCGGTTGCGCATCCGGCACCGGCGGCGGCTGGACGGTCCCGCGAGGCGGTTCCTGGCCGGGGGGCGGTTGCGTCACTAGGCAGTCCCGAAGGGTCTCGGTACGGACCGGGGGTACCCGATCCCGCCATTCAGCATATCGGGGGAATGGGGCGTCTCGCACCCGTCCGTGCGCGCGGTGTCACGGCGCACCGACGTCACCCCAGGTCTGGCCGGGTGCCAGCGGCTCTGAGAGAGTGTCGTCAAGCAGGTACTGCAGGCGAGGGGCTTCGATGACAGACACCGGTGGCGCGCCCGGCGGCGAGGGCGCCGACACGCCGACTCCGAGCCAGGGCGTGCCCCAGGCTGCCGCCCCCGGATCGGGTGAGCCGAAGCGGCCCGAAGATCACGCCGCGTCACCGGCGACGCCGCCGCGGGGCTGGCAGGCGCCGGACGCGCAGGCCACGCCGGCCACGCCGCCCCCGGGCTGGCAGCACGGGCCCACCTACCAGCCGGACGCGCTGCCGCCGTTCACCGGCCAGCAGCCGCAGTACCAGCAGTACCAGCCGCCGCGCTGGAACCCGAACGGGCTCGGCAAGCCGGGCGTGATCGCGCTGCGGCCGCTCAACATCGGCGACATCCTCGACGGCGCGATCACCGCGATCCGCCGGCACGCGCTGCTCGTGCTCGGCATCGGCGCGGTCGCGGCGGTGCTCACCGCCGCGATCTCGTTCGTCCTGCAGAAGTACGTCCTCACGGACCTGGCGGGCTTCGCCACGACGGTCGAGCTCGGCCCGGCGGCGACCGAGGAGGAGCTCCGCAACGCCCTCTTCGGCACGTTCGGCGACCTGTTCCTCGTTCTGATCTCCTCGTCGCTGATCACGACGTTCCTGCTGACGGTCACCACCGGCCTGATGGCCGCGGTGATGGGCCGCGCCGCGCTGGGCCGCGAGGTCAGCTTCGGCATCGCCTGGCGCGAGGTGCAGCCGCGGCTGCTGCCGCTGCTCGGCGTCGCGTTCGTCTACTCGCTCCTGAGCACGATCGGCGTGATGCTCTGCATCATCCCTGGCGTGCTCGCCTGGGTGTTCTGGGCGCTGGCCGCGCCGGCGCTGGTGCTCGAGCGCGGGACGTTCCGGACGGCGTTCGCGCGGTCGGTCAAGCTGGTCTCCGGCGCGTTCTGGCGGGTGCTCGGCGTGCTGCTGCTGGCCAAGATCATCGAGGGGTTCTTCCAGAACATCGTCTCGCTGCCGTTCACCATCGGCACCGGCGTGTTCAGCCAGATGTTCAACCCGGGCAAGGTGACCGTGCCGAGCACCGGCGACCTGCTGCTGGCGTCGGCCGGGCAGATCATCGCCGGCACCATCTCGATCCCGTTCGTCGCGCTGGTCACCGTGATCGTCTACCTCGACCAGCGGATGCGCCGCGAAGGCATGGACATCGAGCTGGCCCGCGCCGCGGGGGTCCAGCCGCCGCAGGCGTGGTGACGTTCCGGCTCACCGACGTCCCGGTCGACATCGACCGGGACGCGGCCCGGCGCGCGGCCGAAGAGGAGCTGTCGGACCCGAAGTACCGGGACGCCCGGCCGAGCTTCCTGCAGGAGATCGGCCAGTGGCTGGGGGAGCAGCTGGAAAGGCTGCTGAACAGCCTGTCCTCGGACGTCCCCGGCGGGATCTTCGGCGTGCTGCTGGTCCTCGCGCTGCTGATCGTGCTCGTCGTGGTGATCCGGCTGCGCACCGGCAAGGTCGCCCGCGCGGCGCGGGCCGACCGCGTCGTCTTCGGCGGGCAGCGCAAGAACGCGGACGACTACCGCCGGTCGGCCGCCGAAGCCGCCGCCGCGGGCCGGTTCGACGACGCCGTCCGCGACCGCTTCCGCGCCGTCGTGCGGGCCCTGGAGGAACGCGCGCTGCTCGACGTCCGCTCCGGCCGGACGGCGGACGAGGCCGCCGCCGAGGCCGGGGTGCTGCTGCCGAACGTCGCGGACGAACTGCGGCAGGGCGCGCGGCTCTTCGACGACGTCCACTACGGCGGCCGCGAAGGCACCGAAGCGGCGTACCAGGCGCTGACCGAACTCGACGAACGCTGCCGCCGTGAGCGTCCGGTCGCCATGGCGGCCTCGTGAGCAGCACCGCCGACGTGCTCTTTCCCGCGGAGGCGGCATGACCACGGTTTCGCCGGACCTGCGCCGGATCTGGCGCGGCGCGCGGGTTCCCCTCGCGTTGCTCGCCCTGATCTTCCTCGCCGGTGCCCTGCTCCTGCTCGGCCGCGGTGAACAGGCCTACGGCGCGCTCGAACCCGGCTCGTACGAACAGGGTGGCGCGCACGCCCTCGCGGAACTGCTGGCGGACCAGGGCGTCGACGTCCGGGTCGCGCACACGATCGCCGAAGCGGACGCCGCGGTCGGCGACGACGCGACACTGCTGGTGACCGCCCCGGACCTGGCCCCCGCCAAGAGGTTCGACGCGCTGCGGGAACGCGCGGCCGACGTCGTCCTCGTGACGCCGGGGGAGGCGACGCTGCGGGATTCGCTGCCCCTGGTGCACCCCGCCGGGCGCAGCGACGTCGGCACCCTGAAGCCGCAGTGCACGGTCGCCGCGGCGGTCGCGGCGGGCGAGGCCACCCTCGGCGGGATCGGCTACGCCTCGCCGGGCGCGCGCTCGTGCTACCCCGGCGAGGACGGCGGCGGCACGATGCTGCAGCTCGCCGAGGGCGACCGCACGACGACGCTGCTCGGCACGCCGGCGCCGCTGACCAACGCGCGGCTCGCCGAACAGGGCAACGCGGCGCTGGCGCTGCGCCTGCTCGGCGCGCACCCGAAGCTCGTCTGGTACCTGCCGACGACGTCGGACCCGGCGCTGGACGACTCCCGCCGGTCGATCTTCGACCTGATCCCGGACGGCTGGTACTACGGCGCCGCGCAGGCGTTCGTCGCGGTGGCCCTGCTGGCGCTGTGGCGGGCCCGCCGGCTCGGCCCGGTCGTCACCGAGCCGCTGCCGATCGTCGTCCGCGCGGCCGAAACGGCGGAGGGCCGCGCCCGGCTGTACCGGCGGGCGAAGGCCGCCGGGCACGCGGGTGAGACGCTGCGGGAAGCGACGCGTGACCGGCTGCGGACCACGCTCGGGCTGCCGCGCGACGCCGACGCGCAGGCACTGGTGGCGTCGGTGAGCACGCGGACCGGCCGGCCGGCGAACGACGTCGGCGCGGTCCTCTACGGCCCGCCGGTGCCGGACGACCCCGCGCTGGTCCGGCTGGCGGACGATCTGGACAGGGTGGAACGAGAGGCAGGGCGAACTTGACCAGCGAGAATGCGACGGGGGCCCGGGACGCGCTGATCGCGTTGCGCGCCGAGGTCGGCAAGGCCGTCGTCGGCAACGAAGCCGCGGTCACCGGGCTGATCCTGGCGCTGCTCTGCCGGGGGCACGTGCTGCTCGAAGGCGTCCCGGGCGTGGCGAAGACGCTGCTGGTGCGGGCGCTGGCCGCGGCACTGGACCTGGAGACCACGCGGGTGCAGTTCACGCCGGACCTGATGCCCGGCGACGTCACCGGCTCGATCGTCTACGACGCGCACAGCGGCGAGTTCTCCTTCCGCGAGGGGCCGGTGTTCACGAACCTGCTGCTCGCCGACGAGATCAACCGGACGCCGCCGAAGACGCAGTCGTCGCTGCTGGAGGCGATGGAGGAGCGGCAGGTCTCGATCGACGGCAAGTCGCGGCCGTTGCCCGACCCGTTCATCGTGATCGCCACCCAGAACCCGGTGGAGTACGAGGGCACCTACCCGCTGCCGGAGGCGCAGCTGGACCGGTTCCTGCTCAAGCTGACCATGCCGGCGCCCTCGCGCGAGGACGAGATCGGCATCCTGTGGCGGCACGCGCAGGGCTTCGACCCGCGCAACCTCGCGGCGGCGGGCCTCAAGGCCGTGGCCGGTGCTCCCGAGCTGGCCGCCGCCCGGGAAGCCGTGGCCCGCGTGACGATCGGGCCCGAGGTGATCGGGTACGTGGTCGACCTGTGCCGGGCGACGCGGTCGCTGCCGTCGGTGCGGATCGGCGTTTCCCCGCGTGGCGCCACGGCGTTGCTCGCGGTGACCCGGGCCTGGGCGTGGCTCGCCGGCCGCGACTACGCGACCCCCGACGACGTCAAGGCCCTCGCCCGGCCCGCGCTGCGGCACCGCCTGGACGTGCGGCCGGAGGCGGAGCTCGAGGGCGTCACCGCGGACGGCGTGCTGGACCGCGTGCTCGCGTCCGTGCCCGTGCCGCGCTGACATGGCCGTCACCGGAAGGCTCGGGGCGCTGGCGCTGTTCGGCGCACTGGTGGTCGGGCTGCTCCTGCCGTCGACCGCCGGGATCCTGGCGGTCGGCGCGGTGCTGCTGGTGCTCGTCGTGGCCGACCTGGTGCTGGCGGGCAGCGTGCGGTCGCTGACGTTCGCGCGCTCGGGCGACACCTCGGTGCGGCTCGGCGAGCCGTGCGAGGTGACGCTGGTCGTCGCGAACCCCGGCCGCCGGGCGGTGCGCGGGCAGCTGCGCGACGCGTGGCCGCCTTCGGCGGGTGCCGAAGACCGGCATGCCGTGCGCGTCCCGGCGGGCGAGCGCCGGGCGCTGGTGACCGCCCTGCGGCCGTCGCGGCGCGGCGACCGGACGGCGGCGCGCGTGACGGTCCGGTCGGTGGGGCCGCTGGGCCTGGCCGCCCGGCAGGGTTCGCACGCGGTGCCGTGGACGGTCCGGGTGCTGCCGCCGTTCCACAGCCGCAAGCACCTGCCGTCGCGGCTGGCGCGCTTGCAGCAGCTCGACGGCCGCAACGCGGTGCTGATCCGCGGCCAGGGCACGGAGTTCGACTCGCTGCGCGAGTACGTCATCGGCGACGACGTCCGGTCGATCGACTGGCGCGCGACCGCCCGCGCGGCGGACGTCATGGTCCGGACGTGGCGCCCCGAGCGTGACCGGCACGTGGTGGTGGTCCTCGACACCGGCCGCGTCTCGGCGGGCCGCGTGGGCGACGCCCCGCGGCTCGACGCGGCGATGGACGCGGCGTTGCTGCTGGCGGCACTGGCGACCAGGGCGGGCGACCGCGTCGACCTGCTGGCCTACGACCGCCGGCTGCGGGCGGCGGTGCAGGGCTCGTCGGGGGCGGCGTTGCTGACGTCGCTGGTGAACGCGATGGCGCCGATCGAGCCGTCGCTCGTCGAGACGGACGCGCGCGGGATGATCGCGGAGGTGCTCCGGCGGACCCGGCGGCGCGCGCTGGTGGTGTTGCTGACGGGGCTGGACGCGGCACCCCTGGAGGAGGGGCTGTTCCCGGTGCTGAGCTCGCTGACCGGACGGCACGAGCTGCTGGTGGCCTCGGTGGCGGACCCCCGGGTGGCGGAGATGCTGACGGCCCGCGGCGACGCGGAAGCGGTCTACGACGCGGCATCGGCGGCCCGCACGACCGCGGAGCGGCGCCGGATGACGGAGCGCCTGGTGCGGCACGGGGTGAGCGTCGTGGACGCGGTCCCGGAGGAACTGCCACCGGCGCTGGCGGACCGGTACCTGGCCCTGAAGGCCGCCGGACGGCTGTGACCGAAAGGCCGGCACGCGTGATCCAGAGGTCGACACGCGTGATCCGAAGGTCGACACGGCCCTGCTTCGCCGTGTCGACCCGCCGATCACGCGTGTCGGCTCTCCGATCACGCGTGTCGGCTGTTCCCGCACGCCGGGCCGGTCTCGCCCTGCGTGGCCGGACGGCTCTGAGTCAGGCGGCTTCGGGCAGGGCGTCGCCGGCGTCGCGGGCGGCGAGGTCGCCGGCCTCGCCGTCCTTCGCCGCGCGCCTGCCGAGCGTGTAGACGTAGACCAGGAACGCCACTTCGACCGCCGCGCCGATGCCCACCCGCAGCCACGTCGGCCAGCCCGACGGCGTCACGAACGCTTCGATCACCCCGGACACGAACAGCACGCACGTCAGCCCGAGCGCCATCACCACCACCGAACGGCCCTGCTCGGCGAGCGCGGCCGTGCGGGAGCGGCGGCCCGGGTCGATCACCGTCCAGCCGAGCCGCAGGCCCGTGCCCGCCGCGACGAACACCGCCGTCAGCTCCAGGAGGCCGTGGGGCAGCAGGAGGCCGATCATCACGTCGCCGCGGCCGGCCGCGCTCATCGCGCCGATGATCACCCCGGCGTTGAGCGAGTTCAGCCAGAGCGCGCCGATCACCGGCAGGCCCAGTGCGACGCCGAGGAACAGGCAGGTCGCCGCCACCCACGCGTTGTTCGTCCACACGCGCGCCGCGAAGGACGCCGCCGGGCCGGTCGAGTAGTAGCTTTCCGCGTCGCCGCCGGGCCTGGTCAGCTCGCGCAGCTCGTCCGGCGTCCCCAGTGACGCGCGCACGACCGGATCGCGCGCGACCCAGACGGCGATCACCGCCATCACCGCGATCGACACCAGCGCGGCCGGGATCCACCAGCGCCGCGACAGGTAGACCGCGGCGGGGAACCGGCGCGTGAAGAACAGGCCGACCTCGCGCCACGCCGGGTTGTGCGACCCGGAAACCGCCGACCGGCCGCGGGCGACCAGATCGGACAGCCGCCCGAGCAGGGCCGGGTCCGGCGCGACCGACCGGACGATCGACAGGTGCGTCGCGGTCCGCTGGTAGAGGGTCACCAGTTCGTCGGCTTCCGGGCCGGTCAGCCTGGTGCCGGGCTTGGTCAGCTCGCCGAGCCGGTTCCACTCCGCCGTGTGCGCGGCGACGAACACGTCCAGATCCACGCCGACCACCCTATCCGTCTATACGCTGGTCCTCGTGCACGAGGAATCGGAACTGGTCACCGGCGAAGCGGTCGTCCTGGACCTTCGCGTGGCCAAGCTGGCCAGCCGCGCACTGGCGCTGGCGCTCGACGTGCTCGTGCAGTTCGCGCTGCTGCTGGGCGCGTTCATCGTGCTCTCCTTCACGGTGCCGTTCGGCGACGAAGCCCTCTTCCTGACGCTGATGCTGGTGTTCGTGGTGCTGATCATGGTCGGCTACCCGGTGATCTTCGAGACGCTCTCGCGCGGCCGCTCGCTCGGCAAGATGGCGGTGGGCCTGCGGGTGGTGCGCGTCGACGGCGGCCCGATCCGGTTCCGGCACGCGCTGGTGCGCGGCCTCGCCGGCTTCGTCGTGGACTTCTGGGCGCTCGGGCTGTTCGGCGCGGTCGCGGTGATCGTGTCGCTGTGCTCGTCGAACGGCCGCCGCGTCGGCGACTTCCTGGCCGGGACGCTGGTGATCCGCGAGCGCGTCGCGGAGGGCCCCGGCTACGCGGCGATCGGCATGCCGCCGGGCCTCGAGGGCTGGGCGGCGCAGCTCGACCTGACCCGCCTCCCCGACGACCTCGCGCTGGCGAGCCGCCAGTTCCTCGCGCGGTTCCGCGAGCTGCGCCCGGAGGCGTCGCACGCGCTGGGCTGGGGGCTCGCGCAGCAGGTCGGCAACGCACTGGGCACGCCGGTGCCGCCCGGGGTGCCACCGTGGGCGTTCCTGGCGGCGGTGCTGGCGGAGCGCCGCAACCGCGACCACGCCCGCGCGTTCCAGGCCTACGCGGCGCGGCCCGGCCACCCGCCGCAGCCGCACCCCGCTCAGTCCCACCCCGCCCAGGCGGCTGCACCGTGGTCGCCGGCGCCGGGCGTCCCGGCCGTCGCGCAGCCGGATCCGCCGACACCGCCGTCCGGGACGCCGGTGCCTGCGGAGAACCCGTTCACCCCGCCGAGCTGACGGGCCGCGGCGCTACGAGACGTCGCTCGACGGCGAAAGCCACGTGTTGCACTGCTGGTTGCGGTTCTTCGTCGCGCCGTGCTGCCACCAGCCGATGTTGTGCTTGGCGCTGCCGTGGTCGCGCTTGCCGTTGCGGGCGTAGTCGTCGCCGCGGTCCTGGGCGTTCCAGGCCTCGTTGTAGATGTTCTTGTCGACCGAGCCGCCGGAGACCGAGGCCGAGCCGAGGAACATGCCCGAGAAGCACTGCGCCTCGAGTTCCATGCGCCGTGACAGTTCCAGGCCCGCCGCCGAGTCGGCGCCCGCGTCGTAGCGCTGGTTGGCGAACGCCTCCGTGATGCCGGACAGGTTCTGCACGTGGTGGCCGTACTCGTGGGCGAGGATCGACAGGTACGGCCCGGGGTGGTTGCCCCACACGTTGATCTCGATGCGGTCCATCGGCATGTAGATCGTGTCGTTCGCCGAGCAGTAGAACGGCGTGACGCCGGTCGTGGTGCCGCCGCTGCCGCACGGGGTCGACGACTCCGACATCGACCGCGGCACCGCCAGCTTCGGCGTCCGGAACGGCAGGTCGACGGCGCCGAGCATGCGCGACCACATCGCGTCGAGGCAGCCGATGCCGGACTGGAAGAACCGCTGGACGCTGTTCTGGTCGGTCGCCCAGCGGCTCTGCGAGCACGGGATGTTCTGGAGGCCGTAGTCCGCGTCGCCGAAGAGCGGGTTGTTCCCGGTGGCGGCGACCGAGCGGGGGCCGGCCGGTGGCTGAGACGTCGGGGTCTCGCGGGCGGTGGTGGCGGTGGTGCGCGCGGTGGTCGTTTCCTCGGTCGGGGAGGTGGGGCGTTCGGTGGTGGTCTCGTCGGCGGTGGTGGTCGGGTAGGTGCTGGAGTAGCCGGCGTCGGCGACGTGCTGCTTCCGGTTCCCGGACAACGCCACGGCGGCGATCAGCCCACCGGCGACGGCGACGACCGCGAAGAGGGCGACGGCGACGATGACGCCGGCGTGCGACTTCTTGGCGACGTAGGGCGAGTAGCCGGGCGCGAACCGCGGCCCGAAGGAGGGCGGCCCGGCATAGCCCGGGGCGAAGACGGGCGGAGCCGCGGCAGCCGGCGGCGGCAGCGGAGCCCGCGCGGGTGGCGGCAGGGGACGGCCGAACGGCGGCGCGCCCGGGAACGGCCGGTGCGCGGGGGCACCGGGCGCCGCGGGCGGCCAGGCTTGCCCGGGTGCGCTGCCGGGGCCGGGTGGCGGGGTTTGCGCGGGTGTGCCGCCGGGGCCGGGCGGCCCGGCGGTGCCGGGCGCGGCGGGCGGCCAGGTTTGCCCGGGTGCGCCGCCGGGACCGGGCGGCCAGGCTTGCCCGGGTGCGCCGCCGGGACCGGGCGGCCAGGCTTGCCCGGGTGCGCCGCTCGCGCCGGATGGCTGCCGGCCGGGCGCACCGAACCCACCCTGCCCCGGTAGCGGCCGCACCCCCGGCGGCGGCAGCGGCCGCGCTCCCGGTGGCGGCAGCGGCCGGCGCGGGTCGGGCGAATGCGGACCAGGACCCTGCGGGCCGTGCGTCATCGAGTGGAACCCCCCGTGCGATTTCCCCGTCGGAAGCGGCGTACCTGCGGTGATCGCGCCGTTCCGGGCGTCAGCATAGATCGAGTGCTCTAGGGTGTGGTGCTGTGTCGATGAAATGGGGGGCCGCCGCCGCGGTCGCCGTCGCGGTTGTCGTGCTGGGTGGGGGGAGTGCCGCCGCGCAGGGGCCGTCCGCCGGGCCCGTGCTGCCGAACCTGCCCGAAGACCAGAGCAAGAAGCCGCAGCTGCTCACCGGGCAGGACGTCCAGCCGCCCGCGGGTCCCGTCGCCGACGTCGCCCTCAAGGTCCTGCGGGACGGCACGCTCTCCGTCACCGAACACGTCACCGTCCCCGGTGGGCAGCAGCTCGTCTCGCGCGTGCCGCTCAAGGTCCCCGCGAGCGACGACCAGGACCGCGTCTTCGCCGTCCGGGACGTCAAAGCCGAAGGCGCGCGCACCGAGCTCACCGGCGACCAGCTCGTCCTCACCTTCCCCGCCGGCACCAGCAGCGTCACGTTCACCGTCGACGGCGCCGTCGCCGACCAGAACGGCCGCCAGCAGGCCCGGTGGCAGGTCGCGAGCGGGTTCGACACGCCGCTGACCAAGCTCACCGCGTCCTTCATCGCCCCGACGCCCCAATTGTCCCCTGTGGACTGTTTCGCCGGCCCGCTCGGCTCGAGCCAGCGCTGCACGCTCGCCGAGCTCGACCACACCGGCGCCGTCCGGCTCGAACAGAACGACGTCCGCCCCGGCGACCGCGTCGACCTGCTCGTCGGCCTGCCCGCGGGCACCGCCCCCGCGAACGCGAAGTTCGCCGACATCGGCCTGCTCGCCAACGCCTTCGCGCTGACGCCGCCGACCGGCGTCGCCTTCGCCGTCCTGCTCGTCTTCCTCGTGGCCGCCGCCGTCTTCGTGTGGCGCCGCCGCAAGCAGGACGCCGGCGCGCTGCGCACCGCCACCGGCCCGGTCGAGGTCCTGCTGCGCGAAGGCGACCGCGTCTTCTTCGCCAGCCCCGACGGCGTGCTGCCCGGGCAGGTCGGCACGGTCGTCGACGAGACCGTCGACGTCGTCGACATCAGCGCCACCGTCGTCGACCTGGCCGTCCGCAACTACCTGTGGCTGGCCGAAGTCCCCGGGCCCGACTGGCAGATCGCCCGCCGCAACCCGCCGGACGAGCACCTCCACGACTTCGAACGCGCCGTCTGCGAAACCCTGCTGCCGCCGGGCACCGACACCGTCCTGGTGTCGCAGCTGCGCGCCCGCGGCGGGCTCGACCTGCGCCGGATCAGCGACGCCATGTACGCCGACGTCGTCACCAAACGCTGGTTCTCCCGCCGCCCGGACACCGCCCGCGGCCGGCTGACCTGGCTCGGCGCCGGCGTCTTCACCCTCGGCCTGGTCGCCACGGCCGTGCTCACCTTCACCGTCGGGTACGCGCTGCTCGGCGTCGCCGTCGCGCTCGCCGGGCTCGCCGTCGCCGCGGTGGCCGCGCTGCTGCCGTCCCGCACCGCCCGCGGCCGGGCCCTCGCAGGCCAGGTCCGCGGCCTGCTCGACTACCTGCACACCGCACGCGCCGACGACATCCCGCCCGCCGACCGCGAGCTGGTGTTCTCCCGCTCGCTGCCGTACGCGGTCGTGCTGGGCGACACCGAACGCTGGCTCGGCGCCTTCGCCGCGCTCAACCCGTCGGCCGACGGTTCGGCCGGGCTCTACTGGTACGGCGGCATGGAGGCCGACCCCGACCTGCGCCGGTTCGGGGCGCACTTCCCGTCGTTCCTGACCGCGCTCGACGGCGTCCTCACCGCCGCCGCGGCCCGCTGACCGTGTTCGCGGGCGCGCTGCTGGCGCTCGCCCTGGCCGCCGGCCCCGCCGACCAGCCGCCCCTGCCCACCGTGCCGCAGAGCGCGGAGATCCAGCTCAAGGTCCAGCGCGACGGCTCGCTGTCGGTCGTCGAGGCGATCTCGGTCCCCGACGGCCTCACGATGGACCGCCGGGTCGCCCTGCGGGTGCCGGCGCCTCACCACCGCGACCGCGTCTACGGCGTCCGCGACGTCGTCCTCGAAGGCCGCGGGACGGCGAGTGTCGACTCCGGCGCCTTCACCGTCCACCTCACGTCAGGCACCTCCATCGTCCGGTACACAGTGGACGGTGCGGTCGCCGGGGACACCGTCACCTGGGAGCTGGCCGGCGGCTGGACCGCCGACCTGAAGTTCCTCCGCGCCTCCTTCGCGGCGCCGAAGATCCCGACCGCCGTCGACTGCACCGTCGGCGATCTGCCGTGCGGGGCCGCGCAGATCGACCACGCCGGCCTCACCCGCTTCAGCCAGCAGAACCTCGCCGCCGGGCAGCGGATGACCGCCGTCGTCGAGCTGCCGACCGGCACCGTTCCGGCCAACGAAGTCCTGGTCCCGGCGAAGACGCTCGGCGGCGCGTTCGTGCTCACCACCCCGGTCGGCTGGGCCTGGGCAGGCTTCGCCGCGCTGCTCCTGCTCTTGACCACCCTGACCCTGGCGGCCCGCCGTGGGCACTTTCACGTAAAAGTGCCCCCACGGGATGGGCACTTTTACGTGAAAGTGACCGGGGAGTTCGCCTCGCCCGCCGGGGCGCTGCCGGGCCACGTCGGCCTGCTCCTGCGCGGGCGGGCCGGGCCGCTCGACCTGGCCGCGACCGTGCTCGACCTCGCCGTCCGCAACTACCTCTGGGTGAGCGACGGCCCCACGCTGGCCCGCCGCAACCCGCCCGACGAGCACCTGACCGCCTTCGAACGTGCGGTGTACGAGGCCGTCGTCCCGGACGAGCCGGTGACGCTGGCCGAACTGCGGCGGCGGCACGTCGAAGTCCCCCGCACCGAGCTGACGGCCGACGTCGTCCGGCGCGGCTGGTTCACGACGCGCCGGCTCCGCCGGGCCGGGGTCCGGATCTTCTGCTACGGCGTGTTCCTCACCGTCCTGCTGGCCCTGACCGTCGGCTACGCCCAGCTCGGCGTCATCCTCGCGCTGGCCGGGGTCGCCGTCGCCGTGACCTCGGCGGCGCTGCCCGCGCGCCGCCGAGCGGGCGCCGACGTCGCCGGCCGGCTGCGCGGCGTCACCGAGATCCGGGCGAAGGACTTCGACAAGCCGCAGCGCGAGCAGGTCTTCTCCCGTGGCCTGCCGTACGCGCTCGCTCTGGGCGAACTGGCGCCGTGGGTGGCCGCCTTCGACGGCCTCAAGCACCCGCCGCCGGTCTACTGGCACGCCGGCGACATCACCCCTGACCAGGCCGGATCGTTCGCGACGGCGCTGGCGGGCACCTTCGCCCCCGCCCATCGTGGTCACCTTCTCGAGCTCGTGAGTGGTAAGGCGCGTCAGAACGCGCCTTACCACTCACGAGCCGGGACGCGGGGAACGGCCGAGCCGTCGTAGGGTGGGGCCATGGCCGATCCCGAGCTCGTCCGATACACCCTCGACAACGGTCTGCGCGTGGTTCTCGCCCCCGACGCGACCGCGCCGGTGGTCGGCGTCAGCGTGCACTACGACGTGGGTTTCCGTTCCGAGCCGGAGGGGCGCACCGGTTTCGCCCACCTCTTCGAGCACCTGATGTTCCAGGGCTCCGAGAGCCTGGAGAAACTCGCGCACTTCCGGCACGTGCAGTCCAGCGGCGGGACCTTCAACGGGTCCACCCACCCGGACTACACCGACTACTTCGAGGTGCTCCCCAGCGCCGCGCTCGAGCGCGCGCTGTTCCTCGAAGCCGACCGCATGCGCGCGCCCAAGCTGACGGCGGAGAACCTGGCGAACCAGATCGACGTCGTCAAGGAGGAGATCCGGCTCAACGTGCTGAACCGGCCGTACGGCGGGTTCCCGTGGATCACCCTGCCGCCGGTGCTGTACTCGACGTTCCCCAACGCCCACAACGGCTACGGCGGCTTCGAGGACCTCGAAAGCGCCACGGTCGACGACTGCGCGGCATTCTTCGACACCTACTACTCGCCGGCGAACGCCGTGCTCACGGTGGCCGGCGACTTCGAGGTGGACAACGCCAAGAAGCTGATCGAGGACCACTTCGGCGACGTCCCGCACCGGCCGGCGCCGGAGCGGCCGTCCTTCGCCGAGCCGCTGCCGACCACCGAGCTGCGCGGCGAGATCGAGGATGCGCACGCCCCGCTGCCCGCGCTCGGCATCGGCTACCGGATGCCGGACCCGATCAACGACGTCGACAGCTACCTGGCCTACCTCGTGCTGGCCGGCGTGCTCACCGACGGCGACGGCTCGCGCCTGCAGCAGCGGCTCGTGCACAAGGAGCCGCTGGTCGTCGACATCGGCGCGGGCGCCGGGCTGTTCGGCCCGTTCGAGGCGCGCGACCCCGACACGTTCACCATCACCCTGATCCACCCGCACGAGGTGCCCCGCGAGCGCGTGCTCGCCGCGCTCGACGACGAGCTGGAGAAGCTCGCCGAGACCCCGCCGAGCGAGGAAGAGCTGCGCAAGGTCACCGCCCGCTGGACGGCGAGCCTGCACTCCGAGCACGACAGGCTGGTGTCCCGGACCCTGGCCCTCGGCTCGTTCGAGCTGCTCTACGGCGACGCGTCGCTGGTGTACCGGCTCGCGGACCGGATGTCCGCCGTCACCGCGGAGGCCGTGTCGGCGGCGGCGAAGGCGCTGCGCCCGGACGCGCGCGCCGTGCTGGTGGTCAAGCCCGCTTCGGAAGGGAACAACGAGCAGTGACTTCAGCAACGCACCGCAGCGCGGAGGAGATCGGCCGCACCGCGCGGGGGCCGCGGCCGCTGCCGCCGCTCGGCGAGCAGCGGGCCGCCGCCGACCTGTCCCATGTGGACACCACGCTGGCGAACGGCCTGCGCGTGGTGGCCGTCCGCAAGGCGACCGTGCCGATGGTCGAGGCGCGCCTGTGGATCCCGTTCGCGGGCGACGACGCGCTGCACCCGGCCACGGCCGAGGTGCTCGCCGAGACGATCCTCACCGGCACCGCCCGCCGCAACCGCATCGAGATCGACGCCGAGCTGGCGCTGATCGGCGGCGACATCGGCGCCGGCGTCGACCCGGAACGCCTGGTGCTCACCGGGTCCGCGCTGGCCGACAAGCTGCCGACGTTCCTCGACGTGCTCGGCGACGTCCTCACCGGGGCGACGTACGCGGACGAGGAGATCGCGCGCGAGAAGGAGCGGCTGGTCGAGCGGATCGCCGTCTCGCGCACGCAGCCGCGCACGATCGCGCGGGAGGCGCTGCAGAAGCACCGCTACGGCGACCACCCGGCCACGCGCGAGGTCCCGCGCGCCGAAGACGTCGCGGTCGTGACGCCGGAGCAGGTGCGCGCGCTGCACCAGGCGTCGGTGCTGCCGCGGGGTTCGGTCATGGTGCTGGTCGGCGACCTCGACCCGGCGGGTGTCATCGGCGAGCTCGAGAAGGTGCTCGGCGGCTGGGCGTCCGACCGGTCCGCCGTGCGGCTGCCGCCGTTGCCGGACCTGACCGGGCCGAGCGTGCTGCTGGTGCCGCGCGCGGGTGCGGTGCAGTCGCAGATCCGGCTTTCGGCGCAGACGGTCCCGCGCACGGATCCGGGTTACGCGGCGCTGCAGCTGGCGAACCTGGCCTACGGCGGGTACTTCTCGTCGCGGCTGGTGGAGAACATCCGCGAGAACAAGGGGTACACGTACTCCGCGCACTCGGGCTTCGAGTTCACCGACGGCACGGCGGTGGTCAACGTCGACGCGGACACCGCGACCGACGCGACGGCCCCGGCGCTGCTGGAGACCCGCTACGAGCTGGGCCGGCTCGGCCAGGTCCCGCCGTCGGGCGACGAGCTGGAGTCGGTGCGGCAGTACGCGATCGGCTCGTTGCTGACGTCGACGTCGTCGCAGGGCGGGCTGGCCGGACAGGTGCTGGCGCTGGCGTCGACGGGGCTGGGCCTGGAGTGGCTCAACGAGCACCCGGCGCGGGTGGCCGCGGTGACGGCCGACGAGGTCGCGGAAGCGGCGCTGAAGTACTTCGCGCCCAAGCGGTTCACGGGCGTGGTGGTCGGCGACGCGGCGGTGCTGGAACGCAAGCTGGTGGCGCTCGGCGACGTCGTCGTGGGCGAGCCGGCCTGATGTCCGTCCCGTTCACCCTCGGTGCCCTGCCGACCCTGTCTCGGTCCACAGTGGACCGACAGGAAGGATTGCGCACCAACCCTTCGCGGCTCTTGTCGCGTTGGCCGGACGCCCGGGTCGTCCTCCTGGACGACACCGGGCGCACCCCGGTCGTCGAGGGCACGTCGACGCTGGCGTTCCGCAAGGCGGTCGACTTCGGTGCGGCACCCCCGGCCGACGCGGTGTTCCTGGGCGAGTGGCAGGACGTCGACTACTGGTCGCTGCCGGGCGGGCCCTCGGGGTCGGCCGACACGGTGAAGATGGCGGGCAGCTGGGGGTTCGTGGAGGAGGTCCCCCGCGCGGACGGCGAGGTCTGGGTCGAGCTGCGTGGCTACGGCGACCTGCTGGACGACACGTCGGCGGGTCTGTTCACGACGGCGCAGGCGTTGCGCTTCTGGCGGCGTCAGGCCAAGTTCTGCACGCGGTGTGGCAACTCGACGGAGCTGGTCCAGTTCGGCTGGGCGAGCAAGTGCACGGGCTGCGGCCGCGAGGAGTACCCGCGCACGGACCCGGCGGTGATCTGCCTGGTCCATTCGCTGGAGGGCGTCAACGGCTCGCACGTCCTGCTGGCCCGCCAGCCGATCTGGCCGGCGGGGCGGTATTCGGTGCTGGCGGGGTTCGTCGAGGCGGGGGAGTCCCTGGAAGCGTGCGTGGTCCGGGAGATCCGCGAAGAGGTGGGCGCGGTCGTTTCGGACGTGCGGTACCTGGGCAGCCAGCCGTGGCCGTTCCCGCGGTCGATCATGCTGGGCTTCACGGCCCGGGCGGACCGGTTTGCTTCTTTGGTACCGGCGGACGGGGAGATCGAAGAGGCACTGTGGGTGTCGCGGGCCGAGGTGCGCGCGGCGTTCGAGAACAGCTCACGCGCCGAGGGCGCACGCCCGACACCGATCGCGGACGGGGCGGCGGAGATCATCCTGCCGGGGAACTCGTCGATCGCCCGCGTGATGCTCAAGGCCTGGGCGGACGCCGAAGCCTGAGTCTCAAGCGCCCCAATGTGGCGTTCGGTGCGTTGGATGCACCCAATGTGGCGTTCGGTGCGTCCAGCGCAACCAACGCCACATTGGGGCGTTTGGAGCCGGGCCGTCAGCGCAGGTTGAGTGTCTCCGGCCGGTAGTGCCACTGGGCGCCGCACTCGCAGGTCGAGCCGAAGCGGTAGTTGAGCTGCCAGCGCAGCCACTCGCCCGGCCGCAGGGGGACCGGCGCCGGCCGCCACGGCCGGTGAGGCCGGCTCATCGCGGCCGGCCTCACCTGGACTGACAGGGGCCCGTCCCCTTCCCGGAGCCGGACGCCGTCCAGCTCGCTCCACGTCCGCAGGCAGCGGGGACGCGACCGGCACGTGAGCAACCCGAAATCTCCTGGCCAACCGCGCACTCGCGGCGCAACTCGTTCACCGGTACGGCCGCTACCTGGCCCAACGCCGGCCCAAGCGTTACCTGGCCGTTTCGCGAGACCGTTGACGGCTGTGCCGCGGCTCACTACAGTCCCCGGAAACCGTCTGTAAAGTATCCTAATTAAGTCCGGAGGAACGAGTGCGAGCCGGTAGCCCGCGGATGCTGCGCGAGATCAACGATCGCGCCGCCATCGAGGTCCTCCTGCGGGATGGGCCGCTCACGCGGGCCGAACTCGAGCTGGCCATCGGGCTCTCGAAACCCGCCACCGCGCAGCTGCTCACCCGGCTCGAGCAGGACAACCTCGTCACCAAGGCCGGCGTCCGGGGCGGTGGCCGGGGACCCCGTGCCCAGCTCTGGGCGGCCAACGGCGCCCTCGCCTTCGTCGCCGCCGTCGATCTCACGCCGCATGTGGCCGATTTCGTCGTCGCCGATGTTGCCGGGGTCGTGCTTGCCGAACACCGGACGCCGCTGCCCGTGCACGCGGGCGCCGACGTCGTCGGGACCTTCGGGGAGGCACTGAGCAAAGTCGCCGAAGAAGCCGGGATCGAAAGAAAAGACCTGGCCCACGTCGTGATCGGCGCGCAGGGGGCGTTCGATCCGCGGACCGGCCTGCTCTCCTCCGCGCCGCACATCCCCGGCTGGCTGGGCTTCGACGTCCCGCAGAAACTCAGCGACGAACTCGGCGTCGACGTCCTCATCGAGAACGACGTCAACCTGGTCGCCGTCGAGGAAATGACCGTCGGGATGGCGCAGGACGTCGACGACTTCGTCATGGTCTGGCTGTCCGAAGGCGTCGGTGGCGCCGTCGTCATCGGACGGCGGCTGCTGCGCGGGGCCACCGGCGGGGGCGGCGAGATCGACTGGATGCGGGTGCCCGATCCGGCCACAGTGGACACCGGGGACGTCTGGCCCGAGGCCGGCGCCCGGTTCGGCAACCTGGTCGACTCGCCCGCCATCTGCCGCCTCGCCGCCGCCCACGGCATCGAAGCCCAAACCGCGTGGGAAGCAGTGGAGAAAGCCGGGAAAGGTCACCCCTTTCTCGACGATCTCGCCCGAAGGGTCGCCGGTGGCGTCGCCAACCTCGTCGCCGTCGCCGATCCGCAGCTCGTGCTCCTCTGCGGCGACACCAGCCGGGCCGGCGGCGAGGAGTTCGCCGCGCTCGTCCAGGAGAAGCTGCACGAACTGGTCCTGCCGCGCACGCCCGTCGGCTGCGCTTCCGTGCAGGGCAACGCCGTCCGCGCGGGCGCGCTGCAGTCGGCGCTCGCCACGACCCGTGAGGACGTCTTCGGCGTCGTCACCCCCACGCTCCTCGGCTCACGCCGGACCGAGGACAAGCACCTGACTAGCCCCAACCGATGAGGAGGAGGGCCATGCCCCCGACCACCCGGACCCGCCGCGGCGCACTGCTGGTGGCCGCCGCCGCGGCGTCCGTCCTGCTGACCAGCGCCTGTTCCGGCGCGGCCGCACCATCCACAAAGGACGCAGCCGCCGCACCCGGCAAGGACGACAAGCTCACGCTCACCGTGTACTCCAAGTTCACCGACCGCGAGTACGGCGTGGTCACCGCGGGCCTGAACAAGCTCAAGGCCAAGTTCCCCAACATCGAGATCAAGCACGAGGGCAACCAGGACGACGACAAGCTCACCCAGTCGATCCGCGGCGGCAACCCGCCCGACGTCGCCATCTCCTTCTACACCGACAACCTCGGCGCCTGGTGCTCCACCGGCAGCTTCCAGGACCTCAAGCCCTACATCGAGCGCGACAAGATCGACCTGACCCAGATCCCGGACGCCGTCCGCAACTACACCGAGTACCAGGGCAAGCGGTGCGCCATGCCGATGCTCGCCGACGTCTACGGGCTCTACTACAACAAGGACATGTTCGCGGCCAAGGGCATCACCTCGCCGCCGAAGACCACCACCGAGTGGTTCGAGGACGCCAAGAAGCTCACCGAGTTCAACCCGGACGGCTCCATCAAGGTCGCCGGCTTCCTGCCCTCGATGCCGTTCTACGCCAACCAGGCCCAGTACTGGGCGCCGAACTTCGGCGCGCCCTTCCTCGGCCCGGACGGCAAGTCGGACCTCGCCACCAACCCCGGCTGGAAGGCGATGTTCGAGTTCCAGCAGAAGATGATCGACTTCCTCGGCGGCCACGACAAGGTCGAGCAGTTCAAGGCCGGCCTCGGCGACGAGTACTCCGCCGACAACGGCTTCCAGAAGGGCAAGCTGGCGATGATCTACGACGGTGAGTTCCGCACCGCGTTCATCAAGGACCAGGCGCCGACCCTCAACTACGCCACCGCGCCCGCGCCGGTGCTCGACAGCATGGCCGACCACTACGGCGGCGGCTTCACCACCGGCACGATCATCGCGATCCCCAAGGGCGCCAAGAACCCCGGCGCCGCGTGGGAGCTCATCAAGCAGGTCACCCTGGACACCGACACCCTGGTGGACATGGCCAACGGCCTGAAGAACGTGCCCAGCACCAAGGCGTCGCTCACCTCGCCGCGCCTGGACCTGCAGCCGCAGTTCAAGACGTTCCTCGACATCTACGACAGCGGCAAGCTGGTCGCCAACCAGACCACCCCGATCGGCGACGCGCACCTCAAGGCGGTCAACGACTTCGCCGAGAAGTGGCAGGCCGGTGCGGTGCCCGACCTGACCGAAGGACTCAAGAAGGTCGACGCGCAGGTCAACGACGAACTGAAGCAGAAGGGCGCGGGCGGATGACCTCCACCCTCGCTGCGAAGGCCGAGGGTTCCCCGTCCGCGCCGAGCAAGGCGCGGGCGGGGGCCCGGCGGGCCAAGCGCCGCCGGACCGTCCTGTTCTTCATGGCCCCGGCGTTCCTCGGGTTCCTCATCTTCTTCGGCTACCCGCTGATCGCCACGGTCTACTACTCCTTCACCCGCTACGACCTGATCAACCCGCCGCAGTTCATCGGCTTCGACAACTACGTCCGGATGTTCACCACCGAGCCGCTGGTCGGCACGGCCGCGTACAACACGCTGTGGCTGGTGGTCGTCCTGACGGTCTGCCGGGTGACGTTCTCCCTCGGCATCGCCTCGGTGATCGCGCGGCTCAAGTCGGGTGTCGGCCTGGTCCGGACGCTCTGCTACCTGCCGACCCTCGCCCCGCCCGCGGCGGCCACCCTGGCGTTCGTCTTCGTGTTCAACCCGGAGTTCGGCCCGGTCAACCGGTTCCTGCGGCTCGTCGGCATCGACGGCGGCCTGTGGTTCAACAGCCCGGCGATGTCGAAGCCCGCATTGACGCTGCTGGCGCTGTGGGGCTCCGGGGAGCTGATGATCATCATCCTGGCCGCGCTGCTGGACGTCCCGACCGAGCAATACGAGGCCGCCGAGCTCGACGGCGCCGGCGCGATCCGCCGGTTCTGGCACGTCACGCTGCCGTCGATTTCGCCGGTGCTGCTGTTCGGCGTGGTCAACTCGATCATCTACGCGCTGCAGTTCTTCACGCAGGCGATCGTCGCGGCCTCCGCGAGTGCGGGCACCGCCGACGTCGCCGGCAACTCGAAGCTCATCGGCGCGCCGCAGAACTCGACGCTGACGTATCCGATCTGGCTGTACGTCCAGGGCTTCCGCTACTTCAACATGGGCTACGCGGCGGCGATGGCCGTCCTGTTGTTCATCGTGAGCTCCGGCTTCACCTGGATTCTCGTTCGCCAGCTCAGGAAGTCCCAGCACCAGGAGGAGGGGGCATGACCGCGTTGGCCGAAGCGCCGCAGAAAGCGGCGGGTGTGCCGCCGAGGGCCAGGTTCAAGCGCACCTGGGACAAGCGGCTGTCGTTCATCGCCACGCATGCGATCGGGATCGCGCTCGGCGTGATCTTCATGCTGCCGCTGCTGTTCGTCTTCCTCACCGCGGTGATGAAGAGCGACCAGGCCATGACGGCGAGCCTGTGGCCGACCGAATGGCACTTCGAGAACTTCGTCAAGGTGTTCCAGAAGGCGCCGCTGCTCGAATACTTCGGCAACAGCCTGCTGTATTCGGCGCTGGCGACGGTGGGCGCGCTGCTTTCGGCGATCCCGGCGGCGTATGCGCTGGCGAAGCTCAAGTGGCGCGGGCAGAACCTGTTCTTCATGCTGACCGTGGCGGCGATGCTGCTGCCGCCGCAGGTCACCGTCGTGCCGCTGTACGACCTGTGGGTGCGGATGGGGCTCACCGGCACGCTGGTTCCGCTGATCGTGCCGTACTTCTTCTTCGACGCGTTCTCGATCTTCCTGCTCCGGCAGTTCTTCCTGACGATTCCGAAGGACTACCTCGAAGCCGCGAAGATCGACGGCTGCACCGAGTTCCAGGCCATGTACCGGGTGCTGATCCCGATGGCCAAGCCCGGGATCGCGGCCACCGCCATGTTCTGCTTCCTGTTCACCTGGAACGACTACTTCGGGCCGCTGCTCTACACCGGCGAAAACCAGGACAACTGGCCGCTTTCGCTGGCCATCGCGTCCTTCCGCGGCATGCACCACGTCGAGTGGAACATGACGATGGCGGCGACCGCGCTGATCATGGCGCCGGTGATCGTGCTGTTCATCTTCGCGCAGAAGTCGTTCGTCAAGGGCATCACATTCACGGGGGTCAAGGGATGAAACTGGCAGTCGTCGGTGGCGGGTCCACCTACACGCCGGAACTGATCGACGGGATCGCCGGCCGCCGGTCCACTTTGGACGTCGACGAGATCGTGCTGGTCGACCCGGACGCCTACCGCGTCGAGGCCGTCGGCGGGTTCAGCCAGCGGCTGCTCGACCACGCCGGCCACCCGGCGCGGGTGCGGACCACGCAGTCGCTGGAAGAAGGCGTCGACGGCGCGTCCGCGGTGCTGATCCAGCTGCGCGTCGGCGGGCAGCGGGCGCGGCGCTCGGACGAGACGTTCCCGCATGCCTGCGGCTGCGTCGGCCAGGAGACGACCGGCGCGGGTGGCCTCGCGAAGGCGCTGCGCACGGTGCCGGTGGTGCTGGACATCGCCGACCGCGTCCGCAAGATCGCCGGCGACGACACGTGGATCGTCAACTTCACCAACCCGGTCGGCATCGTGACGCGGGCGCTGCTCAACGAGGGCCACCGCGCGGTCGGGCTGTGCAACGTCGCGATCAACCTGCAGCGGCAGTTCGGGCGGCT